>NZ_JALHBH010000001.1:0-201 GCF_022836805.1 Pseudomonas sp. RGM 3321
AAGGCATTACCACGCGGAGCGTGGGAACGAGAGTCTGAGTCGAACCCCAATCCACCTGAAGTCGCAGAACCGCTGTGTGACGCAGAGCGTCACGAAAGGCATTACAACGCGGAGCGTGGGAACGAGAGTCTGAGTCGAACCCCAAAACACCTGAAGTCGCAGAACCGCTGTGTGACGCAGAGCGTCACGAAAGGCATTACC
>NZ_JALHBH010000010.1:0-255 GCF_022836805.1 Pseudomonas sp. RGM 3321
TAGAGGGTATCGGCTTTCTGACTGCAGCTCGTTTGGTCACTTCTTTTCAGCGAGGCGAGTTCAGCGGAGCGAACGCCTTTATCGCGTTTCTTGGGCTGGACCTGAGAGTATCCAAATCAGGGCAAAGGGATGGACCTCGTCGATTGACCAAACGCGGCGATCCAGAAGCCCGACGGTTGCTGCACAACGCGGCTATGTCCGGGAGCCGTACGCCGGCCTGGAAGCCTTTTTATGAAGAACAGAGAAAGCGTGGCT
>NZ_JALHBH010000080.1:0-39585 GCF_022836805.1 Pseudomonas sp. RGM 3321
GCTTCGATCAACTCTGCAGTTGCTCATCAGCGGGAGGCGAATTCTACAGCGTTACAACCGCGTGTCAAACTCTTTTTTCTCACCGCTGTCGATCACTGCTGACTCGACCTGCTTCCTCGCTGACTCTCCACTCAAAACCCTTGTAAACCATTGATCTACAAGGCTTTTTCGTTTCCGTCTGCGCCGGAAGTGGGGCGAATTATAGACAGATCACAGAGGGCGTCAACCGTTAATTTCAAAATCGCCGAAATTAACCGTTAAGGCCCTATAGCTATATAGAAAAGCCCTTCGCAAACGCTTTCTTCTATATAGCTACACGACCCCTGACTTGCGCAGCAAGGCAACCGCTTCACCCTCAAGCCCCAATAGCTCTTGAAGCACTTGCGCCGTGTGCTCGCCCAACAAAGGAGGCGCCCTTCGATATTCGACTGGCGTTTCCGATAGCCTTATCGGGCTGGCGACCTGCGGAACGCGCCCGCCCAGCGCGTGCGGCATCTCTATAGCGAGCCCGCGCGCCATAACCTGTGGATCCGCAAACACTTGAGCAAGGTCATTGACCGGGCCGCACGGCACGCCAGCAGCCTCAAGTTCGTCAACCCACTGGGTGGTGGTCTTGAACACGGTAGCCTGGCGAATCAACGGAATCAGTTCGGCACGATGAGCCACGCGCAGCTTGTTGGTCAGGAAGCGCGAATCATCAGCCCACTGTGGCTGCCCAGCCACTTCGGCAAACCTTCTGAACTGGCTGTCATTCCCCACAGTAAGGATCAGGTCGCCATCGGCGGTAGGAAAAGCCTGATACGGCACTATATTGGGATGAGCATTACCCAAGCGCCTGGGCGCCACGCCCGTGGTCAGGTAGTTCATGGCCTGATTGGCCAGACACGCCACCTGCACGTCGAGCAGCGCCATATCAATGTATTGCCCTGTATTGCTTTGATCGCGATGAGCCAGGGCGGCGAGAATGGCCGTTGTCGAATACAGACCTGTAAGGATGTCGGTCAGCGCAACGCCAACCTTCACCGGGCCCGCGCCTTCCTCCCCCTCCGACAGACCGCTAAGACTCATCAGGCCGCCAAGTGCCTGAATCATGAAGTCGTAACCCGGACGCGTCGCATACGGCCCGCTCTGACCGAAACCGGTAATGGAGCAATAGATCAGGCGAGGATTAACAGCCTTGAGCGATTCGTAATCCAGCCCATAAGACGCCAACCCACCGACCTTGAAGTTCTCGATGACAATATCCGACTTCGTCGCCAGCTCCCGTACCAGCTTCTGCCCTTCCGGCCGCGTGAAGTCGATGGTGATTGACTGCTTGTTGCGATTGGCCGACAGGTAGTAAGCCGCCTCGGTGGTGTTCTGACCGGCCGCATCCCGAAGAAACGGCGGCCCCCACGAACGAGTGTCATCGCCACATCCCGGTCGCTCGACCTTGATGACGTCAGCTCCCAGGTCAGCAAGGATCTGCCCAGCCCAAGGCCCGGCCAGGACCCTCGACAAGTCGAGCACCCGGATATGTGAAAGCGCCCCCATGATCAGCCCTCCTTAATAGAAGGCCTGAATGCCGGTCTGCGCACGCCCCAGAATCAACGCATGCACATCGTGCGTACCTTCGTAGGTATTCACCACTTCCAGATTGACCAGGTGCCTGGCAATGCCGAACTCGTCCGAGATACCGTTACCGCCCAGCATGTCGCGAGCCATGCGCGCGATATCCAGCGACTTGCCGCAGGAATTGCGCTTCATGATCGAGGTAATCTCCACGGCAGCCGTACCTTCGTCCTTCATGCGCCCCAGACGCAGGCAGCCTTGCAGCGCCAGAGTGATTTCAGTCTGCATGTCCGCCAGCTTTTTCTGGATCAGCTGATTGGCCGCCAGCGGACGCCCAAACTGTTGCCGGTCGAGGGTGTATTGCCGCGCGGTGTGCCAGCAGAACTCCGCTGCACCCAGCGCGCCCCAGGAGATACCGTAGCGCGCAGAATTGAGACAGGTGAACGGACCTTTCAGACCGCGCACATCCGGGAAGATGTTTTCTTCAGGCACGAACACGTTATCCATGACGATCTCGCCAGTAATCGACGCACGCAAACCGACCTTGCCATGAATAGCCGGGGCGCTCAGACCTGCCCAGCCTTTTTCGAGAACGAAACCGCGGATATCGCCGGCATCGTCCTTGGCCCACACCACAAACACATCCGCGATCGGGCTATTGGTGATCCACATCTTGCTGCCACTCAAGCGATAACCACCCTCGACACTTCGGGCACGAGTGATCATCGCCCCAGGGTCTGAACCATGGTTGGGCTCGGTCAGGCCGAAACAGCCAATCCATTCGCCCGAGGCCAGCCTGGGCAGGTATTTTTCTTTCTGGGCCTGCGTACCGAATTCATTGATTGGCACCATGACCAGCGAGGACTGCACACTCATCATTGATCGGTAGCCTGAATCGATACGCTCGACTTCACGGGCGATCAGCCCGTAACAGACATAATTCAGGCCGCTGCCGCCAAACGCTTCCGGAATCGTTGCTCCCAGCAAGCCCACTTCGCCCATCTCTCGAAAGATGGCCGGGTCGGTTTTCTCGTGACGGAACGCTTCCAGCACGCGCGGGGCCAGCTTGCTCTGGGCGAACTGCTCGGCAGTGTCGCGAACCATGCGCTCTTCTTCAGTGAGCTGTTGATCCAGCAGCAATGGGTCGATCCAGTTAAAACTTGCTTTACCGCTCATGCCTGCTCCTCACGTTCAGCTGAAAAATCCTGTAATGATCCTAGTACCGACGTCCCCCGGCGACAAACGAGGTTTTATCAACCTATTGTGCTAATTTCTCACTCCAAGAGCCTCTTCAGGCCCGCATAACAAAAAGACCAGTGAGAAGAAAGGATATGAGACGCAAAATACCCAGCACCACTGCACTGGTAAGTTTCGAAGCTGCCGCCCGACACGAAAGCTTTACCAAGGCCGCTCATGAGCTGTCCCTGACACAAGGCGCGGTGTGCCGACAGATTGGCGGGCTTGAGGAGTTCCTCGGCGTTGAGCTGTTCCGGCGCTCTCGAAGGGGTGTAAAGCTCACGGAAGCCGGGCTTTCCTATAGTCGTCGCATTGCCCAGCAACTGGACGCGGTCGAGCGCGACACCCTGTCGGTCATGGGCCAACAAGGTGCCAACGCCATCGAACTCGCCGTGGTGCCGACGTTTGGCACTCAATGGCTGCTGCCGCGCTTGAAAGACTTCCAGCACAAGCACCCCGATGTCACGGTTCACCTGACCAACCGCACGCGCCCCTTTCTGTTTGCTGACACCGACTTCGATGCTGCTATCTATTTCGGCGACGCCGACTGGTCCGGCACCCAGTCGCATCGGCTGATGGGTGAAAACTCCATGCCGGTCTGCAGCCCCTCCTTCCTGAACGGGCGAGACCGTCTGCAAGCAAGCGAGCTCGCCGAGCTGCCACTGCTTCAACAAACCACGCGCCCCTATGCGTGGCGGCAATGGTTCAACGCGCAGGGCATGGATGTGGCCCGCGACATGACAGGCCCTCGCTATGAGCTGTTTTCGATGCTTGCGCAGGCAGCCATGCACGACATGGGTGTGGCAATGATCCCGCCCTTCCTTATCCAGCGCGAACTGCATGAAAAGCGCCTGGTGATCGCCAACGCCTGTTCGCTGTCCGGCAGCAAGGCCTATCACCTGATGATTCCCGAGCGCAAAGTGGAGTCGGCGTCACTCAGCGCATTTCGCGACTGGCTGGTCGCTCAGGCCCGGGATTACCAGCTCCCTCAGGACCAGGCCTGAGCAGCACTTCAGGTAGTAAGCAGTAGTCGACACCTACAGATATAAGCTTATGTCGCTTTGCAACAACTTTTCGCTCGCCGCAAAAAACGACTTAACGCCTAACAATTACAGGGTCTTTTGCCTGATTTGGCTAAAGCGCGAGATTTTCGAGCAAAAAATATTAATCACCTTTTTTTGTGCGGAATAGCGCCAAAACCCATACAGGCAAAGGCCTGCATTCAACCACTGCGACAATAGGTCACAGTGTGACTTGTAGTTCATCTATAGTTTCGTTACAGAATGTATTGAAGCCCGCAAACTTCACCTGCAAAATGCCCCGCCCCTGCTGGAAAGGGGCGTGCTGCCTGGCCATGCCAGATGCACCAGCCGTAGTGCACCGGCCTACACACGAACGATAAAAAATCGCGCAGGAGATTTGTCGTGCACATTGGTGTTCCTCTCGAAACGCAAGCGGGCGAAACCCGGGTAGCTGCTACCCCGGAAACTATCAAAAAGCTGATCAGCCAAGGGCACAGGATTACCGTGCAGAGCGGCGCAGGCATTCAGGCCAGTGTTCCGGACAGCGCTTACGAAGCTGCAGGCGCTGTGATTGGTGGCGCGAACGAGGCGTATGCGGGCGAGTTGATCCTCAAGGTTGTAGCGCCCGACGACAATGAGCTGAGCCTGATCAAAAGTGGCTCGGTGGTCGTCGGCATGCTCAACCCCTTCAACAATGAACTCATCGGCAAGATGGCCGCACAGGGCATCACCGCGTTCGCCCTGGAAGCCGCGCCGCGCACTTCCCGCGCGCAGAGCCTTGATGTGCTGTCTTCGCAGGCCAATATCGCAGGCTATAAGGCCGTGCTGCTTGCCGCACATCACTACCCGCGCTTCATGCCCATGCTGATGACCGCCGCCGGCACCGTAAAAGCCGCACGGGTGCTGATCCTTGGCGCAGGCGTCGCGGGCCTGCAGGCCATCGCCACCGCCAAACGGCTGGGTGCCGTGGTTGAGGCCTCGGATGTGCGTCCGGCAGTGAAGGAGCAGATCGAGTCGCTGGGTGCCAAGTTCATTGATGTGCCCTACGAGACCGACGAAGAGCGTGAATGCGCCGAAGGCGTTGGCGGTTACGCCCGTCCGATGCCTGCCAGCTGGATGCAACGTCAGGCCGCAGCGGTTCACGAGCGGGCCAGGCTGGCGGACATCGTTATTACTACCGCTCTGATCCCCGGCCGCAAGGCACCAGTGCTGCTCAGCGCCGAAACCGTGGCGCAGATGAAGCCTGGCTCGGTGATAATCGACCTGGCCGCCGCACAAGGTGGCAATTGCCCACTAACTGTGGCGGATCAAGTCGTCGTCGAGCACGGTGTGACCATTGTCGGCCACACCAACCCGCCAGCGCTGGTCGCAGCCGATGCATCTGCGCTTTATGCGCGCAACCTGCTGGACTTCATGAAGCTGCTGTTCGACAAGGACGGCACATTCTCGATCAACCTCGAAGACGACATCGTCGCCGCATGCCTGATGTGCCGCGACGGGCAAGTCGTGCGCAAGAACGGCTGAGGACACACCAATGGAAGAGCTGATTTCCCCCGGCGTCTACAACCTGATCATTTTCGTACTGGCAATCTATGTCGGCTACCACGTGGTCTGGAACGTCACGCCCGCGCTGCATACGCCGCTCATGGCTGTTACCAATGCTATCTCCGCCATTGTCATCGTTGGTGCGATGCTGGCCGCCGCACTGACGGTGACGCCGCTGGGCAAAACCATGGGCACGCTGGCTGTCGCGCTGGCTGCGGTGAATGTGTTTGGTGGATTTCTGGTCACTCGGCGGATGCTGGAGATGTTCAGGAAAAAGGCCCCCAAGGCAAAGGATGAGGCGCCGAAGTCATGAGCATGAATCTGGTCACTCTGCTGTATCTGATCGCATCAATCTGCTTCATCCAGGCGCTTAAAGGCTTATCACACCCCACCACCTCACGCCGCGGCAATCTGTTCGGCATGCTTGGCATGGGCCTGGCGGTCATCACGACAATCGGGCTGGTGTTCAAATTGGCTGCTCTGTCTACCGCTGAAGGTACCAGTGCGGGCATTGGCTACATTGTGGTCGGCCTGTTGGTGGGCGGGACCGCTGGTTCGATCATGGCCAAGCGCGTCGAAATGACCAAAATGCCTGAGCTGGTCGCGTTCATGCACAGCATGATCGGCCTGGCAGCGGTATTCATCGCCATTGCCGCCGTAGTCGAGCCTCAGTCACTGGGCATCGTTGGTCATCTTGGCGATCCCATCCCCGCGGGCAATCGTCTGGAGCTGTTCCTCGGAGCAGCCATCGGCGCGATCACCTTTTCCGGTTCGGTAATCGCCTTTGGCAAATTGTCGGGCAAGTACAAATTCCGGCTGTTTCAAGGCGCACCAGTACAGTTTGCCGGGCAGCACAAACTCAACCTGGCGCTCGGCCTGGCCACACTGTTCTTTGGTCTGACCTTCATGTTCACCGGCAGCCTTACTGCCTTTGCGATCATGCTCGCGCTGGCGTTCGTGATCGGTGTGCTGTTGATCATCCCGATTGGCGGTGCCGACATGCCTGTAGTGGTCTCGATGCTCAACAGCTATTCAGGCTGGGCAGCAGCCGGCATCGGCTTTTCGCTGAACAACTCGATGCTGATCATTGCGGGCTCACTGGTAGGCTCCTCGGGCGCGATCCTTTCCTACATCATGTGCAAGGCGATGAACCGCTCGTTCTTCAATGTAATTGGCGGTGGCTTCGGCGGCGCAACGGATTCGGCAGGACCGGCTGGCAGCAAGGAAGCCCGCCCGGTGAAATCCGGCTCGGCAGACGACGCCACATTCCTGCTTACCAATGCCGACACCGTGATCATCGTGCCGGGTTACGGGCTGGCAGTCGCGCGCGCGCAGCATGCACTCAAGGAACTGACGGAGAAGCTGGTGCACCGTGGCGTCACGGTGAAGTACGCCATTCACCCGGTGGCCGGGCGCATGCCGGGGCACATGAACGTGCTGCTGGCCGAAGCCGAAGTGCCTTACGATCAGGTGTTCGAGATGGACGACATCAACTCCGAGTTCGGTCAGGCCGACGTGGTGCTGGTGCTCGGCGCCAACGACGTGGTCAACCCAGCCGCCAAGAACGATCCGAAATCACCCATTGCCGGGATGCCGATTCTGGAGGCATTCAAGGCCAAAACCATCATCGTCAACAAACGCTCGATGGCCAGCGGTTACGCAGGTCTGGATAACGAGCTGTTCTATCTGGATAAAACCATGATGGTGTTCGGAGATGCCAAAAAGGTGATCGAGGACATGGTGAAGGCCGTCGAAAACGCCTAGCCTGACCCTGCCTTATTGAAGCCCCGGCTCGCTTGGCGACCGGGGCTTTTTACATTCCGCGTAACAGTGTTTTGCGCTGAAAGCAGCCAATTAGAGCCCTCAAATGCGACCTTGGTAGCAGGACGAACCCCGTTCAACGCTCTAGACTTGTCGCTCGCTTCTATCTACGAGACAGAATCCATGTACCGTGACCGTATCCGCCTGCCCTCCCTGATGAGCAAGGTTATGAGCGCAGCCGACGCTGCCGCCTTGATTGAAGACGGCATGACCGTCGGCATGAGTGGCTTCACCCGCGCAGGCGAAGCCAAGGCCGTGCCCCATGCGCTGGCCGAGCGCGCCAAAGTGACACCGCTGAAAATCAGCCTGATGACCGGTGCCAGCCTGGGCAATGACCTGGACAAGCAACTGACCGAGTCCGGCGTGCTGTCCCGGCGCATGCCCTTTCAGGTCGACAGCACACTGCGCAAGGCGATCAACAACGGCACGGTGATGTTCATCGATCAGCATCTGTCCGATACCGTCGAGATGCTGCGCAATCGGCAGATCAAGGCGGTGGACCTGGCGGTGATCGAATGCGTTGCGATTACCGAGGAAGGCCATCTGGTGCTAAGCACCTCCGTCGGCAACTCGGCCAGCTTCGCGATTCTGGCCAAGCAGGTCATCGTGGAAATCAACCTGTCGCAGCCGCTGGAGCTGGAAGGTCTGCACGACATTTATATACCCAGCTACCGGCCGACGCGCCTGCCGATTCCGGTGCTGGAAGCAGACTCGCGCATCGGTAGCCACGCAGTGAAGATCGACCCGGCGAAGATCGTCGGTATTGTCATCAGCAACCAGCCAGATTCACCGTCCACCGTCACCCCACCTGACGCGGACACGCAGGCCATCGCCAATCATCTGGTGGAGTTCTTCAAGAAGGAAGTGCGCGAAGACCGGCTTACCGACAAGCTGATGCCACTGCAAGCGGGTATCGGCAACATCGCCAACGCCGTGATGCACGGCCTGCTGGCATCCCCCTTCACTGACCTGACCATGTACTCCGAGGTGCTGCAGGACTCGACATTCGATCTGTTCGACGCGGGCAAGCTGACCTTTGCTTCAGGCAGCTCCATGACATTGTCGGCGGCCAAACACGCGGAAGTCTTTGCCGACTTCAACCGCTACAAGTCCAGGCTGGTATTGCGCCCCCAGGAGATCTCCAATCACCCCGAGGTGATCCGCCGCCTGGGTATCATCGGCATCAACACTGCGCTGGAATTCGACCTGTACGGAAACGTGAACTCTACCCACGTGTGCGGGACGCGCATGATGAACGGCATTGGCGGCTCGGGGGATTTCTCGCGCAATGCGCACCTGGCGATATTCGTCACCAAGTCGATTGCCAAGGCCGGCGCGATTTCCAGCGTTGTGCCGATGGTCAGTCATGTCGACCACACCGAGCATGACGTCGATATTCTGGTCACCGAGCAGGGCCTGGCAGATCTGCGCGGCCTGGCCCCTCGCGAACGCGCGCGCGTCATCATCGACAACTGCGTACACCCGGATTACCGCGACGCACTGAACGCCTATTTCAATGCGGCTTGCGTGCTGGGCGGCCATACCCCGCACATACTGCGTGAAGCACTGAGTTGGCACATCAACCTGGAAGAAACCGGGCGCATGCTGCCAGGCTGAACAGGACAGTTGGAAGTGAACGAGACCTTTCCCGACTCACTTCCTGCTCGCACTCAACTGCTTCTTGAAAAACTGTACTGCTGTACCGGTCATAAAACTGCCTCAAATCGTCAAAATCACCATAATCGATCACAAAATGCACTCATGTGGTGCTGACCGGTACAGTTGCCCCATTTATGAACAAAACAGTGCCCGATCACAGTTAACTGAACCCTCACAATACAAGTGAACTGTGTCTATGGAAGCTGAACGCGTGCGAGGAAAATGGGCACCAGTCAAGCAACTCACTTATCCCGCCACAAGCGGAAGGAAGTCACACCATGGAACGTACAATCAGTTCCGATCTGTTCAGCGAAAGCACCGTTACCACTGCAAAAGCTTCTTTGCCTCTGCGCGTATTCGCCAACCTGATGCTCTGGCAGCGTCGCCTGTCCAGCCGCCATCAACTGGCTCGTCTGGATGCACGCCTGCTGGCTGACGCCGGTATCAGCGAATCCCAGCGTTACGAAGAGCTGAGCAAGCCGTTCTGGCGCTAAACATGCGCCCGCTGGTCCTTGATCTTTAGGTCTCCTGCCAGCACCCCGAATTGCTTCATACAAGACCCGTCTCAGGCAACTGAGGCGGGTTTTGTCGTTTCAGGGGGCGGATTAAGGGTACCTCGGCCAAACCAGTACAGATTTAACAAAATCAAAATACGGCAGGTACAGTCATCAAATATTGCAAACTGTGTAAGCCGAAGCCATCGACCGTCATGACAACTGCGGTATCGGTGGGATAGTCTAGCGCTCTACCTCAGCCCTTTGGCTTCGCAGGCAGTCTGTGCCCACTTGTCCACAACGGAACTCGATCATGTCTCTGCTACGTAACCTTGGCGCTGTCTTTCTGTTGACCGCCGCAGCCGGTGCAAACGCCTCCAGCTTCATTGTCACCACCGACGCAGTGGTCGATGCCGTCAATGCAGCGACGCGCGCGACCTCCAACGTTTCTTCTTCCCTGAAAGACGACAAGATCGTTCTTGCCGCCCGTGACGACGCCGCCAGCTTCGTGGCCAGCTCCGGCGACATCCGCAGTGCTCGACTCGAAGGCGCGCTGCAGCATATCCGCCAGGTCCTGCCTGAACTGCAAGCCAGCGACAGCCAACTGGCTCAAGCCATCCTGGCCATCTGACCGCTGCGCCCCGGCCATGTGCCGGGGTAGCTCTGGCCCGCGCATTGCGCTAGCCTTGGAGGCTGTTTTGCCGGTTCGTGAAAGTCATGCGTTTAGTGCACCTTCTGTATATCGCTCCCTTTGCCAGCCTGATGTACGTCAGTCAGGTTCAAGCGTTCGATACGACCACGCAAGGCCTGGTCAAGACCGGCTACGCCACCAGTCAGGTTTCGACAGGGCCGTTCGATAACAAACTGATCATGGCTGCCCGTGACGATGCTGCTGCATTCATCGCCAGCGGCGGAGAAATGCGCGGTGCCCGGCTTGAGTCAGCGCTGCACGCCCTGCGTCAGGCAGATGCAAAACTTCATGCCAGCGACCTTGAACTGGCGCAGGCAATCCTCGTCCAATAGCCACTTTCCCCTCTTCGCGTAACTGGAGACGTCACTACATGCGTACCCCGCTGATTGCTGCTTCCCTTGGCCTGCTCTTGCTGGCCGATTTTGCCCAGGCTCAGACTGTTGTGGCCACGAGCAACATCATCGTTCGTGCGTTCGGCCGTACCATCGATTTCACTTCCGACACCACCACATCGATCCGCGATTCCAAGGTCGTTCTCCAGGCCAAGGACGATGCTGCCAGCTACGTTGCTACCGGCGGTGATATCCACGGTGCCCAACTGGATGCTGCGTTCGACACGCTGCGTACCCGCGTGCCGGAAGCGCGCGGTGCAAGCGATCAGACCCTGGCTGAAGCAATCCTCGCATTGTGAGGCGGCTTCGCGCCTGGCTGCTTGCTGGCGCGCTGTCGCTGGTCGGTACGCATGCCTTTGCCAGCCTGAAGCTGGAACTGCACACCGACGGCCTCGATGCACCTAAACAGCAAGCCAGCCAGGCGCTGCTCGACGAAGCCCTGCATGCGTTGCCGCCCAGCTTCGTCGAAGCACTGGACCGCACCGTCGAGGTGAGCTGGTCCGCTGACATGCCGCAGAATGCATACGGTCAGGCTGCCGGTCCCTATCAGCTGTACCTCAACAGCCACCTGCTGGCGTCATTAACGGACGGCTCGGCAGCCACCGCCCAGACGGGCCGGCCACACGGCACGGTGCGTCGTGAGTTGCTCGCCACTGTCCTGCATGAGCTGACCCACGTCTACGACCGCGCCCGCCTGTGGTCGCCCAGCGAGCGAGCGGCGATTTTTCGCTGCACATCACGCAGCAGTTCGCTGGGCAAGGTCGGCCTGCCTGACAACTGCCGCGGCCAGACCGAGCGACGCTTCACCCTGAGTGACGATCCACGCCTGCTGGACCTGGCGGGCTGGCAGCAGTACGTCGGACGTCGCGGCGAACGCGAGGAACATAACGGCCAGGTTGCCCGCAGCCCGGATATCTACGAAACCACCAGCCCGCTGGAATTCGTGGCCGTGAACATGGAGTATTTCCTCCTCGACCCGGCCTACGCCTGTCGTCGCCCGGCGCTGTATGCGTATTACAAAGAGCGCTTTGGCTGGGCACCCGCAGCACGGGATGAATGCCCCACGTACTACCCTTATCTGAATGCCGGTAGCGACTTTGGCCGGGAGCCGCTGGGCAAGCTGGACCCTGAGCGGGTCTATGCGGTGGATTATCTGCTCGCCGAGGCGAATCAGAACTGGGCGAGCCGCTGGGGCCACAGCATGTTGCGCCTGGTGATCTGCAAACCCGGTCGTCCTCGCGGGCCGGACTGCCGCCTGGACCTTGACCAGCATCTGGTCCTGTCTTATCGGGCATTCGTGGGCGATGTACAGCTATCGAGCTGGGACGGCCTGATGGGTGCCTACCCGTCACGGCTGTTCGTCTTGCCGCTGGCGCAGGTTATCGATGAATACACCAAGACCGAACTGCGCAGCCTGGCCTCCGTGCCAATAAAGCTGTCGCGCCCGGAAATCGAAGGGCTGGTTCAGCACGCTGCCGAGATGCACTGGAGCTACGACGGCAACTACTACTTCCTCTCGAACAACTGCGCCGTTGAAAACCTCAAACTGCTGCGCGCCGGTACGCACAATCCCAAGCTCGTCGGCCTGGATAGCATTTTGCCCAACGGCCTGCTTGAAGTCCTCAAAGGCCGAGGGCTGGCCGATACCAGTGTGCTGGACGACCCCAGGGAAGCACTACGTCTGGGCTACCGGTTCGATTCCTACCGTGACCGCTATCAAGCCATGTTCGAGGTTTTGAAGAAGCAGCTGCCGATCAAGCAGAACACCGTGGAAGAATGGATGGCCCTGCCAGCCAGTGAGCGCAGTCAGTGGTTCGACAAAGCCGATCTGCGTACCAGCGCTGCGATTCTGCTGCTGGAGCAGGCCAGCCTGCGCAGACAACTGCTGTTGGCCCAGGACGAAGTGAAACAGAGCTATCTCGGTGCACGGGAATTGAAAGACGGCAAGGTCTCCAATGCCACCAGGACGCTACAGGAGATCCTCGCCAGCAGCGGCTTCCTCAGCCGGCCAGCCGAGCTGCTCGGCAGCAGCGGGTACGGTTTGCCACAGGCAGGTGAATGGCAGCGGCTTGAAGCAGAAAGCAGTCAACGCCAGAAGCAGCTCAAGCGTCTGACCGGCGATCTCGACAAGGAAGTGCGCGCCCTGCTGGAGCCCGAACGCGCCAAGGAAATTGCAGCCAACGAAGCCAACCTCAAACAGGTGTCCGAGCACCTTCGGGCGCTGCACAAGGCAGCAGGCGGGCTGCAACTGCCGTGATCAGGCGGCCTTCTTTTTCGGCTTGAGGTATTTGACCAGACCCTGGAACCAGATCACCAGGGCCGGGTTGCCCTTGATCTGAATGTCCTTGTCCTGAATACCCTTCATGAAGGCCAACTGCTTGTTCTTCGCCTGCAGGGTGGCAAAACCAAACGCGGCATCACGAAACGAGATGGCAAAGGCTGGCTCTGCAACCACACCGCTGGCACTGCGAATACGCTGATCGTGCACCACGAAGTGACGTGCGATTTTGCCATCTGCGGTCTGTAACTGGAATGTCAGGTCCTTGCCAGCCAACTGCTGCTGGAAGGCGGGGTTGTTGCGGCTGGCGCGGGCCATCAGCAGGCCCAGCATCCACAATAGAAAACGAAACTTCATGCTCGGCCTCTGTACGCACTGAATCCGGTGATCGGGATCGGCGTGGCAGTGTAGCGGTTTATTGGCCCAAAACCTGTAGGACAAGATGAATTTCGAGGGAGATCGGTACAAAATACTTGTTGAACGCGAGGATGCTGCTTCGCGTGGGAAGCAGCATCACGACAGCATTAACGAATGCTGTTGATGTTGCCTTTGCTACCGGTGACCTTCACATCGACCTTCTTGAAGATGAAGTAATCCTTGATGCTGACTTCGTAACGCGGTGCCACGATCAGATCGGCACCAGAAGATTTGACCGCCTTGTAAGCCGCTGCAGCCTTGGTCGTCGATACCGGATCAGGCAGCGCCAGACCCAGGCCGCCACCGCCACTTGCACCACCGTATGTCACGCCATCGGCGAACTGGTTATCGCCACCGAAACTCAGGAAATTGAACAACACATTGGTGGACGACTCGCCGCTGATGGTACCGCCTACCTTGACGTCTGCCTTAAGGTCGGTTTTGACCGTGCCTTCCAGCGGTGCGCTTGGCTGGCTGACGTTGTAGCTCACACAGCCGCTGGTAGCGGCGATCAGAGTTGCAACAGCAGCAAACTTCCATAGCTTTTTCATTCGAGATTTCCCAAGAGTAATTGAAGGGGTGCATCAGGGGCGGGACTCTAAGGGAATCAGCAATAAGAAAAAGTCAGGCAAAGCCGGGGTTTGAGAAGGCATTCATACGAAATTGAGTAGGACAATTCTCACTGAGCGTTTCTACGAATCATCGTCGGCACAAACGACACAAACAAAAAGCGGGCACCCAGTCTGATTGGTATGCCCGCCTGTGAGTTGCCCGCCTCCCGCCGAGGCGCACAACAGGGTGTCAAGGGTTGACGCTGTCTTTCAGGGCTTTCCCCGGTTTGAAGGCAACTGTGTTGCTTGCCTTGATTTTAACCGGCTCCCCGGTTTGTGGGTTCTTGCCGGTCCGGGCACCGCGATGGCGTTGCAGAAAAGTACCGAAGCCTACCAGCGTGACACTGTCCTTGCGGTGCAGTGCGCCAGTAATCTCTTCAAGGATGGCATTGAGAACACGATTGGATTGTTCTTTGGTGAGATCCGCCTTTTCAGCAATGGCGGCTGCAACTTCTGGTTTACGCATATGAAGCCTCTTTTACGGTTTTTTGTTTTTATGTCCCGCGCCGCTTTGTAAAAAACGGCAACAAGGCGCCGCGACGGCTCTACGTAGCGGCAGACAAGACCGAGGATGGCATGCCGAACCGACCCGCGCCAGTGCGCAGGCGGGGTTTATTGGCAAAAATACGTGGCCTATCCGACAAAATGACGCGAAATCATGCCAATAACGCAGGTAAAACCTTGTTCAGTGCGAGTTTTTCCATAACAGCCGCACCGGTCAGCGCATAGCCGAGCAGATTACCGTCCGCGTCATGACACAGCGCCTTGATATCAGCCCCCTGCCCTTCGACACTCCAGCGGCCATCGGTACCACGCGGTGGTGGCGAAACCACCAGCGGGCAGGCTGGCGTCTTTACCGTGATCGGCATGGGGCCATATTTTACGGCAGTTGGCGTTCCGGCCAGCGTCTGGGCCAACGCCCGAGCGCAGCTCATCAACGGCATGACGTAGAGCAGGTTGAGGCCATCGACTTCAGCGCAGTCGCCCAACGCATGGATATTGGCGTGGGAAGTTTGCAGCTGGCGATCCACCAGAATACCGCGCCCCGTCTGCAAGCCCGCGGCAGCGGCCAGATCGATGCGTGGGCGCAGGCCAATGGCCGAAACCACCAGGTCGCAGTCAATCACCTGCCCGTCCGACAAATGCGCTTGCAGGCCCTCACCACTGCGATTCAGGCGGGTCAGCACCGGACCCAGGTGGAAACGTGCACCCAGGCTTTCAAGGCCGGTCTTTACCGCAGCCGCAGCGGCAGGTGGCAACAGGGTTGGCATGACCTGCTCGCACGGCGCGACAAGATCCACTTCATAGCCACCCAGAATCAGGTCGTTGGCAAACTCGCAGCCAATAAGCCCGGCCCCCAGAATCAGAACCCGACGCTTTCCCGCCGCAGCCGCTCGAAAACGGGCGTAGTCCTGAAGGTCGTTGATCGGGAAAATCGCATCGCCTGCGTCACCTTCCACCGGTACGCGGATGGTTTCAGCCCCCCAGGCCAGCACCAGATCGCGGTAGTGAACAGCTTCTTCACCGATCCACAGACGCTTGTGGCCAGGGTCGATCCCACTGATCCGCGTATGCGTGCGAATTTCAGCCTTGAGCTGATCGGCCATTGCACCAGGCTCGGCCATGCTCAACCCGTCGGCTTCCTTGTTTTTGCCAAAGCCGGTGGAAAGCATTGGTTTGGAATAGGACCGGCCATCATCGGCCGTGATCAATAGCAGCGGCGTGTCTGCGTCCAGTTTGCGAAACTCTCGGGCGAGGTTGTAACCCGCAAGGCCGGTGCCGATGATGACCACAGGTGCGCTCATTGTTCTTCCCTATTCATTACTTTTTTCTGCTCGCCGTTATCAGCCGATTTCGATCATCTCGAAGTCCATTTTGCCCACACCGCAATCCGGGCACAGCCAGTCTTCCGGCACATCCTGCCAAAGCGTACCTGGCGCAATCCCGTCATCCGGCCAGCCGTCGGCTTCGTTATAGACCAGGCCACAGACGATGCATTGCCACTTCTTCATGTTCGGTTCTCTCGTTTATCAGGCTGAATAGCGTACGACGGTCGATTGCCGTCTGAACGGGCGTTGTACTGATCGGCAGGCCCGGATGCAAGTCTGATTCTATAACCGGACGTACTACCGGCGGTCGGTCAGTGCCTGCAATCATGCTAAGCTCGCGGCCTCGTTGGCTGCCGGAACTGGCTTACCGTGACCCAGCAATCCCCCGCATTCATTGGTCCTGTCTGGCTCAAGCGCGAGCAATTGATCGATGCGCCCGAGCCGATAATGCTCGACTGGTTGTTCAATCAGGACTCTCTCACACGCCGGCTGGACCGTTTGTCTGATGGTGGTTTCAGCGTATTTCCGCAGTTCGAAGGCTGGCAGGCTTTGCGCCGTGATGAGTGTCTGGCGCTGGGCCTGCCACTTGCCAGCGAAGGCTGGGTGCGCGAGGTGTACTTGCGCGGTAATGACAGCAACTGGGTATTCGCTCGCAGTGTCGCCGCCCGCAGCGCTTTGCAGGACGGTGGCCTGAATATGGATGAGCTGGGCACTCGCTCGCTCGGTGAGTTGCTGTTCAGCGACCCTGCGTTCGCGCGCGGCACCCTCGAAGTGTGTCATTACCCTGAAGCCTGGCTGCCTGACGCCGTTGCAGCTTGCGGACTATGGGCACGCCGCTCGCGATTCAGTCGTGGTGCGTTGAGCGTGCTGGTCGCCGAAGTGTTCCTGCCCGCTCTGTGCAATACGATCCATGACAAGGACCCTGTCTGATGTACCTGTCCCTTCTCAAATCCCTCAATCGTCTTAGCCCCCGCGCCTGGGATTTTATCCAGCTGACACGTATCGACAAGCCCATAGGCATTTACCTGCTGCTGTGGCCAACGCTGTGGGCGGTCTGGATTGCGGGCAAGGGCTCGCCGTCGCTGAAGACAGTGTTCATCTTCGTGGTCGGAGTATTTCTGATGCGCGCGGCAGGCTGCGTGATCAATGACTTCGCCGACCGCAAGGTGGATGGCCACGTCAAACGCACCGAGCAGCGTCCTCTGGTCAGCGGCAAAGTCAGCTCACGGGAAGCGCTGGTGCTGTTTGCGGTGCTGGTCGGCTTGAGCTTTGTGCTGGTGCTGTTTACCAATGCGACGACGATCTGGCTGTCGTTCGGCGGTCTCGCCCTGGCTGCCTGCTATCCATTCATGAAGCGCTACACCTATTACCCACAGGTGGTGCTGGGTGCCGCGTTTTCGTGGGGCATGCCAATGGCATTTACCGCAGAAACCGGCGACCTGCCAGCTGCTGCCTGGCTGCTGTACATCGCCAACCTGCTATGGACCGTGGGCTACGACACCTATTACGCGATGGTCGATCGTGACGATGACCTGAAAATCGGCGTGAAATCCACTGCCGTACTGTTCGGCGATGCCGACCGGGTGATCATCCTGACCCTGCAAGGTCTGGCGCTCGGTTGCCTGATGCTGGCCGGTGCGCGCTTTGAATTGGGTGCGTGCTTTTACATAGGCCTGCTGATAGCAGCAGGATGCTTTGCCTGGGAATTCTGGAGCACCCGGCAGCGCGAGCGGGACGCCTGCTTCAAAGCCTTTTTGCACAATCACTGGGCCGGGCTGGCGATATTTTTGGGTATCGTCGCCGACTATGCTGTGCGCTGAAAACAGCCACCGCCAGACTCCTTCCTACTGAAATAAACGCAGAATCTCAAGGCCCGTCGACCTCCCGAAACCTGTCGGCGTGCTAGCCTCACCCACACCTGTCACACGACTGCAATAATTCCGTTATCTAATGCGCCCCAAGACAGTTAAATGACAAGAGGTTCGAGCATGGCTGGCAGGAGCATCCTGATCGTTGACGACGAAGCGCCTATTCGTGAAATGATCGCCGTTGCGTTGGAAATGGCTGGATACGACTGTATTGAAGCCGAAAACTCTCAGCAGGCCCATGCGATTATCGTCGACCGCAAACCTGACCTGATTCTGCTCGACTGGATGCTGCCTGGCACATCCGGCATCGAACTGGCCCGTCGCCTCAAGCGTGATGAACTGACCGGGGATATCCCGATCATCATGCTCACTGCCAAGGGTGAAGAGGACAACAAGATCCAGGGCCTGGAGGTCGGCGCTGACGATTACATCACCAAGCCTTTCTCGCCCCGCGAACTGGTGGCGCGCCTCAAGGCCGTGCTGCGTCGTGCCGGCCCGACTGACGGCGAAGCACCTATAGAAGTCGGCGGTCTGCTGCTCGACCCGATCAGCCATCGCGTCACCATCGACGGCAAACCGGCTGAAATGGGCCCCACCGAATACCGTCTGCTGCAATTCTTCATGACCCACCAGGAGCGCGCCTACACACGTGGCCAGTTGCTGGATCAGGTCTGGGGCGGCAACGTCTACGTCGAAGAGCGTACGGTCGATGTGCACATCCGCCGCCTGCGCAAGGCCTTGGGGGATGCGTATGAAAATCTGGTACAAACCGTGCGCGGCACTGGCTATCGTTTCTCGACCAAGAGCTGACAACCGCTGCGTCGACGCAAGGCAATGGCCAGTGCAGACCAGACAAGGATTTACCCTTAATTGAATCAAAATTGGCACGGCACCCTGATACGCCACATGTTGTTGCTGGTCACCGCCTGCCTGTTGGTCGGCTTGATCAGTGGGCAGTATGGCTGGAGCCTGGCCACCGGCTTGGGCCTGTATCTGGCCTGGACCCTCAAACAACTGCTGCGCCTGCATGACTGGCTGAGCAGTCACAAGGCTGATGAGCCTCCTCCGGACGGTTATGGTCTGTGGGGCGAAGTGTTCGACAGCATCTACCATCTGCAACGCCGTGATCAGCGTGTCCGCGGACGCCTCCAGGCAGTCATCGACCGGGTACAGGAATCCACCGCCGCCCTGCGCGATGCCGTGATCATGCTCGACAGCGAAGGCAATCTGGAGTGGTGGAACCGTGCCGCTGAAATCCTGCTGGGTTTAAAGACGCCGCAGGACAGTGGTCAGCCCGTGACCAACCTGGTTCGGCACCCGCGCTTCAAGGAGTACTTTGCGCTGGGCGACTACAGCGAACCGCTGGAAATCCCCTCACCGACCAATGATCGCTTGCGCATTCAGTTGTTGATTACCCGTTACGGCAACAACGAGCACCTGATGCTGGTGCGCGACGTGACGCGTATCCATCAGCTGGAGCAGATGCGCAAAGACTTCGTCGCCAACGTGTCCCATGAGTTGCGCACGCCGCTGACGGTGATCTTCGGTTATCTGGAAACTCTGCTCGATAACGTGGACGAGGTCAATCCACGCTGGGTGCGGGCGCTGCAACAGATGCATCAGCAAGGCGGGCGCATGCAGACGCTGCTCAACGACCTGCTGTTGCTGGCCAAGCTCGAGGCCACCGATTACCCATCGGACAATCACCCGGTGCGGGTCAATACCTTGCTCAAGACCATCACCGCCGATGCCAACGCTTTGTCGGGCAGCAAAAACCAGCAGATCCACCTGAGCCTGGAAAGCGATATGCGCCTCAAGGGCAGCGAGAGCGAACTGCGCAGCGCGTTTTCCAACCTGATCTTCAATGCCGTCAAGTACACCCCGGCAGAAGGCATCATCCGTATCCGCTGGTGGGCCGACGAGCGGGGCGCGCACCTGAGCGTGCAAGATTCGGGGATCGGTATCGAGACCAAACACCTGCCGCGCCTGACCGAACGTTTCTACCGGGTCGATACCAGCCGCGCATCGAATACCGGCGGTACAGGGCTTGGTCTGGCCATTGTCAAACATGTGCTGCTGCGCCATCGCGGCAACCTTGAAATCAACAGTGTTCCCGGCAAGGGCAGTGTTTTTACCTGTCACTTTGCCAGCGGCCAATTGTCCAAACCCTTGAACGACGATTCAGACTACTAGGCAATCGCGCCTTGAGCCGCTACATTGCCGGGTTCATAGCGTCTTCTCTGGCGTGACATTACCCTCTTCTGTTAATACGGACCCTGCAAAACCCCATCATGGACCCTTCCCCTAGTTTCAACCTGTCTTCACTCTTCGCCGATTTCGGCATGATTCTTTTTGCTTTGTTCCTGGTCCTGCTCAACGGCTTTTTCGTTGCGGCAGAGTTCGCCATGGTCAAACTGCGCTCGACCAAGGTTGAAGCCATTGCCGACAAGAACGGCTGGCGCGGGCACATTCTGCGCAAGGTACACGGCCAGCTGGATGCCTACCTTTCAGCCTGCCAACTGGGTATCACCCTCGCCTCCCTGGGCCTGGGCTGGGTCGGCGAGCCGGCGTTCGCGCATCTGCTGGAGCCGTTGCTCGCAGCGTTGGGCGTCGACACTCCGGAGCTGATCAAGGGCGTGTCGTTCTTCACTGCGTTCTTCATCATTTCCTATCTGCACATTGTCATCGGCGAACTGGCCCCCAAATCCTGGGCGATCCGCAAACCGGAACTGCTGTCGCTGTGGACAGCGGCCCCGTTGTACTTCTTCTATTGGTTGATGTACCCGGCGATCTACCTGCTCAATGCCAGCGCCAACGCCATTTTGCGCATCGCAGGCCAGGGTGAACCCGGTCCGCATCACGAACACAGCTACAGCCGCGATGAGCTGAAACTGATTCTTCACTCCAGCCGTGGCCAGGACCCCAGCGATCAGGGCATGCGCGTGCTGGCGTCTGCTGTCGAAATGGGCGAACTGGAAGTGGTCGACTGGGCTAACTCCCGCGAAGACATGGTGTCACTGGACTTCAATGCGCCTCTCAAGGAAATCCTCGCCTTGTTTCGCCGCCACAAATTCAGCCGTTACCCGCTGTATGACGCTGAACGTGGCGAGTTTGTCGGCCTGCTGCACATCAAGGACCTGCTGCTGGAACTGGCGGCACTGGACCACATCCCGGAGTCGTTCAACCTGGCTGAACTTACCCGCCCTCTGGAGCGTGTTTCGCGACACATGCCGCTTTCGCAGCTGCTGGAGCAGTTTCGCAAGGGCGGCGCGCACTTCGCCGTGGTCGAGGAAGCCGACGGCAAGATCGTCGGCTACCTGACCATGGAGGATGTGCTTGAAGTGCTGGTGGGCGACATCCAGGACGAACATCGCAAGGTGGAACGCGGCATTCTCGCGTATCAGCCGGGCAAACTGCTGGTGCGGGGCGATACACCGTTGTTCAAGATCGAGCGTCTGCTGGGCATCGATCTGGACCACATCGAAGCCGAGACACTGGCCGGTCTGATCTACGACACACTCAAGCGCGTGCCAGAAGAAGAAGAGCAAATGGAAGTCGAAGGCCTGCGCATCATCATCAAGAAGATGAAAGGCCCGAAAATCGTCCTGGCCAAAGTGCTGAAGCTGGACTGACCCTATCAGTTTCACCCCTTCATGAGCGGACGCAGAGCGTCCAGAACTGCATACCCACGCGGAGCGTGGGCACGATAGGTGCTCTCCCGAACGTCTATCGTTCCTCACGCCAGCGTGGGCACGATAGTCAAGAAATGCAAGGTCCGCTCCAGCAGTCAATTTCCGCCGACGGCGAAGTTGGGCAGGCTCTGCACCGGCCTGGCGAACTCGTAGGGGACCGATACCAGATCATGGCCCGAGTTGCGTTGCACGACAAAGTGCAGATGCGGGCCGGTGCTGTTGCCGGTATTACCCGACCGCGCCAGCGCGGCTCCGACGCTGACCCGCTGACCTTCCCTGACACTCACCGAACCGCGCATCAGGTGCAGGTAGACGCCCATCGTGCCGTCGTCGTGCAGAATCCGCACAAAGTTGCCTGACGCATTCGCCCCCCTGCCTGACTGGCTGTTTTCGATCTTTACCACCGTACCGCCGCGTGCGGCGATGATCGGTGTGCCTTCGGGCATGGCAATGTCCATCGCATAGCGACTCTTGACGCCGTAATGACTGTATTTGCCATTCGGCCCCTGCGTCAGGCGAAACGGTCCGCCGATCCACGGCAAGGGGTATTTATAGGCCTGCACCGAACCTGTGGGGTCGCCCAGGGTTGAAGTCAGCACCGAGGCGTAGTTCATCGGCTTGCTCCCCACTTTAGGGCTAAGCACCACCACGCGTTCGTTACTGCGCGCAGGGATCGTGCGCCGCAGCGTTGCTGACGAGCCAGAGACACCCAGCACGTTGGTCACACTGGAAAGCTTGAGTTCGACCTCGACCGGCGCGTATAGATCGTTGCGCACGTACAGGCTGTGCACGCCCTTTTCGCGTTTGACACTCAGGTGCACCTGGCCGTCGATACGCTCGACCATCCGGTCCCGAAACACCATGACCGATGCGCCGGGCGTTGGCCGGTCCGAGAACGACACCACGCCATCGGCATCGGTGAATTTATAGATCGTGACTGCCCCGGCCGACTGCACAGTCAACGTCAGGATAAACAGGATAATCAGGCGTTCAAGCATCAGAGACGTTCGGGTTCAAGGGCACTGGGTGCCAAGCCTAGCAGCCTTGCAGGCAGAAGAGGACTCGGCGGTATCAATCGGACATGAATAACGCGCCAGACAACCCACGCCAGGCATAAGACGCGCAGCGTCGTTGCAACACTGCGCGAGGTGAATACAGTCAGACAGCTTGATAAGGCTTCAGGTAAGTCACAGAAAATTGCGCATCCGGGAAGTCAAGCTTCAGGCGAGGCAGAACGAAGCCGCCACAGGAACGGCAAGTGTCCATCACAGTAAACACCTTGATATGGGTCAGCTTGGTCGCTGCCATGTCTTCTTTGAAGATCGTCGCAATCAGCCTTTCCGAATCGAGGTGACGCCCGAATGTCCTGACGACCAGATGATCGACGTCCCTGATCACCGGCAGGCTGGTAAAACCCGGGTCAGGCTGACGCCCTGCCATGCGGGCCCGCGCATCGCGATAAATCACGCCATCAATGACGCACTCGGTACTCTCGGCGACATCCAGTTGCAGCTTCAGGTCTCGGGCCTTATTACCACCGGAAAGCGCGTAGTACACAACCCGCTCGCCGGACTCGGTATAAGCCTGCAGGAAAGACAGATTAGCGCCCCTGACTTGCCTCATTATTTTTTTGGATGCCTTGGGCGTCACGATACTCCCCAGATTCAGTTTCTCCCATTTGACCGGAGAGCCTTGTGTGGGCAGCAAATGATTGAGCACTTCAACAATGTGCTGCTGCTCGGGCAGGGTTCGCTGAGTGATTTTCTTGAAATCCGGAATACTGTTCCTGGCCAGCTCAACGAATCTCTTCTGGATCTCTTCGCCAGACATGATATTGGCAGCAAACCTCAGAAGATCATTCGGCTCCTGATTGGCCGTGCGCCATTGCACGTATTCATCATAGTTTGTAACTAGCTTTCCCCAGGACACGCTCCATTTATCCCTTGACGAGTCGTCCAATAGGTCAAACAGCAGGCGTGCAATATTTTTCTGATCCTTCTCGGCATCGGGAAACTCAAGAACCAATCGATACTGTTCGGAGACTCTGATGTACTCATTGATCTGCGCGACGTCGGTGACACGGGAGAACTTCAAGTTCAGCGGGGCCCCAGAGGCAAGAGCCCTGTAAAAAACGCCAGTGTCTGGCTCGACAAATATCCACGACGCGTTATCTATATCCAGTCGGATACCCCGCAGGGTCCGGGCATCCCCGATGCCCAAAGCGATAGGTCCGAGCTCGATCACAGGTATGTGTACATATATCCAGACCGCATCCTGGATCGGGAAATTTTCCGGCAGACCCAACAGCCCCTTCTCCGTAAGTGCGCCGGGAAACTCTGGCAGATAAACCGGGGTTGCGGGCAGCGCAAAGAGTGCCAGCTCGGCTTCCGAAAGCGGTGCAACCACTTTTCCGGCAGGTATTTGCGCCGAGGTTGAAGCCGATGGTTCAGCAGGATCAGCCCATTTGCAGAACTTGCCTTCATTGACGAATACATCAATGTCCGGGATTGCGGAGTCGGCACCCAGCGAGAATCTGGCCAGAGCGAATTCACGAGCGTCCATGGCATTGCTCGGGTATTTGCCAGTGCGTATCGGGGACGTAGAGCCATCGCTGATTGGCTCTGGCGCAGGCGTTTTCAACTTAACACCGTTGGTGCAGGGCGCCTGTATCAGGTTACGTCTAACCCGGCAGATATTTTCGACTTCCTGCAATACTCCAGAGCGTAGAGAAAGCTTCTCGACCGCCAACTTGCGCAATGCGGCATCAGGCGCGCTGGTATCGAGATGGTAGATCTGCTGGTCAACGAGGATATCGAATACCCCCTCTTCCCTCTCGATGGTCAGCACGTTGCAGCCTTCAACAATGCGTATCTCGAAGGCACCGTCATCGACCGGGATTACTGGCGCGATGACCGGGTAGTGATCGGGGCCTATACGCTCCTGCGCTGAAAAAATTGAAAACTCCGTGAGGTTATCGTGTGACAAGGGCGTCAGCCTTTTCCCGAATACTGCGCCGGATCGAGGATCGGACAGCCTGAAGTCAGGCTCTTGCGCTGTACTGACATCGCGCACAACCACATCACTTCTGCCATCGACCATTACGATCCTGTCCACAGACTCCACGCTCACAGGCAGTGGAGTTGCCAGGCTGTCGGCTAGTCGATACACGCCCTTGTCCAGACCGAAGACGGTATCGAGCACTGACTGCGATGAAAACACGGCGCGTAGCGACGGCACCTCCTCCAGCAACGCAGACCAGCCATGCGGACCGAGTTTCAACCCGCAGCGCCCGAGGTCTCGCACCGTGAACACGCCACTCTGCTCTGCCAGCCCGACGATCAATTTGCCGACCGCCTTGCTGGCGAGCCTGGCAACCGACTCGACGCTCATTTCGCCAGCCCGCAGGATTATTCGAGCCGTCGAACTGGCTAACTGCCCCAACGGAATCAGCGCAAAGGCCATATCCATCACGCAGCCGGTTATCACGCCGCTCGACCGGTCACCGTCTGCCAGATCCTTGATACAGCCATAAAAAGGAATGATCAGGCGGGCAGCAATATCGGCGTACTCGCGTTCGTTCGCCCAGACTTTTTCCCATTCGGTTTCGTGCAGATGCAGCGCCTTGCTTTGCTCAAGAAAACGGGCAAGCAAGTGTCCTGCGGCCTGGTTCGCCAGGTTTTCCAGAGCGCTCTGCTGATCGGCAGCTACGTGGTAGATCAAGTCTGCAGAAGGGATCAGCGTCCCTTGCTGCGGCCGGTTACAGGCGGCCGAGGAGCGCGAAACAGCCCCCGTGAGGTAAGCGTCGCTGTCCATTGGCCATAAGGGTGTAACACTGGCCTTTTCGATACGCCGCTGGTGCGCCTCTTTGCGTTTGAAGGCTTCGGTGATAGGAATAGTGCCTGACCACGTGACACCCTCGACCTTATAGGTGAACGCCTGATGCGCCTCCCCGGCCACACCAGCGGCCGGTATCAGTTCGAAAAAGCGTTCGCTCACGGAGTGACCGTGAAAGTCACTGCGACGGTCGCCTTCCTGGCAGCGAATAAAGAGCCCCTGCGTACCCTCCTGCGCGCCGAATCGCACCCGGCTGACCTCGCAGGTCGAGCTCAACAGGGTATTTCGATGTTGCACCTGCATTTCGCACAACAATCGCTTGATAATGCTGGTTTGTGCACTGACCAGCGATTTCTGAAACAGGTCGAATGCACTGGCGTAGGCATCGGGAATCGCAGGCTGCCCCTCGATATACACCTCGCCCATCATCACCAGTTCGACAACCGACGCTTGAGGTCTGCCAGCAGCCATCAAGCGATCGAAGGAGTAGGACGCTATTACCGTGAACCCGTGCTCCTGCAAAATCGGCCAGTGATCGATTTTTATGCTCTGATCCCAGAGCCTGGGATCGACGCCGGCTTTCTCCAGCATCTGCTGCGCCAGCTTTTTACGGTCTGGCGGTTTTATTCCCAGCAGGCTGTTCAGTTCACCAGCGTGCAACGTCTGCTGAGCGTTCAGGTGCGCCAGCGCCTGACCGATCTGCTCGGCACTTGCCTGATGCACATCGTCAGCCCCCGACCATTGAATAACGCTCTGTGCAGTGGCGTAGCGCAAGGCCGGGACAACCAGCGTTCTCGCCCACAAGGCATGAACCCCGGCATCGCTCGACTGAGCCAGGTCGACGCTGACCCTGACCAACTCGTCATACGGGGTTATTTGCGAAAGGCCTGGCGTCAGCGCTTCGACCAGCGCAACGCCGTGGATGAACGCGACACTTTGCAACGAGCGTCCGTATTGAAGATGATCGGGGACGTTCGCTACCAAAAGCTCAGGCATCGCCTCGCGTAAAAACAGGTAACACAGCATGTCGAGGGTGCTTGAGAGTGCATCTGGATAGTGCGCGCGAACCAGCTGACGAACCCTGTCGCGAATCTGGATGTGGCTGTACTCGCATACCCATCCGCGACGCAGGGCCGTTTCCAGCGACTCGCCATTGAGCTGCACGGTCACCGCAACCTGATCAGCAATCACACGCCCGGCAAGCGCCTGCGTGATGCGTGGCGATGCCTGTTCACCAGGACGCCCTCCGTACCAGTCCATGTAACCGAGCAGCGGGGCGAAGACAGATTGGAACTGGGCGGTCTGGCTCAAAGCATGCCAGGTGTCGTGGGGGCTGAACCGCAGGAAGCTTTCTTTGCCGTCACGCTCGCACAACAGTTCGATACCCGATTGCTGAAACAGGTAATCGAGGTGCCGCACCGTGCTCCAGCTATTCAGCGACGGGACATCTACATTCAGGCTCTGGGCGTTGGGCAACGACGCGTCGGGTTCCGCGCTTGAATGCAACACCGGCATCAGCAGCACGGCAGCAAGCGCTATCAGTGACTCGAACGATAACCTTGAATGCTCGGACCTGAGGCTGATCGCCAGCGAAAGCGCGCGCATACCCGGTGCTTTGGTTGCGTCCTGGATGGCTGCATCCAGCCAGCGCGCTTTATCGGGATTAACCACATGGGTCGCTATCTTGCGCAGATATTCGGCCCGGGTATTCAGTGACATGGCTGTCGACGGATCGACCTGCAGTTCGCGGTCTTCGTTATGGCGTATTGCTGTCAGCCTGAGCGCTAGCGACGCCTGTACTTCAGGCTTGGCCAACTGCTGATCGAGCGAACTCAGAAGGGTTTTATCGTGGTACTCGGCAACCGGTGTGAGGCCGACAAGAGCTTCGCAGAACAGGCCCAAAGCGGAGCGACTGGTTACGACGAGCGCAGCATGATCAGTTGCAAAGTCGGGGGTTGATTGCAGCGGGGTTGAAGTCATTGGGTAGCTTTCCAGTAGGTATTTGCATTTTCATGCGACTGGAAAAACTAAATAGAACCTCGCGCCACCGCGAAAGAAGCGCATCTGCATAGAGTACGCAGGAAACAACATCGCTGACTGTAGGGCGCATGCCAACGCGAGCGCCGGCATGCCAGTCAGCAGCAGGAGCGTGTATCAGGCTCCAGGGATAAAGTGCTTCTGAGCGGTGCCACGTGCGATCAGACGCGACAGGTAGTCGAGCTTCTGCGCATCCTGATCGACAAAGCGGAAAGTCACTTGCAGCCATTCACTGTCAGGCTTCTGCTCGAACGCGGCAACGGAGTGCAGGTAGCCATTCAGTCGTGCGACCTCGTTGCTCTCGCCTTGCTCAAGGTCCAGTACCGCGCTGTCGAGCACCTGTGGCAGGTTTTCGCTGACGCGTATGACCAGTGTGGCGTCTTTCAGCGTCAACGCCTTTATCACGCACGGCTGAATGCCGTTGGGCAGGCGCAACTGGCCCTGTCCACGACCGGCAGGCTCCGCCGATTTGGCTGCAACCGGCTGTGCTTTGGCGATACCAGCAGGCGCTGCTGCTTGTGCTGGTGCTGCGCGAACCACTTCGGCCTTGCCGCCAGTCAATGCACTGAGCGAGTCATTGAGCGGCGAGTTCATGCGTGCCGGAGCTGTGGACATCACCGCATCAAGCTTGCCGACCTTCGCCAGAGCCTTCTTGACCTTGGTCAGCAACTGCTCGTTGGTGAACGGTTTGCCGACAAAATCGGTCACGCCGGCCTGAATCGCCTGCACGACGTTTTCCTTGTCACCACGGCTGGTCACCATGATGAACGGCACGGTTCTCAGGTAATTGTCCTGCTCGCGGCACCATGCCAACAGCTCCAGGCCGGACATCTCGGGCATTTCCCAGTCGCACAGAATCAGATCGAACGACTCTTTGCCCAGTAACGCCTGAGCCTTGCGACCATTGACTGCGTCCTCGGTATGAATCCCGGGAAAATAATTGCGCAGCCCTTTCTTGACCAAGTCGCGAATGAAAGTCGCGTCATCCACCACCAATACACTGACCTTACTCATCGACGCTCCTGCGGGCGTGTTCACCTGGAGGCGAACTGCGGTATGCCAACACGCCCTTTGTTTCGGCAAGCATAGCGTTGACCAGTGGCCAACTGCCATATTGATTGACTGCGCCGCGACATTTAATCCGCAGGCGACGGGAATACTCGTCTGCACAACGAAAAACGCCCAGCGCATGCTGGGCGTTTTTCTCGCAGGCAATCTTACTTATCGTCAGCGTCGCCCGGAACATTAGCGGTTTCGCTCGATATACCCTGTACTTCTTCCTTCATGCGCTTGAGCCCCATGTGCCGCACGTCGGTGCCACGCACCAGATAAATCACCAGCTCGGAAATGTTGCGTGCATGGTCGCCGATACGCTCCAGAGAGCGAAGCACCCAGATGACATCAAGCACACGGGAGATAGAGCGTGGATCTTCCATCATGTAGGTCGCCAGCTCGCGCAGGGCGGTTTTGTATTCACGGTCGATGGTCTTGTCGTACTGCGCGACCGACAGGGCCAGCTCGGCGTCGAAGCGCGCGAACGAGTCCAGGGCATCGCGCACCATGTTGCGCACCTGATCACCGATATGACGAACCTCGACGTAACCGCGCGGTGCTTCGCCCTCTTCGCAAAGTTTGATGGCACGGCGGGCGATTTTGGTGGCTTCATCCCCGATGCGCTCCAGGTCGATCACCGACTTGGAAATGCTGATGATCAGGCGCAGATCGGAAGCCGCAGGCTGGCGACGGGCCAGAATGCGCAGGCATTCTTCGTCGATGCTGCGCTCCATCTGATTGATCCGGTCGTCGACCTCGCGAACGCGCTGGGCAAGACCGGAGTCGGCCTCGATCAGTGCCGTGACAGAATCGTTCACCTGCTTCTCGACCAAGCCACCCATTTCGAGCAAATGGCTGCGAACGTCTTCGAGTTCAGCGTTGAACTGTTGGGAAATGTGATGCGTATGGCTGTCTTTGTGGATCATGCTGGGTGTCCTTTGAACGTCCGGTTAATTGCGAAAACGCAGCGGTGGTTCAGGTCTGACGAAGCACGTCCTAGCCGTAACGACCGGTGATGTAGTCTTCTGTCTGTTTTTTTGCCGGGTTGGTGAACAAGGTATCCGTATCACCGAACTCGACGAGTTTGCCCATGTACATAAACGCGGTGTAATCCGACACCCGAGCCGCCTGCTGCATGTTGTGGGTAACGATCACAATGGTGTATTTCGATTTCAGTTCGTAGATCAGTTCTTCGACCTTGAGAGTCGAAATCGGGTCAAGCGCCGAACAGGGTTCGTCGAGCAGCAGGACTTCTGGCTCCACGGCGATCGTTCGGGCAATGACCAGACGCTGTTGCTGCCCTCCGGACAAACCCAACGCCGACTCATGCAGTCGATCCTTGACCTCATCCCAGAGCGCAGAGGCTTTCAGCGCCCACTCGACAGCTTCATCGAGTACGCGCTTCTTGTTGATACCCTGAATGCGCAGGCCGTAGACCACGTTTTCATAAATCGTCTTGGGGAACGGGTTCGGCTTCTGGAACACCATGCCAACGCGCCGACGCAATTCAGCCACTTCCTCGCCTTTGGTGTAGATGTTGTGACCGTACAGGTTGATCGCGCCTTCAACGCGGCAGCCATCGACCAGATCGTTCATGCGATTGAAACTGCGCAACAGGGTCGACTTGCCGCAACCGGAAGGACCGATGAACGAGGTCACCTTCTGCTTGGGGATATTCAGGGCAATATCGAACAACGCCTGCTTGTCGTCATAGAACAGATTCAGACCTGGCACTTCGATAGCCACGGTCTCGTCGGCCAGATCCAGGCGCTGCTTGTGACGCCTCAGTGCCGACATGTTCATGCCATTGGTCGGGCTTTCATGCTGCATGGATTGCTCCTGTGCGAACGATTCGCTTCATCGAACTGCCGCGTTTGCCAAAGGGCGAATTCGGGATCAATTGTCGAGCGCCTTATATTTTTCCCGCAAATGGTTACGGATACTCACCGCAGAGAGATTGAGCAAGGCGATGACCAGCACCAGCAACAGCGCGGTGGCGTAGACCAGCGGGCGTGCCGCTTCGACGTTGGGGCTCTGGAAGCCAACGTCGTAAATGTGGAAACCCAGGTGCATGATCTTCTGATCGAGATGCAGATAAGGATAGTTGCCATCCAGCGGCAGCGACGGGGCCAGTTTGACCACGCCCACCAGCATCAAGGGCGCAACTTCCCCGGCAGCACGCGCCACCGCCAGAATCAGGCCGGTCATCATCGCCGGGCTGGCCATTGGCAATACAATCTTCCACAGCGTCTCGGCCTTGGTCGCGCCCAGCGCCAGCGAGCCTTCGCGCAGGGTCAGCGGAATACGCGCCAACCCTTCTTCGGTGGCCACGATCACCACCGGCACGGCCAGCAGCGCCAGGGTCAGCGAGGCCCATAACAGGCCTGGCGTACCGAACGTCGGGGCTGGCAGCGCTTCAGGAAAGAACAGCCGGTCTACCGAGCCGCCGAGCACATAAACGAAAAACCCGAGGCCGAACACGCCGTACACAATCGCTGGTACACCGGCCAGGTTGTTCACGGCAATGCGAATCAGCCGGGTAACCGGCCCCTGACGCGCGTACTCGCGCAGGTAAACTGCGGCCAGCACACCGAACGGCGTCACGATCACCGCCATGATCAGGGTCATCATCACCGTGCCGAAGATGGCCGGGAAAATCCCCCCTTCGGTGTTGGCTTCGCGAGGGTCATCACTGAGAAATTCCCACAGTTTCTGGAAGTAGAAACCCAGCTTGGTAACGGTGCCCATCGCGTTGGGCTGGTAAGCACGCACCACTTTGCCCAGGCTGAGTTCGATTTCTTTGCCATTGCCATCGCGTGCCGTCAGGCTGTCGCGATCAAAAGCCTCATGCAGGCCATCCAGGCGCCCCTCGATAACCTTGTAACGCGCGTCCAGCTCGGCACGTTCTGCTGCCATGTCAGCTTGCGCAGCAGCATCGAGCCGGCCATTGAGTTCCAGCTTGCGGGCCTGCAGACGCAGGCGCTCAATACCGTGATTGATGGCCCCGATGTCTTTCTTTTCCAGAATGTAGAGTTCGTCAGCCAGCTTCTCGACGCGCTTGATGCGCTCTTGCAGAATCGGCCAGGCAGCTTCGCCTTGTGCCACTATCCGGCCGTCCTCTTTGACGTTGACCAGATAGCCGTAGAAATTGCCCCACTCCCGGCGCTCCAGAGTCATCAGCTCGGCAGGACGGCTCTGGTCGGTCAGCCAGTCGCCCACAACCCAGGTGAAATCGCTGGGGTTGAGGTCACGGTTGCCGACCTTGAACAGCTCACGGGTCATGAACTCAGGCCCTTGGTCAGGCACCGGCAGGCCCGCGCTTTTCAGACGCGCGCGGGGGACCTGTTCCTGCTCGACCCGCTCACCGACCAGCACACTCGATTCCTGATTGGGCACCGCATAACGTGCAACCACCAGATCAGCGGGCCAAAAGTGCCCAAGACCCCGCACGGCAATCACCGCCAGCAGGCCGATGGTCATGATGACAGCGATGGATACGGCACCCGCACTCATCCAGACGCCAGGGGCGCCGCTTTTGAACCAGCTCTTGAGGGAGTTCCGCTTCACCAACGCCTACCTTCCTTACAACGCCGAGTATTGCTTGCGCAGTCGCTGACGAATCAACTCTGCGAGGGTGTTCATCACGAAGGTGAACATCAACAGCACCAAAGCCGCCAGAAACAAGACCCGATAATGGCTGCCGCCTACTTCCGACTCTGGCATCTCCACCGCGACATTGGCCGCCAGTGTGCGCATGCCTTCAAACAGATTCATGTCCATGATCGGCGTGTTGCCGGTCGCCATCAGCACAATCATGGTTTCCCCCACCGCCCGACCCATGCCGATCATCAAGGCCGAAAAAATACCCGGGCTGGCGGTCAGAATGACTACCCGTGTCAGGGTCTGCCACGGCGTCGCGCCCAGCGCCAGAGAACCCAGTGTCAGGCTGCGCGGCACGCTGAACACGGCGTCTTCGGCAATCGAGTAGATGTTGGGGATCACCGCGAAACCCATTGCAATGCCGACCACCAATGCGTTGCGCTGATCGTAGGTGATGCCCAGTTGGTCGCGGATCCATGTGCTCATGTCGCCGCCGAAGAACCAGCTCTCCAGGTGCGGGCTCATGCTCAGTGAAAACCAGCCCACCAGTAGCACAACGGGAATCAGGATCGCGCCTTCCCAGCCATCGGGCACGCGCAGGCGAAGCGAATCAGGCAGACGGGTCCAGAAAAAGCCCGCCAGCAAAATGCCGATTGGCGTAAGCAGCAGCAAGCTGAAGATGCCCGGCAAATGGCCTTCCAGGTACGGCGCCAGAAACAATCCGGCAAAGAAACCAAGAATCACCGTCGGCATCGCTTCCATCAACTCAATCACCGGCTTGACCTTGCGGCGCATGCCCGGCGCCATGAAGTAGGCGGTGTAGATCGCGGCAGCTACGGCCAGCGGCGCGGCCAGCAACATGGCGTAGAACGCCGCTTTCAGGGTGCCATAGGTCAAGGGTGCCAGGCTCAGCTTCGGCTCGAAGTCGGAGTTGGACGCCGTGGATTGCCAAACGTACTTGGGCTCGTCGTAATTCTCATACCAGACCTTGCCCCAAAGCGAACTCCAGGAGACTTCCGGGTGCGGGTTGTCCAGCGCCAGCGGCAACAGCTTGCCAGCGCTTTCGATCAGAACACGGTTGGCACGCGGTGATAACGCCAGAATGCCGGGACCGTCAGTTACCTTGTCGATCAGCAAGGTTCGGTGCGCGGTGCTGTGGAACACGCCCAGCCTGCCCGAGGCGTCCAGAGCAATGAAGCCCTTGCGCCGCTGTTCAGCCTTGATCTGCTCGATAGGTGCGCTGCCCATTTTGAAGTCGCGGATGCGCATCAGGCGCTGCTCGCCGTCAGTGTCACGGGCCATGAACCACTGGGAGATGCTGCCCTTCGAGTTGCCGATGATCAGCGAAATACCGCCGACCAGTTGGGCACTCGCCGTGATCTCGGCGTTACCGTCTTCCAGCAATTTATAGCGGCCATTGAGGGTACGGTCGCGCAGGCTGAACACATCCGCCTGGGCGCGACCATTGATGACATACAACCATTGCTGGCGCGGGTCGATGTAAATCGCTTTAACGGCGGCTGACATCTGCGGTAGCTCGATGCGCGTCTGCTCACGCATCATCTCGCCGGTCATCATGTTTTCTTTCTGCTCGAGCGAGATAACGTGCAACTGAGTACCGGTAGACCCTGCCAGCTTGAGGCTGTCGCCATCAGCACTGACGGTCACATGCTCGACTGCGCGACCGTCCTCATCCAGCACCAAAGGCGCTTCGCCGTAGGGCCAGGCCACGCTCGGGGTGATGGTTTTCTGGTTGTTCGGATAGGTCGTCAGGTACGAGTGCCTGAACACCAGCACCTGGCCATTGGACAAGCCCAAAGCTATTAATGGTGCGCCGGGCTGATCCTTGCCGATGGAAGCGACAGATACGCCAGCGGGCAGCGGCAAGGTAACCCTATGCAGTTCTGCGCCATCCTTGACGTTGAAAAAGATGACTTCGCCCTTGTCGGAAATGCGCATCCCGATCTGGTTCTGCTCTTCAATTGCGATCATCAACGGCGCGCCCGCATCCTGCATCCAGGCGGTATTCAACACGGGTTCGGAGGTAAGGCTTGCGCCTTTGAAGAGCGGCGCGACGACGTAGGTCAGATAGAAGAAGATCAGTGTGATAGCTGCCAGAACGGCAAGGCCACCGATAGCAACGTACCAGTGAGTAAGACGATCCTTGAACGCACGGACACGACGCATTCTCACCATCGCAGGCGTATTGAAATCAATACGCGCTGGGGGCGAACTCTGATCCATCGAAGATTTGAACAGCTCATTCATGCGCACACACCGTAGACGCCTTGTATGACAAAAACATTACAGCAAGGTGACGCAGAAAAGCCCGCTGCCCATGAGTCCGGCGGCGGACTGATCAATTTGTGTGCAGGCCAGTCCATTGAGCCTCGCTTGCAAGCTGTACGTGACTACTTTTTTACTGCCAGGCCGCTCGCATCCTGCAGGCCGAGATCGGCAAGTGTCTTTTCCACCACACGAGCAGGCAGCGGAATGTAACCGTCTTTCATCACCACTTCCTGGCCCTGTCTGGACAGCACCAGTTTAACGAACTCGGCTTCCAGCGGTGCCAGAGGCTGATTGGGCGCCTTGTTCACATAAACATAGAGAAAGCGCGACAAGGGGTAACTGCCATTCAAAGTGTTGGCTTCGCTGTCTTCGACAAACTCGCCCCCCTCCTTCTTCGCCAGCGGAACGGTCCTGACATTGGATGTCTTGTAGCCGATGCCCGAGTAGCCAATGCCGTTAAGCGAATTGCTGATGGCGCTGACCACCGAGGCGGAACCGGGCTGTTCGTTGACGTTGGCCTTGAAATCGCCTTTGCACAGGGCTTCTTCCTTGAAGTAACCGTAAGTGCCGGACACCGAGTTGCGACCGAACAACTGAATCGGCTTGCCTGCCAGGTTGCCACTCACACCGACATCACCCCAGGTTTTCGCATCCGCTCTGGCACCACACAGTCGGGTCGCAGAAAAGATTGCGTCCACCTGCTGCAGGGTCAGGCCCTTGATCGGATTGTCCTTGTGCACGAATACGGCCAATGCATCCACAGCGACCGGAATAGCGGTCGGTTTGTAGCCGTGCTTCTGCTCAAAAGCCGATAATTCGCCGTCTTTCATCCTGCGGCTCATGGGCCCCAGATTGGCCGTGCCTTCGGTCAGCGCAGGTGGCGCTGTGGAAGAGCCAGCCGCTTGAATCTGGATGTTAACGCTTGGGTATTCTTTCTTGTAGGCCTCGGCCCACAGGGTCATGAGATTTGCCAGGGTATCGGAGCCGACACTGGAGAGATTGCCCGACACACCGGAGGTCCTGGTATAGGCCTTGATGGCAGGGTCGACGGCAGCCAGCGTATTGGCTGCCATCACGCTGGCGGCAACCCATGTCAGTGCAGCCATCAAACGCTTGAGTGTCATCCTTGCGCTCCTGGCAGGGTATGTAGGTGTTCACAAGCCTTTTCGGGCCAGTCTTGTGACTACTCTATGAATTGATTATGACAATAAGATGAAAAGGCTATCGCCCTTCGCAGGGAGATAGCCTTTCGCTGTAGCGGATGCCTTGAGCGTTTTACCCGCTGGTGCTGATCAAAGCTTTCTGGTCAGTAAAAACACGCCGATTGCCATGCCCAGGCCGCAGAGAATCGCGACATACCAGGCCGGGCCCATTGGGCTGCTCTTGAGCATGAACGTCACCACCATCGGCGTCAGCCCCCCGAAAATGGCGTACGCCAGATTGTAGGAGAACGACAGCCCGGAGAAGCGCACCACGGGCGGGAAAGCCTTGACCATGACGTAAGGAACCGCGCCGATAGTGCCGACGAACAGCCCTGTAACGGCATACAGCGGGAACAGCACCTCTGGATGGCTGCCAAGGACGTGATAGAACGTCCAGGAACTGATCAGCAAACCTGCGCTGCCCAACAGAAACACCCAGCCGGCGCCAAAGCGATCCGCCAGGGCACCCGCTGCGATGCAACCCAGACTGAGAAACACGATGGCCAGACTGTTGGCCTTCAGCGCCGTAGCGGCCGGAAAGCCATAGATGGTTTGCAGAATGGTCGGCGTCATCAGGATCACGACGATGATGCCGGCCGAGAGCAACCAGGTCATCAGCATCGATAGTGCGACGGCACCACGATGATCACGCAGCACCGCCTTGAGCGGCACTTCTTCAGCCAGCGCCTTGCGCAGCTGCAGTTCGGCGAACACCGGCGTTTCGTGCAACAGACGACGCAGATAAACCGACATCAGGCCAAACACACCGCCCAACAGGAAAGGGATACGCCAGGCGTAATCCGAGACTTCGACCGGGGTATAAATACTATTGATCGCCGTGGCGACCAGCGAGCCCAGCAGGATGCCCGCTGTCAGCCCGGCTGTCAGGGTGCCGCAGGCATACCCGACACGACGAGCGGGTACATGCTCGGAGACGAATACCCAGGCACCCGGCACTTCACCGCCAATTGCAGCACCCTGAATGACGCGCATCAAGAGCAGGAGAATCGGCGCCCACATGCCGATCTGCGCGTAGGTCGGCAGCAAGCCCATGATCAGAGTCGGCACCGCCATCATGAAAATGCTCAGCGTGAACATTTTCTTGCGCCCCAGCAGATCGCCGAAGTGCGCCATGATAATGCCGCCCAGTGGCCTCGCCAGATAACCGGCGGCGAAAATGCCGAACGTCTGCATCATGCGCAGCCAGTCAGGCATGTCCACCGGGAAAAACAGCTTGCCGACCACCGCCGCAAAAAACACGAAAATGATGAAGTCGTAGAACTCCAGCGCGCCACCCAGAGCAGACAGCGAAAGGGTTTTGTAATCGCTGCGGGTCAAAGGCCGCGCAGGCTGCGTGGAACTTGAAGGAACAGATGACATGACAAGGCTTCTCTTTACTTGTTCTTTAAAAAGGGGCAAGCGACAGCAACGCTGGCTGCTGCGGGGTGCCGTGCAGAAGCGATTGTCGAGGGCAAAGGCGCAGATAGGCACCAAAATTGCGTGTACAGGCAGTCTTGTCACCTGTAGAGGTCCAGCAAGATAGCAAATTGCTCTCAAAAACACATGTCAAGAACTGCATCATTACAAAATGGAAACCCGACGGTCGTTCTATGACGCAACGCCCGATATACTCGCAAGCCGTCAGCAGCACTGGGAAGTTGTGCGAAAACGTCTGAATCAGCGGGTTTCGCAGAGTTTCTCTATGGGCCACACCGGCGCTGGACACACAATGTTCATGCGCATGGTTTTGAATGGCGCCTGTTAACCGCGGCATACAATAATGAGAGTCATGGGTCAGAGGCACCCTAGGCATGATCGAGCTCGAACAAGAAGATCCAACTCCGCAAGGCGACCTCGCACTGCAAATTACCGCCCTTCCCCGCGAAACCAATGGCTTTGGCGACATCTTCGGCGGCTGGTTGGTCTCCCAGATGGACCTGGCGGGTACAGCCATGGCCAGTAAAGTGGCCGGCGGCCGTGTAGCGACCGTTGCGATTGATCGCATGGCGTTTCTGGTTCCGGTCGCGGTTGGCGAACAGCTTTCCTTCTATACCCGTACCCTGGAAGTCGGACGCACCTCGATCAAGATGATGGTCGAAGTGTGGAGCGATGACCCGGTCACCAGCGAATGGCGCAAGGTCACTGAGGCCGCATTCGTGTTCGTGGCCATAGATTCCAGCGGGCGGACACGCTCGGTTCCCGCACGACGGTAAATGGTTGCTCGGCCCAGTGATGGCTGCACGGTTAAACTCGTCACGCGTGAAGCGGTCTATTTTCGTCACGGTCATTGAGTGAGAACTTTGCATGCCAACATCCACGGTTGAACCCAACGTTGAATCTGTCCAGTACGACGAACTGAACTGCTGGCGCATTCGCCACGGAGAAGCAGAGCTGCTGGTTGCTCAGCAGGGCGCACATATCCTCAGCTATCAAGTGGCCGGACAGCAGCCTCTGGTGTGGCTGAATGAAGAAGCCGTTTTCAAGCAAGGCAAACCCATTCGCGCGGGCATGCCCATCTGCTGGCCGTGGTTCGGTAACCTGGAACGCAACCCGCAAAGCGTGCAGGCAATGCGCGACAGCAGCGAACCCGCCAAGGCGCATGGCGAAGTGCGAGCGCTGGATTGGCAGTTGCTGGGTATCGGAGCAGATGTCGATGCACTGCTGGTGGAGTTCGTCCTTCCCCAGGCCGAAGGCCACCTGCCAGGCTGGCCGCACAACGTCGCCCTGAAACTCAGCATCCGTCTGGACCATGCCCTGAACGTCAGCCTGGTCAGCTACAACTGCGGCACAGAACCTGTCGTGATCAGCCAGGCGCTGCACACCTATTTCGCCGTCAGCGATGTTCGTCAGGTCAGCGTCGAAGGGCTCGACGGCCTGCGCTACATCGAAACCCTGGCAAACTGGGAAGAACGCGAACAGGCGGGCGACCTGACGTTCACTGGCGAAACCGACCGTATCTACAAGGATACGCCGGGTGTACTCAGCATCGTTGACCCCCAATGGCAGCGCCGCATCCACATCCGCAGCACCGGCTCGACATCAGCAATCCTGTGGAACCCGTGGATCGAGAAAACCGGCAAATTCACCGACATGGCAGCAGATGGCTGGCAGCGCATGGTCTGTGTCGAAACGGCCAACGTGCTGGACGACGTGGTGACGCTGGCCCCCGACCAGATGCATATTCTGGGTGTGAGTATCTGGAGCGAGGCGCTCTGATCGAAATTTGATCAGAGATCTGCCATCAAAGGTCCGATTCAACCACCACACGGACCTTTGACGCATCCATCGCATACGCTGCATCAGCCAGATCGTTACTGACCTTCTCGATTTTCAGGGTGCCTTCTACCCACAGTGGTGTGTAGATATCATCCAGTTTCAAGCCTTTGGGGTAACGCACCAGCACCAACTGGTTAGGCGGTGGTGGCGGAACATGGATGCAGGCGCCTGGGTAAGGCACGATGAAGAACAGCGTACTGCGGCCCTTGGCATCGGTTTCCAGAGGCACAGGGTAGCCGCCGAGACGAATCGTCTTGCCGTTCATTGCCGGGACGGTTTTGGTCGAATACATGACCGCTGGCAGACCCTTGCTCTGCTTCAAGCCACCCTTGCTGTCAAAGGTGCCCATCGCTTCCGGAGAATTGTGGTCAATCTCGGGCATGGCTTCGAGGGCTTTTTGATCGGACTTGGGCATCAACTCAAGCCAGTCGGTTTCCGGCAACTGGGCGTGTGCAAGCCCGGATAGCAGCAGAAGAGTCATCAACAAGAAGCGGCGCATGATAAAGCTCGGCAAAGGAGGAAGAGTTGCCGCGCATTCTAGCCCTCTGTGCCGCGCAGAACAGAGGGCTGAACATTAAACGTTATTTCTTTTTGATCATGCCGTAGATAACCAGCAGGATGATTGCACCTACCAGCGCACCGAGGAAACCTGCACCTTCGCCCGCCTGATAGATACCCAGCGCCTGACCACCGTAAGTGGCCGCGAGCGAGCCGGCGATACCCAGCACGATGGTCATGATCCAGCCCATGCTGTCGTCGCCCGGCTTCAGAAAGCGAGCCAGCAGACCAACGATCAGGCCGATAAAGATGGTTCCAATGATACCCATGCCATTTCCCTCTGTATTAAGTGAATATGCCTGGGCTAATGAGCAGCCCCGGCCTACTGCTATCTGAGAACAGCGACAGGGAATGGTTCCGGCGCGATGGCGAGTTTGAGTCGAGGTGGAGAATTCTTCATGAATGACGGGGCTGAACCGACCTGAGCTGAGGCCAGGCGTCTCGAACGGCGCTGCAACGCAGAAGCATAGGCACGACAGTTAAAAACGCTCGTTCCGTACGCTCTGTGGACTGCCCCCAAGAAGTTGGACACCAATCCGACCTAATGGGGGTGTTCAAATGGCCAAGTATTCAGAGCAATTCAAACTCACCGTCGTCAAAGCGTACCTTGAAGGCAACATCGGCTTTCGT
>NZ_JALHBH010000081.1:0-45687 GCF_022836805.1 Pseudomonas sp. RGM 3321
TCAACCTGGTCTACGACCGATAATTTAAAGGCTAGCGTGTAATCGCGTTGGCTGCGCCTTTTACCCGAATCCATTAAGTCCTCCTGAGGAAAGGTCAGAAGGTGTAAACCTTATTCAGGACGGGACATAGGGCACAAAAAAGCCCGCTGGAGATTTTCTCGCCAGCGGGCTTTTGTGTGGCTGTGAATTCTTACCTTTTCAGGCCGTAATGCTCATCCAGCATTCCAGGCGTGTTGGGCGACTTGGGGGCGTAGTCCTTGGGTGTCTCGGTGTCGCGCGGAGGAGTCAGGCGGTCGCGATGGGCCTGATTGGCTTCCGGATGTAGCGCAGCCAGCAGACGTTGGCGGGTCAGCTCGTCGAGAGCCAGACGGTTGGCACCCTCGGCAAGGTGTTCCTGAACATCCTGATAGCTCTGCGAAAGCTTCTGTACCAGATTGGCCGTGCTGTTGAAGTGCGTGACTACCTCGTTCTGATAGGTGTCGAAACGCTCCTGAATGTTGTCCAGCTGGCGCTGGGTGCTGTTCGGAACGGTGTTGGGCAGCAGGCGTGCTACCAGAAAACCAATGACGACACCGGCCACCAGGGCGAGCGTCGGCAACAACCAGACTAAGAGCGAGTGTTCCACGAGTCCTTCCTCTATAAACGGCTTTGCTTTACGTTAACGGCTGGAACCTGCGCTGTATACCCGCGATGTATCGTTGATATGCAAGCCGCAGACAATCAGCTAGACGAGTCGACCCATTTCGAGGTCACGGAGTTCTGTTTTGCTCATGCGTGAAACCCCATTATTTATCGATGGCCCAGAAGGCCAGCTCGAAGCGCTGTATCAGGAAATACCTGACGCCCGAGGCGTTGCACTGATCTGCCATCCTAACCCGATACAGGGCGGAACGATGCTCAATAAAGTCGTCTCGACGTTGCAGCGTACCGCAAGGGATCAAGGTCTGATCACCTTGCGCTTCAATTATCGCGGTGTCGGTGCCAGTGCCGGTACGTCGGTCGCCGGGCCAGGCGAAATCGATGATGCCCAGGCTGCCGCGCAATGGCTGCGGGCGCAACATCCTGATCTGCCCATAACCCTGTTCGGTTTTTCTTTCGGTGGCTACGTTGCCGCCAATCTGGGCGGTCGCCTCGAAGGGCAGGGCGAAAAGCTCACGCATTTGTTTCTGATTGCTGCAGCTGCCTCGCGGCTCCAGGACCAGAGCGTATTGCCACACGCCTGCCCGCTGACGATCATTCAGCCAGAAGCCGATGAGGTCATCGACCCTGAAACGGTCTATGCATGGTCGGCCGCGCTGCAACGCCCCCATGAGCTGCTGAAAGTGGCAGAATGCGGACACTTTTTTCACGGCAAGCTGACCGATCTGAAAGATCTGCTTCTGCCGCGACTTTCCAACTGATTGCAGCCCGTATTGCATCCTTTAGATAAGCGACCTGCCATGACCACTCGTATCCTGACCGGTATCACGACCACCGGCACTCCCCATCTGGGTAACTACGCGGGCGCGATTCGCCCGGCCATTGTTGCCAGTCGTCAGAGCGATTTCGACTCGTTCTACTTTCTGGCCGACTACCACGCCCTGATCAAATGCGATGACCCGCTGCGCATTCAGCGTTCTCGTCTGGAAATCGCTGCGACCTGGCTGGCAGCTGGCCTGGACGTTGATCGTGTGACCTTCTATCGCCAGTCGGACATTCCGGAGATCCCGGAACTGACCTGGCTGCTCACCTGCGTGGCGGCCAAAGGCCTGCTTAACCGCGCGCACGCCTACAAGGCATCGGTGGACAAGAACGTCGAAGGTGGCGAAGACCCGGATGCAGGTATCACCATGGGGCTGTACAGCTACCCGGTACTGATGGCCGCCGACATTCTGATGTTCAATGCGCATCAGGTTCCGGTGGGTCGCGACCAGATCCAGCACGTTGAAATGGCCCGCGACATCGGCCAGCGGTTCAACCACCTGTTTGGCAATGGCAAGGAATTCTTTGTCATGCCCGAGGCCTTGATCGAAGAGAGCGTCGCCACGCTGCCCGGTCTGGACGGGCGCAAGATGTCCAAAAGCTACGACAACACCATCCCGTTGTTCAGCAGTGCCAAGGAGATGAAAAGCGCCATATCGCGCATCGTCACCGACTCGCGCGCGCCGGGTGAAGCGAAGGATCCGGATACCTCGCACCTGTTCACCCTGTATCAAGCCTTCTCGACGGCAGAGCAGTGCGCTGAATTCCGTTCCGACCTTTTGCAGGGGCTGGGCTGGGGTGAAGCGAAGAACCGTCTGTTCGCTTTGCTGGATACCCAATTGAGCGAGCCCCGTGAAAAATATCTAGGGCTGATCGAGCGTCCTGCCGATCTCGAAGATATCCTGCTCGCTGGCGCGCAGAAGGCACGTCGGGTTGCCACGCCATTTCTGGAGGAACTGCGTGAGGCGGTGGGCCTGCGCTCGTTCCGCGCCACGGTGCAAAACGCCGATACTGGCAAGAAAAAGGCCACTAAAGGCGCACGTTTCGTCAGTTTCCGTGAAGACGACGGCAGCTTCCGTTTCCGCCTGCTGGCCGCCGATGGCGAGCAACTGCTGTTGTCGCGCAATTTTGCCGACGGCAAGGCAGCCGGTATCGCCAGCAAGCAGTTGCAGCAGGGCGGTGAGCTGGATCTGCGCAGTGGAGCCAATGGCTTCACGCTGTGGCTGGACGGTGAGTGTGTGGCCGATAGCCCGGTGTTCGCCGATGCCACTGCGCGCGACAACGCGATTCAAACCCTTAAGCTGGCACTTGCTCCTCAACAGGACTGATTGCCAATCCCCGGGGTCGTCGCTACAGTGACGACCCGTTTTTGTTGCCTTGCTAACGAATTATGACGCCCCTAGAACGATATCAATCTGATCTGAAACGCCCGGACTTCTTTCACGATGCCGCGCAGGAAAACGCTGTGCGCCATTTGCAGCGCCTGTATGACGATCTGGTTGCCGCTCACGACAGCAAGCCCGGCCTGTTCGGCAAGCTGTTCGGCAAGAAAGAGCCGACCCTGGTCAAGGGGTTATATTTCTGGGGTGGCGTAGGCCGTGGCAAGACCTACCTGGTCGACACGTTCTTTGATGCGCTGCCGTTTCAGGACAAGGTCCGTACGCACTTCCACCGCTTCATGAAGCGCGTGCACGAAGAGATGAAGACCCTCAAGGGCGAACGAAATCCGCTGACGATCATCGCCAAGCGTTTTTCCGACGAGGCACGGGTCATCTGTTTCGACGAGTTCTTTGTTTCCGACATCACCGATGCCATGATTCTGGGCACGTTGATGGAAGAGCTGTTCAAAAATGGCGTAACGCTGGTGGCAACCTCCAACATCGTTCCAGACGGCCTGTACAAGGACGGTCTGCAGCGCGCGCGCTTCCTGCCTGCCATTGCGCTGATCAAGCAGAACACCGACATCGTCAACGTCGACAGCGGCGTCGACTACCGTCTGCGTCACCTGGAACAGGCTGAGCTGTTTCACTTCCCGCTCAACGAAGTTGCGCAGGAAAGCCTGCGTAAAAGCTTCAAGGCTCTGACCCCGGATTGCGCAGAAACCATCGAAAACGATGTGTTGATGATCGAAAACCGCGAGATCCGCGCCCTGCGTACCTGTGATGACGTTGCCTGGTTCGACTTCCGCGAATTGTGCGACGGGCCACGCAGCCAGAACGACTACATCGAGCTGGGCAAGATCTTTCATGCCGTGCTGATCAGCGGGGTCGAGCAGATGGACGTTTCTACCGATGACATCGCCCGACGTTTTATCAACATGGTCGACGAGTTCTACGATCGCAACGTCAAGCTGATCATTTCAGCCGAGGTTGAGTTGAAGGACCTGTACACCGGTGGCCGGTTGATGTTCGAGTTTCAACGCACCCTGAGCCGTCTGCTGGAAATGCAATCCCACGAATTCCTCTCGCGGGCGCACAAGCCCTAGTAGCCACTGCAAGCGGCGAGTTTCAAGCTACACGCTTGAAACTCGCCCATGCCGCAGCTCACAGCTTTTCCTTCTGGCTCTCGAACTGCTGTCGGTACTGGTTGGGCGACAGCTCTGTGTGTTGGCGAAACAGCCGGGCGAAGAAGCTGGCGTCGTCATAGCCCACCTCGTAGCTGATGGTCTTGATGCTTTTGCGAGACCCTGACAGCAATCCCTTTGCCGTTTCGATCCGCAGCCGTTGCAGGTAATGCAGCGGCTTGTCACCGGTTGCGGTCTGAAAGCGGCGCATGAAATTGCGAATGCTCATGCCATGCTCGCGGGCCACATCTTCAAAGCGGAACTTGTCGGCAAAGTGCTCTTCCAGCCAGTGCTGAATCTGCAGAATCACCACGTCCTGATGCAGTTTCTGCCCGCCAAAGCCGATCCGGCCCGGTGAGTAGGTGCGGCGTACCTCGTAAAGAATATCGCGGGCCACGGCCTGGGCAACGTTGGCACCGCAGAACCGCTCGATCAGGTAGATATAGAGGTCGCACGCTGACGTCGTGCCCCCTGCGCAGTACACGTTATCGGCGTCAGTCAGGTGCTTTTCCTGGTTAAGCAGCACCTTGGGGTAGCGTTCGGCAAATGCGCTGAAGAAGCGCCAATAGGTAGTCGCTTCCTTGCCGTCGAGCAATCCTGCCTCGGCAAGCCAGTAGACTCCGGTGGCCTCGGCGCAGAGTACGGCACCGTTGGCATGCTGCTCACGCAGCCAGGGCAGAATCTGCGGGTAGCGTTGGCACAGGGTTTCAAAATCATCCCAAAAGGCCGGGATAACGATGATATCGCTTTGGCAAAGCGCGCCGTCGACTGGCAGTGTGACGTCGCTGAAACTGCTGACGGGGAGTCCGTCCGGGCTGACGAGGCGGGTTTCGAAAGCGGGTACCAGGCCATGGCCCAGTTGTTTGCTGTAGCGCAGGCTGGCCAGGTGGAAGAAATCCTTGGCCTGCATGACCGTCGAGGCAAACATCTTATCGGTGGTCAGAATGCTTACGCGGCGCAGCAGAGTGGCGTGTTGGATCGGCATAATCGTTATTCTTATATGGGTAAATGGTCAAGCAACGGCTGGATCGTCTTATTTTTTGTCAGGTGTGTCCAGCCTCCTCATGCCAGTATCTCTGCGAGAGGTGCGCATGATGGCTTTGTGCTAAGCGGGTAAATATCCGCCAATCCACGCCCCGCAGGCAATAAACAGAATGTGAACAAAAAATCCGGTTGAGGTTATTTTTACAGTCTGTATAATCCGCCAGCTCTTTGCAGTGGAAGTGATGCGCCGTCTGCCGAAGAATCTTGCCGTATAACGGACGCGCTGACCCGAGCCCCCGATAGCGTCTGTTTCCGGCTGCCTTTGACTTGTCAAAGTACGCACTATTCAGTAAGATCCGCCGTCTAATTTTCAGGGCGGCCCCTGAGGCTATAAAGAATGAAAACTTTTACTGCTAAACCGGAAACAGTTAAGCGCGACTGGTTCGTCGTCGACGCTGCTGGTCAGACCCTGGGTCGTCTGGCCACCGAAATCGCGAGCCGTCTGCGTGGCAAGCACAAACCGGAATACACTCCGCACGTTGATACCGGCGACTACATCGTCGTGATCAATGCCGAGCAGATCCGCGTTACTGGTGCCAAAACCACCGACAAGATCTACTACTCACACTCCGGTTTTCCGGGCGGGATCAAGTCGATCAACTTCGAAAAGCTGATCGCCAAAGCTCCTGAGCGCGTGATCGAGACCGCGGTCAAAGGCATGCTGCCTAAGAACCCGCTGGGTCGCGACATGTATCGTAAGCTGAAAGTCTATGCGGGCGCTGTACACCCTCATACTGCTCAGCAGCCCCAAGAACTGAAGTTTTAACGGAATAGTTCATTATGTCGGCGACTCAAAATTACGGCACTGGCCGTCGCAAGACCGCAACCGCTCGCGTTTTCCTGCGTCCGGGTACTGGTAACATCTCGATCAACAACCGCTCCCTGGACAATTTCTTCGGTCGCGAAACTGCCCGCATGGTAGTTCGTCAGCCGCTGGAACTGACCGAGACAGTTGAAAAGTTCGACATCTACGTCACCGTTATCGGTGGTGGTGTAAGTGGTCAGGCTGGCGCAATCCGCCACGGTATCACTCGCGCTCTGATGCAATACGACGAGACTCTGCGTGGCGCTCTGCGTAAAGCAGGCTTCGTGACTCGCGATGCTCGTGAAGTTGAACGTAAGAAAGTCGGTCTGCGTAAAGCGCGTAAGCGTCCGCAATACTCGAAGCGTTAATTCGTTCTTCGTTCAAAGAAAGAACGTCCATCCCCTCGCGGGGCTGGGCGTTTTTTTATGGGCGTGATTCTTGCGGTCGAGGTGTTTTCAAGCTGGGCGTGTCATGTCGATATTGCGAGATTTATAAGCCTGTCGGCGAAGATTACAGAATTTACATCGCGTAAATGAGCTATCTTGTGGCCCGCGACGAACACCTGTCCTGTTGCGTTCATTATCGGATGCGCCCTTTAGGCGTGTTCGTTCGTCTGTCCGATAAATTTTAACAAGCGAGGAGGATCGCCATGGGCGTGACCAACCGGTTGGCCTGCTACTCCGACCCCGCCGACCACTATTCTCATCGTGTGCGCATTGTGCTCGCCGAGAAGGGTGTCAGCGCCGAAATCATTGAGGTTGTGGCAGGTCGTCATCCGCCGCAGCTGATTGAAGTAAATCCGTATGGCAGCTTGCCGACTCTCGTTGATCGTGACCTGGCGTTGTATGAGTCGACGGTGGTGATGGAATACCTGGATGAGCGCTATCCGCATCCGCCCTTGTTGCCTGTCTATCCCGTGGCTCGCGCCAACAGCCGTCTGCTGATCCATCGCATCCAGCGAGACTGGTGTGGTCTTGTGGACCTGATCCTCGATACGCGCAGCAAAGAGCCTGCTCGTGTCCAGGCGCGCAAGGAGCTTCGTGAAAGTCTGGCCGGGGTTTCACCGTTGTTTGCGGAAAAAGCTTTTTTCATGAGCGACGAGCTAAGTCTTGTTGACTGCTGTCTACTCCCCATACTCTGGCGTTTGCCAGTTTTGGGTATTGAATTGCCACGGCCTGCCAAGCCGTTGCTTGATTATATGGAGCGCCAATTTGCGCGTGAGGCTTTTCAGACGAGTCTGTCTGCTGCCGAACGTGAAATGCGCTAAGGTTTAAGGAGCCGTTAATGAACTCCAGTCGCCCTTATCTTGTTCGCGCTCTCTATGAGTGGATCGTCGATAACGATTGCACCCCGCACGTGCTGGTCAATGCGGATTACCCGTCGGTGCAGGTCCCGCAAGGGTTTGCCAATGACGGGCAGATTGTCCTGAATGTTTCGCCAAGTGCGGTGCGCCATCTGCATATGGATAACGAAGCTGTCAGCTTCGAAGGCCGCTTCGGCGGTGTGCCGCACACGCTTTACGTGCCTGTAGCTGCCATCCTGGGTATTTATGCCCGTGAGAATGGTCAGGGTATGGTTTTCGATCTGGAGCCCTCCATGGATGAGGGTGAGGAAATCGAGATCGAAGATGATACCCCGCCCGACAGCGAACCACCGCGCCCGAGTGGTCGGCCGAGTCTGAAGGTCGTGAAGTAAAAAATGCGCAATAAAAAAGGCGATCTCCGGATCGCCTTTTTTTCGCCTGCCAGTTACCCGTCAGTCGATGTACTCAAACAGTTTGACGATCTTCTGCACGCCGGAAACGCCCTGTACCAGGTTGGTGGCGCGATTGGCTTCGTCCTGAGTCACCAGGCCCAGCAGGAACACAATACCGTTCTCGGTCACCACCTTGATGCGTGAGCCAGGAATGGATGCGTCGGCAATCATCTGGCTTTTGATCTTGGTGGTCAGCCAGGCATCGTTGTTACGCGCCAGTAGCGAAGAGGGTGCCATGACCTGTAGCTCGTTGTTGACCTTCTTGACGCGCTGAACCGAGCTGGCGGCTTGTTCGGCAATTGCCTTGAGGTCGGCGCGAGGTGTCTGGCCAGCCAGCAGCACGATGCCGTTGAAGCTGGTCACAACGATGTGCGAGCCTTCTGCGAGATCTGGGTTGGCTTTGGAGATGTTGACGGCCGCCTTGGTCTCGATCAGCGAGTCATCGATCTTGCTGCCGAAAGTGCGGGTGCCGCGATCATCTTCGATCGGCTTGTCGCGAGTGGCCGTGATCACCGAGCTGCATCCGGTGACGCTCAGGCACAGTGTCAGAACCAATAGGCTGAGACGATTAGGGGTCATTCTTCACTCCCGAACAGTTGGCTGTCGATCAAATCGCAAAGGCAATGGATCGCCAGCAGATGGACTTCTTGTATGCGTGCCGTGACATTTGCAGGTACGCGGATCTCCACGTCCTCGGGCAATAGCAGGGAAGCCATGCCGCCACCGTCACGTCCCGTCAATGCTACGACAATCATTTCGCGATCATGTGCGGCCTGGATGGCCTGAATAATATTTGCCGAGTTGCCGCTGGTGGAAATAGCCAGCAACACATCACCTGGTTGGCCCAGTGCGCGGATCTGCTTGGAAAAGATTTCGTTGTAGCTGTAATCGTTGGCAATCGAGGTAATCGTCGAGCTGTCGGTTGTGAGGGCGATGGCTGGCAGGCTCGGCCGCTCGCGCTCGAAACGGTTGAGCAGTTCCGAGGAAAAGTGCTGTGCATCGCCAGCCGACCCGCCGTTGCCGCACGCGAGCATCTTGCCCTCGTTGAGCAGGGCATTGACCATGACCTGGCTGGCTTGCTCGATATAGGGTGCAAGGACTTCCATCGACTGTTGCTTGGTTTCGATGCTGGCCTGGAACAGCCGGCGAATTCGGGATTGCATGTCCATCAATGTGACCTTAATTAGAGCGTACGGCGGCGGGACGGATGCGCCGGGTTCTCCCGGGAGCTATCCGGCACACAAGGTGTGCAGCCGGCAAAACAAATAGCGAAATCGGTGAGCGTAGAAGCTAATACAGGTCATTAACACGGCAGGGCTGCTGTGCCCATGCGCAGGTCAGCTGTCAAAAGCACTCTTGATCCAGTTCAGCGGTGCAGCGTTGCCAGGCTGGCCTTCAATGGCGATCACGTCGAAACGACAGGGGTGACTGGCCCAGTCCGTTCCTTGCTGCAGAAAAAGCTGTGCGGCGGTGACAAGTTTTGCCTGCTTGCGAAAATCAACGCTTTCCGTAGCTCCACCCCAGCCTGAATGGCGCCGGTAGCGAACTTCGACGAATACTACTGTATCGCCGTCAAGCATGACCAGATCAAGCTCGCCGCGTTTGCATAACCAGTTTTGTTCAATCAGGTGCAGCCCCTGTTGTTGCAAAAACTGCAGGGCGAAGGCTTCAGCCTCGCGCCCTGCTTGTTGGTGGCTGCTGCGTGGCATCAAGGCGCTGTGTCCGGCAGACGCTGGATCTTGCCGTCGACGAACTCCGCCCATGGCAACTGACGCTCGACGCGACGGCCAGGGTTGATGCTCAGGCTGCCTGACAGGCCATCGATGCGGCTGTCAGGCATCGCCTTGAGTTGTGCAAGGCGTGGGGCCAGGCGGTAGGCGTCGATGCCCATTGCATACAGGCGACCAAGGCTGCCTGCAGCTTGTGGCCATTGCGCGGTGACTTGCTGGCGCAGTGGGTCTTCAGCGTTCAGCAGCCATGGCGTCTCGCAAAAGCGCACACCGTTGAGGTCCATGTACTGCGCATGATCGTTGCTGTTGGTGAACAGGTGCGAGGTGGCGTAGACCGGAACATCGCCTGCGTACTGGAAAACCATGGTTGGCTTGATCTGTTGCGCTTGTTGCGGCGTCGCGGCGAGGAACATGAAGTCAATGTCCTGGCGGCGGCTTGGCTGTGCGGCTACCTGGGTACCGGCAGTGCTCTGCAGGCGCTGGGCGCGGCCTTCGCTGTTGCGCAGCTGGAACAGATCGGCGACCTGCTGTGCCAGTTCTACAGGCTGGTCAACGTGCTCGGCTGCGATCAGCGTACCGCCCTTGGCCTGCCAGCTCTTGCGGAAGGCATCCAGCACGCGGTCGCCCCATTCGCCTTTAGGCACCATTGCTACAGCGCTGCGCTTGCCATCGGCCCAGGCGCGACGTGCAACTTCGCGGGCTTCGTCTTCGGCAGCCAGGCCGAACTGGTACAGCTGGGCTGGGCCTTCGTTGCTGGTGTCGCTGTAGTTCAGTGCCAAGGTAGTGATTGGGAGCTGCTGGCGGCTGTTCAGCTGTTTGACAAGGTTCTTTTCCAGCGGACCGACGACCAGCTGTACGCCAGCGGCCTGAGCCTGACGGTAGAACTCGTCCATCGAGGTAACGCGCGAGCTGTCGAACACCTGGATGGCGGGTGGATTCTGTCCTGCTTGTTGCGCCTGAAAGTGCGCGGCCATGAAGCCTTCGCGCAACGCTTTGGCAACGGCAGCCAGTTGGCCATCCTGCGGCAGCAGCAAAGCGATTTTGGTAATTGGCTCGCTGGTCAGGGCGCGCAGTTGGGCGAGTGCGGTAGGCAGTTGGAGCGCTGCAGGGTGTTTCGGGTTCTGGGCTTTCCAGTTGTCGATGGCAGCCTGTTGCTGCTCAAGTGTGCCTGCGCCTTTGATCGAGCGGGCCAGGTTCAGCCAACCGCCCATATCGCCACTGGCTGTACTTTGCAGTTGCTCGGCCGGCAAAGCGGACACCAGCGTCCAGATCGCGTCATTGTTGGCGCTGGCTTCTGCATCTTGCAGCAGAGGGCCGGCGAGTACTCGCTCATTGACGGCCGCCAAAGCCTGGCCATCGGCCTCCAGGGCGCGCGCCTTGACCATGTGGGTGCGAACCTGCTGCTCGACCGACAGTTCGCCCAGGCGTTGCATGCTTGGGTGGTTCAGCGCGGTCAGTGCTGCCTTGGGCTGATTGCGGCCCATTGCCAGCTCTGCGGACAGTGTGCTGGCGAACACCTGCAGTCCGGGTTTGAGTTGATCGATCTGCACCTGTCCGAGAATCTGCGCAGCGCGCCCTGCGTCATTCTGGCGGGCGGCCAGGTCGGCCGCACTCAAGCGCAGCGTGGCAGCCTGCTCGGGTGTTTTGGCTGTGGCGGCCTGATCGAGCAACTGCTCGATGCTGGCGTCGGGGGTTCGAGGCAGCTCGCCAAGACTGGACGAGGGCGAGCTGGCACAGGCTGCGAGAAGGGCAGCGAGGCAGAGGGCAGAGAGCAGCCGCAGACAAGCGATCATTGGTATGTTCCTGAAACTCGAGCGAATTAACGGGGAATTGTACCCAAGCGCTGGCCGGGGTGCGATGTCGAAGGTGTTTAAAGCCGTGATATTGGTCGCGTTAGGGTCATCTGGCGGCCAAATCGTTCAATTCGAGCGGGCTGCGTTGTGTTGTGTCCGGCCTTGATCATGTATTTATTCCTTTTTTATCGGCATCCCTGACGCGCGAACCGCTAGGCCGTGCTTCAGCCTGTACAATGCGTTCTTTCCAAGTATCAGCTTTAACCTGTGAGGTTTGCGTTTTGACTGTTCCGGTTGTTTCGAATTCCACTCCGGGCTCGCTTTATGTAGTGGCGACTCCTATCGGCAATCTGGACGACGTGAGCGTGCGGGCATTGAAGGTGTTGCGTGAGGTCACGCTGATTGCGGCTGAAGATACGCGCCATTCTGCACGGCTGATGCAGCACTTCGGGATATCCACACCGCTGGCCGCCTGTCACGAGCATAACGAACGTGATGAGGGTAGTCGGTTCATAACGCGTCTGCTGGCTGGCGACGATGTAGCGCTGATTTCCGACGCAGGCACGCCGCTGATCTCTGATCCCGGTTATCACCTGGTACGCCAGGCGCGTGCTGCAGGTGTGCCGGTTGTCCCTGTACCGGGTGCTTGTGCCCTGATTGCCGCTCTTTCTGCGGCCGGGCTGCCTTCGGACCGATTTATTTTCGAGGGCTTTCTTCCTGCCAAGGCTGCAGGGCGCAAGGCAAAACTTGAGCGAGTAAAGGAAGAGCCGCGCACGCTTATTTATTATGAAGCGCCGCACCGGATTCTTGAGTGTCTGCAGGACATGGAGCAGGTCTTCGGTGCCGATCGTCAGGCCTTGCTGGCGCGTGAAATAACCAAAACCTTTGAAACGCTCAAGGGTCTGCCTTTGGGTGAGCTGCGGGCTTTTGTCGAGGCCGACAGTAATCAGCAGCGTGGCGAATGCGTTGTGCTGATAGCCGGCTGGACACCGCCCGAGGACGGGGATGTCATTGGTGAGGAGGCGCGCCGCATACTGGATTTACTGCTTGCGGAGATGCCTCTCAAGCGCGCCGCAGCCCTGGCAGCTGAAATAACCGGCGTGCGCAAGAACCTGCTTTATCAGGTGGCGCTGGAGAAGCAGAAGGAGTGATGGGTTGCCTTTAAAGGGGTGGATAACGGGGACAAGCGCACCCCACGTGCTATTAAAGCTTGTTCTTGGAGGCATGTGCCGCTAACCTTGGCGGCGGAGAGTCGATTGGACAGTCGCTGCCTCTTGTTGTTCCGCAACAGGGGGGGGAGGAAAGTCCGGGCTCCATAGGGCGGAGTGCCAGGTAACGCCTGGGAGGCGTGAGCCTACGGAAAGTGCCACAGAAAATAACCGCCTAAGCACTTCGGTGCCGGTAAGGGTGAAAAGGTGCGGTAAGAGCGCACCGCACGTCTGGTAACAGTTCGTGGCAAGGTAAACCCCACTCGGAGCAAGACCAAATAGGGTTCCTAGGCGTGGCCCGCGCTGGAACCGGGTAGGTTGCTAAAGACGTCCAGTGATGGCCGTCGTAGAGGAATGACTGTTCTCGACAGAACCCGGCTTACAGATCGACTCTCCACCTTTTTCTCACCCTTCGTTTCAAGCAGCAAAACCCTCTCGTAATACCAAAAAAATCTTACAGCTCATAAATCACATTAACTTTGAATCGCAACGATTTGAGTTGTTTGGGATTTATCTGTCAGAGCCTTCGTAAAATTACCCTTTTATACCCAATACCTCTCCTAAATCTCCGAAATGTAAGGGTTTTCCTTAAGACCGTGCCTTGACGGTGTGGTGGGCGCGTTCCTATAGTGTGCACAAGTGGCAGAAAGTGGCATGAAGTGGGTTTTTTCAGCGCAAAAAGCTAATATTCGGAGAATGCGCCTGTGTTCCGTGGTGCCAACGCGATCAATCTCGATGCCAAGGGCCGTCTCGCTATGCCGAGCCGGTACCGTGACGAGCTGGATTCGCGTAGTGCCGGGCAACTTATCGTGACTATTGATGCTGTTGATCCCTGTCTTTGCCTGTACCCGCTTTCCGAATGGGAGCTGATAGAGGCAAAACTTCGTGATCTGGCGACGTTTCGTGAAGAGAATCGTCGTCTGCAAAGGCTTTTGATTGGTAATGCTGTCGATCTGGAGCTCGATGGCAGCGGGCGTTTTCTCGTGCCGCCACGCTTGCGCGAATACGCCAGGCTGGATAAGCGCGTAATGCTGGTGGGCCAACTCAACAAGTTTCAACTGTGGGACGAGGACGCCTGGAATGCTCTTGCTGATGCTGACCTGGCTGCCATTCAAAAACCTGGCGCTATGCCCGACGAATTACGTGATTTGATCCTGTGACTATGAACAGCGGCTTTACCCACATCACCGTGCTGCTTGAAGAAGCCGTGGAGGCTCTCGCGGTGCGTGCCGATGGCTGCTATCTGGACGGCACGTTCGGACGTGGCGGGCATAGTCGTCTGATATTGAGCCAGCTTGGTCCTGACGGTCGGCTTCTGGGGTTCGACAAGGACCCTCAAGCGATTGCCACAGGGCAAGCGCTAGCGGCCGAAGACGGCCGCTTTGTCATTGTGCAGCGCAGTTTTGCCGAATTGGGATCCGAGGCTCGGGAACGCGGTTTGGCGGGCAAGGTCAGCGGTATTCTGCTGGATCTGGGCGTGTCGTCTCCGCAGCTGGATGACCCCGAGCGCGGTTTCAGCTTCATGAACGACGGCCCGCTGGACATGCGTATGGACCCAACCCGTGGCGTGAGCGCTGCCGAGTTCATTGCGACTGCACCAGCTGAAGAAATTGCCCGCGTATTCAAGGAATACGGCGAAGAGCGATTTGCCAAGCGGATGGCCAATGCGGTGGTCGCGCGCCGTGAAGTCCAGCCTTTCGAGCGTACTGCTGATCTGGCAGAAGTCCTCAAAGTGGCCAACCCTGCCTGGGAAAAGGGCAAGAATCCTGCAACGCGTGCCTTTCAAGGGCTGCGTATTCACGTGAACAACGAGCTGGGTGATCTGGAAGCCGGTCTTGACGCCGCACTGGATGCCCTTGAAGTCGGTGGTCGCCTCGTCGTCATCAGTTTTCACTCGCTGGAAGACCGCATCGTCAAATTGTTCATGCGCAAGCTCGCCAAGGGCGAAGCCGACAACATGCCACGCAATCTGCCGATTCAGTTCAAGCCGTTCGAACCGAAAATCAAAATTCACGGCAAGGCTCAATTCGCCTCTGATACCGAAACAAAAGCCAACCCGCGTTCGCGCAGTGCTGTCATGCGTGTAGCGGAGAAGCTCAGGTGAGCCGTCTGTTTCTGAAGCCTCTGCCCGGCGGCAGCTTCATTATGCTGCTGCTGTTCATTGCTGTCCTGATTTCAGCGATTGGCGTTTCCTATAGCGCACATTGGAATCGTCAACTGCTCAACTCGCTGTATTCGGAAATGAGCGTGCGTGACAAGGCGCAGGCAGAGTGGGGTCGGCTGATTCTTGAACAGAGTACCTGGACTGCACACAGCCGCATCGAGAATCTGGCCACCGAACAGCTGAAAATGCGCATTCCAAGCGCTGCCGAAGTACGGATGGTGGCGCCATGATGAAACTTGAAGGCGCTCTTTATCCGTGGCGTTTTCGCGTGGTCGTGGGGCTGCTGGTATCCCTTGTGCTCGCCATTTGCTGGCGCATCGTCGACCTGCAGGTCATCGACCACACCTTTCTCAAGGAACAGGGCGATGCACGCAGCCTGCGGCATATCCCGATTCCGGCTCACCGAGGCCTGATCACCGACCGTAATGGCGAGCCACTTGCCGTCAGTACTCCGGTGACGACGCTGTGGGCCAACCCGCGCGAAATGCAGCAGGACAAGTCCAAGTGGCCGATGCTCGCAGCGGCTACCGGGCAAGATCTGAAAGCGTTGACTGATCGCCTGGAATCGCAATCCACCAAGGAATTCATCTACCTTGTTCGTGGCATGACGCCGGAGCAGGGTCAGGCAGCACTCGATCTGAAAGTCCCTGGCGTTTATGGCATCGAAGAGTTCCGCCGTTTCTACCCGGCAGGTGATGTTACCGCGCACATGGTTGGTTTTACCGACCTTGATGACCACGGTCGCGAAGGTGTCGAGCTGGCATATGACGACTGGCTTGCGGGAGTGCCCGGCAAGCGTCAGGTCATCAAGGACCGGCGCGGCCGACTGATCAAGGATGTTCAGGTGACCAAGAATGCCAAGGCCGGAAAGACCTTGGCTTTGTCTATTGATCTGCGCCTGCAATACCTGGCAACCCGTGAACTGCGCAACGCCATCGTGGAAAACGAGGCCAAGGCAGGCAGCATGGTGATCATGGACGTCAAGACCGGTGAAGTTCTGGCGATGGTCAATCAGCCGACCTACAACCCGAACAATCGCCGCACCATGGTGCCTGCTGCCATGCGCAACCGGGCCATCATTGACGTGTTCGAGCCTGGCTCGACCATGAAACCGATCTCCATGACTGCTGCGCTGGACAGTGGCCGCTGGAAGCCCACCGACAAGGTCGAGGTTTATCCGGGCACCCTGCAGATCGGCAAGTACACGATTCGTGACGTGACCAAGACCGAGGGCCCGATCCTCGATCTGACCGGCATCCTGATCAACTCCAGTAACGTCGGCATGAGCAAGGTCGCGTTCGATGTGGGCGGCGAATCGATCTTCCGTGCCATGCAGCGCGTTGGTTTCGGTCAATACACCGGTCTCGGTTTCCCAGGCGAGCGCGTTGGCAACCTGCCCAATTATCGCGAATGGCGCAAGGCCGAGACCGCCACGCTGTCCTATGGCTACGGTCTGTCAGTCACCGCTCTGCAATTGGTACATGCCTATGGCGCGCTGGCCAATAACGGCCGCATCGTGCCACTGACCATTTTGAAAACGGATAAAGAGCCGGAATCGACCCAGGCCATTCCCGAGAAAACCGCCAAGACCCTACAGGGCATGTTGCAGCAGGTTATCGAAGACCCGCGCGGCGTGTATCGCGCCCGTGTGCCGTCCTATCACGTCGGCGGCAAGAGCGGTACGGCGCGTAAGACGTCCATCGGCACCAAGGGCTACGCAGAGAACTCCTATCGTTCCCTGTTCGCCGGTTTCGGCCCGATGAGTAACCCGCGTTATGCCATCGTCGTGGTCATCGACGAGCCGAGCAAGGGCGGTTACTACGGTGGTCTGGTTTCGGCTCCGGTATTCAGCAAGGTCATGTCCGGTACGTTGCGTCTGATGAACGTCACGCCTGACAACCTTGCCCCACCGGAACAAGTCAATGCAGCACCGGCAGCCAAAGGAGGGCGTGGTTGATGGCCTTTAATCTGAGCAAGATTTTCGCTCACACCGACCGCGATCCATTGATTCGCGAGTTGACTCTCGACAGCCGCAATGTCCGTCCGGGTGATCTGTTTCTAGCCATACCGGGTATCAAGGTCGATGGCCGTGCGCATATTGCCGACGCGCTCAAGCGTGGCGCGGCGGCTGTGGCTTACGAAGTCGAAGGCTCGACCGTTCTGCCGATCACCGACGTGCCGCTGATCCCGGTCAAGGGGCTCGCCGCGCAGTTGTCCGATATTGCCGGCCGCTTCTACGGCGACCCGAGCCGCAGTCTGAATCTGGTAGGTGTTACCGGCACCAACGGCAAGACCAGCGTCACCCAACTGGTTGCACAGGCGCTTGATGCACTGGGTCAGCATTGCGGCATTGTCGGCACGCTGGGCACAGGCTTCTACGGCGCGCTGCAAAGCGGCCGTCATACCACGCCTGACCCGATTGCCGTTCAGGCGACGCTGACCGATCTGAAAAAGGCCGGTGCGCGCGCAGTGGCGATGGAAGTGTCGTCTCATGGGCTGGATCAAGGGCGGGCGACGGCGCTGGCGTTTGATGTGGCGGTGTTGACCAATCTGTCCCGTGATCACCTGGATTATCACGGCACCATGGAAGCGTACGCTGCCGCCAAGGCCAAGCTGTTTGCATGGTCCGACCTGAAATGCCGGGTAATCAACCTGGATGATGCTTTCGGTCGTGAGCTGGCCGCTATCAAGCAAGAGTCGCGGTTGATCACCTACAGCCAGCTGGACAGCTCGGCCTACCTGTATTGCCGCGATGCGAAATTCGATGACGATGGCGTGCGCGCTACGCTGGTCACGCCTCAGGGCGAGCATTTCCTGCGCAGCAGCCTGCTGGGTCGCTTCAACCTGAGCAACGTGCTGGCTGCGGTCGGCGCTTTGCTGGGCCTGGATTACGCGCTGGACGAAATTCTCAAGGTGCTGCCGAAACTCGAAGGCCCGGTCGGGCGCATGCAGCGTCTGGGTGGTGCCGACAAGCCGCTGGTGGTTGTCGATTACGCGCATACTCCGGATGCGCTGGAAAAAGTCCTCGAAGCACTGCGCCCGCACGCTAAAGGCCGCCTGCTGTGCCTGTTCGGCTGTGGCGGTGATCGTGATCGCGGCAAGCGTCCGCTGATGGCTGAAGTGGTCGAACGCCTGGCCGACGGTGCGTGGGTCACCGACGACAACCCGCGCTCCGAATCGCCAGCCAGTATTTTTGACGATATTCGCCCTGGCTTCGCTGCTGTCGACAAGGTGCGCTTCATCGAAGGTCGCGGCCAGGCCATTGCCGAGCTGATTGCCAGCGCCAGTGCCGATGATGTCGTGGTGCTGGCCGGTAAAGGGCACGAGGACTATCAGGAAATCGACGGTCAGCGCCATCCGTTCTCTGACCTGCAGGAAGCTGCCAAGGCGCTTGCTGCATGGGGGCCTGCGAATGATTAAGCCAATGACATTCAGCGAACTGGTCGTGCCACTTGACGCCCGTCTGGTCGCTGGCGACTGCAGCTTTGACGGCGTGAGCACTGACAGCCGTGGCATCGAGCCGGGCCAGCTGTTTGTGGCCCTGACCGGACCGCGCTTCGACGGCCATGAGTACCTCGAGCAGGTGGCTGCCAAAGGCGCGGTCGGTGCTCTGGTCGAGCGCGAAGTGCAGGGCGCAAGCCTGCCGCAACTGGTCGTGCTCGATACCCGCAAGGCGCTCGCGCAACTAGGCGCAATGAACCGCAATGCGTTCATCGACAAGCCGGTTACAGCGATGACCGGTTCCAGCGGCAAGACCACGGTCAAGGAAATGCTCGCGAGCATCCTGCGTACGCGCGGCCCTGTGCTGGCCACTCGTGGCAATCTGAACAACGAGCTGGGCGTGCCATTGACGTTACTGGAGCTGGCTCCCGAGCACAGTGCGGCGGTCATCGAGCTGGGCGCATCGCGGGTGGGCGAAATTGCCTTCACCGTGAGCCTGACCAAGCCACACGTCGCCATCATTACCAACGCCGGAACCGCCCATGTCGGCGAGTTTGGCGGGCCGGACAAAATTGTCGAAGCCAAGGGCGAGATTCTGGAAGGTCTTGATGCCAGCGGCACTGCGGTGCTGAATCTGGAAGACAAGGCGTTCCCTGTCTGGCGCAAGCGTGCCGGCAATCGCAACATTCTGACCTTCGCACTGGCTGACGCTGCGGCGGATCTGCACGCCAGCGAACTCAGTCGTGATGCCCGGGGCTGCCCGGGCTTCACCATGAACAGCCCGCTCGGCGTCGCCCAGGTTCAGTTGAATCTGTTGGGCGCACACAACGTGGCCAACGCTCTGGCAGCTGCGGCTGCAGCCTGCGCTCTGGGCGTGACGCTGGAAGGCATTGTTGCAGGCCTGAACAACGTGCAGCCGGTCAAGGGCCGTGCGGTTGCGCAAATCGCCAGCAACGGCACGCGCGTCATTGATGACACCTACAACGCCAACCCTGCCTCGATCAACGCGGCCGTCGACATCCTTACCGGTTTTACCGGTCGCACCGTCCTGGTGCTGGGCGATATCGGCGAACTGGGTGAGTGGGCCGAACAAGGCCATCGCGACGTAGGGGCCTATGCCGCTGGCAAGGTCTCGGCGCTGTATGCTGTCGGCCCGTTGATGACTCATGCCGTCAGCGCCTTTGGTGAACATGCTTACCACTTTGCCAGTCAGGCAGAGCTGATCGCAGCGCTGGGCGCCGAGCAAGACCCTAATACCACTTTACTGATCAAGGGCTCGCGTAGCGCTGCGATGGAAAACGTCGTGGCTGCCTTGTGCGGTTCTAGCCTGGAGAAACATTAATGCTGCTGCTGTTGGCCGAGTTTTTACAACAGTTCTACAAAGGCTTTGCGGTCTTTCAGTACCTGTCCTTGCGCGGGATCCTTGGCGTGCTCACTGCACTGACACTGTCGCTGTGCCTGGGGCCGTGGATGATCCGCACCTTGCAGATGCGCCAGATCGGCCAGTCGGTCCGCAACGACGGCCCGCAGTCGCACTTGTCCAAATCGGGTACGCCGACCATGGGCGGCGCGCTGATCCTCTCGTCCATCGGTATCAGTACGTTGTTGTGGGCTGACCTGAGCAACCGTTACGTTTGGGTTGTGTTGCTGGTGACACTTTTGTTCGGGGCCATCGGCTGGGTCGATGACTACCGCAAAGTGATCGAAAAGAATTCGCGTGGCCTGCCGAGCCGCTGGAAGTATTTCTGGCAGTCGGTATTCGGCCTCTGTGCCGCGATCTTCCTTTATACGACTGCGCCGTCGGCAACCGAAACCACGCTGATCGTGCCGATGCTCAAGGATGTGCGCATCCCGCTGGGTATCGGTTTCATCGTACTGACCTATTTCGTGATTGTCGGCTCCAGCAACGCAGTCAACCTGACTGACGGCCTGGACGGTCTGGCGATCATGCCAACGGTGATGGTGGGCGGTGCCTTGGGCATCTTCTGCTACCTGTCGGGTAACGTGAAATTTGCTGAATACCTGCTGATTCCCTACGTGCCGGGGGCGGGCGAGCTGATTGTCTTCTCAGGCGCGCTGATTGGCGCCGGGCTCGGGTTCCTCTGGTTCAACACCTATCCGGCGCAGGTGTTCATGGGCGACGTCGGTGCGCTGGCACTCGGCGCGGCGCTGGGCACCATGGCGGTGATCGTTCGTCAGGAAATGGTCCTGTTCATCATGGGCGGCGTGTTCGTGATGGAAACCCTTTCAGTGGTCATTCAGGTTGCGTCTTTCAAACTTACCGGCCGCCGCGTATTCCGTATGGCGCCGATCCACCACCACTTTGAACTCAAAGGCTGGCCCGAGCCACGTGTGATCGTCCGTTTCTGGATCATCACCGTGATTCTGGTGCTCATTGGCCTTGCCACGCTGAAACTGAGGTAGAACGAGTGTCCCTGATCGTTTCCGACCGCTTCCGCATTGTTGTGGGGCTTGGCAAAAGTGGCATGTCCCTGGTTCGCTTCCTGGCGAACCGGGGCGTGTCCTTTGCCGTGGCCGACACGCGGGAGAATCCTCCTGAGCTGGCGACCTTGCGTCGCGACTATCCGCAGGTGGAAGTGCGTTGTGGCGAGCTGGACGTGGATTTCCTCTGCCGTGCCGACGAGCTGTATGTCAGCCCCGGTCTGGCGCTGGCCACACCGGCCCTGCAGCAGGCGCACGCGCGCGGCGTCAAGCTGTCTGGCGACATCGAGCTGTTCGCGCGTTACGCGAAGGCGCCGGTCATCGCCATCACCGGTTCGAATGCGAAAAGCACGGTGACAACGCTGGTGGGTGAAATGGCCGTCGCTGCAGGTAAACGCGTTGCGGTCGGGGGCAATCTCGGTACTCCGGCGCTGAACCTGCTCAGCGACGATGTCGAACTGTACGTAATGGAGCTGTCCAGCTTTCAGCTCGAAACCACCGACCAGCTCAATGCTGAAGTGGCAACCGTGCTGAACATCAGCGAAGACCATATGGACCGCTACAGCGGCCTGCCGGCTTACCACCTGGCCAAGCACCGGATTTTCCGTGGCGCGCGGCAAGTGGTGGTCAACCGTCAGGATGCCCTGTCCCGTCCGCTGATTGGTGAAGGCCTGCCTTGCTGGACGTTCGGTCTCAACAAGCCTGATTTCCACGGCTTTGGTCTGCGTGAAGAAAACGGCGAAAAATACCTGGCGTTCCAGTTCGAAAACCTGATGCCGGCACGTGAGCTCAAAATTCGTGGTGCTCACAATCAGGCCAACGCCCTTGCTGCATTGGCGCTTGGGCATGCGGTTGGCCTGCCGTTCGATGCAATGCTCGCCAGCCTGCGTGAATTCACCGGCCTGGAGCATCGCTGCCAGTGGCTGCGTGAGCATGACGGCGTTCATTACTACAACGACTCCAAGGCCACCAACGTCGGTGCCGCACTGGCCGCCATCGAAGGCCTGGGTTCGGATATCGACGGCAAGCTGGTACTGATCGCTGGTGGCGATGGCAAAGGCGCTGACTTCAGCGCATTGCGTGCGCCAGTCGCTGAGCATTGCCGCGCTGCGGTGTTACTGGGCCGCGACGCCGAGCTGATTGCCCAGGCATTGGGTGATGTCGTTCCTCTGGTGCGTGTCGGCACCGTCCAGGCTGCTGTCGAGCAAAGCGCCCGACTGGCTCAGCATGGCGATGCGGTGCTGCTTTCGCCTGCATGCGCCAGCCTGGACATGTTCAAGAATTATGAAGAGCGCGGACGTGTGTTCGCGCAGGCAGTGGAGTGCTTGTCATGATCTTCGGTGTGATCAAGCCTTATCCATCGCCACTGATCAGCGGGCGCGGTATTGACCTCGACTTCCCGATGCTGGTCGGCTGTCTGGCGTTGCTGGGCCTTGGGCTGGTAATGATTACTTCCGCTTCGTCGGAAGTTGCGGCAGTTCAGTCGGGCAACACGCTGTACATGATGACCCGCCACCTGGTTTATCTTTTGATCGGCCTGGGTGCTTGCGGCGTGACCATGATGATCCCGGTCGCCACCTGGCAACGTCTGGGCTGGCTGATGCTGCTCGGTGCGTTTGGTCTGCTGCTGCTGGTGCTGGTGCCGGGGATCGGGCGTGAGGTGAACGGTTCTATGCGCTGGATTGGCTTCGGCGCGTTCAACGTGCAACCGTCGGAAATCGCCAAGGTGTTTGTGGTGATCTTCCTTGCGGGCTATCTGATTCGTCAGCAGCAGGAAGTTCGCGAAAGCTGGATGGGCTTTTTCAAGCCGTTCATCGTGCTGTTGCCGATGGCAGGTCTGCTGCTGATGGAGCCTGACTTCGGTGCGACCGTAGTGATGATGGGCGCGGCAGCTGCCATGTTGTTCCTCGGCGGTGTCGGCCTGTTCCGTTTCTCGCTGATGGTGGTTCTGGCTGTGGCGTCGGTCGTTGTTCTGGTCCAGGCCCAGCCATACCGGATGGCGCGTCTGACCAACTTTACCGACCCGTGGGCTGACCAGTTCGGTTCCGGTTATCAATTGACCCAGGCGCTGATCGCCTTCGGTCGTGGCGAATGGTTCGGCGTCGGGCTGGGCAACAGCGTGCAGAAGCAGTTCTATCTGCCGGAAGCGCACACCGACTTCGTGTTCTCGGTGCTTGCAGAAGAGCTGGGCGTCATAGGTTCGCTGATCACCGTCGCACTGTTTCTGTTTGTCAGTATTCGCGGTATGTACATCGGCATGTGGGCCGAGCGCGCCAAGCAGTTCTTCGGTGCCTACGTGGCCTACGGTCTGTCGTTCCTGTGGATCGGTCAGTTCCTGATCAACATCGGTGTGAACGTCGGTCTGCTGCCGACCAAGGGGCTGACTCTGCCGTTCCTCAGCTACGGCGGCAGCTCTCTGGTGATCTGCTGCGCGAGCCTTGGCCTGCTGCTGCGTATCGAGTGGGAATCGCGCAACAACATGGGCAGTGAAGAAGCCGAGTTCAAGGAAAGCGACTTCGCCGAGGAGACGCCCCATGGACGCTAATGTACTGATCATGGCTGGCGGCACCGGCGGGCATGTATTCCCGGCGCTGGCCTGTGCACGCGAGTTTCAGGCTCGTGGCTACAAGGTCCACTGGCTGGGCACGCCACGCGGAATCGAAAACGAACTGGTCCCGCAGGCCGGTCTGACGCTGCACCTGATCAATGTCAGCGGGTTGCGTGGCAAAGGCCGGTTGTCGCTGCTCAAGGCGCCTTTCATGCTGCTCAAGGCCCTGATGCAGGCGCGCAACGTTGTGCGTCAGGTGAAGCCGGTCTGCGTGGTTGGCTTCGGTGGCTACGTCACCGGCCCTGGCGGTCTGGCGGCGAAGCTGGCAGGCGTACCGTTGATCATTCATGAGCAGAACGCCGTTGTCGGCACAGCCAACCGCAGCCTGGCGTCTTTCGCCAGCCGCGTGTGCGAGGCGTTCCCGAACACCTTTGCGGCCTCGTCCAAACGCCGCACCACCGGTAACCCGGTGCGTGTCGAGCTGTTTCTGGAAACACCGCGTCAGGCGCTGGCCGGACGTAAGGCTCGTCTGTTGGTACTGGGCGGCAGCCTGGGCGCGGAGCCGTTGAACAAATTGCTGCCTGAGGCGCTGGCCCAGTTGCCTCAGGACATCCAGCCCGAAGTGTTTCATCAGTCGGGCAAGAATCACGACGCAGTCACCGCCGAGCGTTATCGCAACGTAGGCGTCGAGGCGCAGGTTGCGCCGTTCATCCAGAACATGGCCCAGGCTTATAGCTGGGCCGATCTGGTGGTCTGCCGCGCAGGCGCATTGACCATCAGCGAACTGGCCGCCGCCGGTCTGCCGTCGTTGCTGATACCGCTGCCCCACGCGATTGATGACCATCAGTCACGTAACGCTGACTATCTGGCTCGCGAAGGCGCAGCCTTCGTCATGCCGCAAGCGACAACTGGCGCCGCCGAGATGGCAGCACGCCTGAAAGAGGTTTTGATGCAACCCGAACAATTGAACAGCATGGCCCGCACAGCACGTAGCCTGGCCAAGCCTGATGCAACCAACACTGTCGTCAACGTCTGCGTGGAGGTGGCTCATGGTTGAGAATCAACGCGCCATGCCGCAACCTGAAATGCGCCGTATCCGTCGCATCCACTTCGTCGGTATCGGCGGCGTCGGCATGTGCGGGATTGCCGAAGTGTTGTTGAACCTGGGCTACGAAGTCTCGGGCTCCGACCTCAAAGGCTCGGCCGTGACCGAGCGTCTGGAATCGTTCGGCGCACAGATTTTTATCGGCCATCGTGCCGAGAACACCGTGGGTGCCGACGTACTGGTGGTGTCCAGCGCTGTGAACACTTCCAACCCGGAAGTCGCCACCGCACTGGAACGCCGTATTCCAGTCGTGCCCCGCGCCGAGATGCTCGCCGAACTGATGCGCTATCGCCACGGCATCGCTGTCGCCGGTACGCATGGCAAGACCACCACCACCAGCCTGATCGCTTCGGTGTTCGCTGCTGGTGGCCTGGACCCGACCTTTGTGATTGGCGGCCGTTTGAACGCCGCGGGCACCAACGCCCAGCTGGGCACCAGCCGTTACCTGATCGCCGAAGCCGATGAAAGCGACGCCAGCTTCCTGCACCTTCAGCCTCTTGTGGCGGTGGTCACCAATATCGACGCCGATCACATGGCGACCTACGAAGGCGACTTCAACAAACTGAAGAAGACCTTTGTCGAGTTCCTGCATAACCTGCCGTTCTATGGCCTGGCGGTCATGTGCATCGACGATCCGGTAGTGCGTGAAATTCTCCCACAGGTCAAGCGCCCGACGCTGACCTACGGCTTCAGCGAGTCTGCCGACATACGTGCAATCAACGTGCGTCAGGACGGCATGCTGACATTCTTTACCGTACTGCGCCGCGATCGCGAGCCGCTGGATGTGTCGGTGAACATGCCCGGCAATCACAACGTACTCAACTCGCTGGCGACCATCGCTATTGCCTCCGACGAAGGTGTCAGCGATGAGGCGATCGTGCAGGGCCTTTCGGGGTTCCAGGGCGTTGGTCGTCGCTTCCAGGTGTACGGCGAGCTGCCGGTCGAAGGCGGTAACGTGATGCTGGTCGATGACTATGGTCACCATCCGCGCGAAGTGGCTGCTGTGATCAGCGCCGTACGTGGTGGCTGGCCGGATCGTCGTCTGGTGATGGTCTACCAGCCGCACCGCTTCAGCCGTACCCGTGACCTGTACGACGATTTCGTACAGGTTCTGGCGGACGCCAATGTGTTGCTGCTGATGGAAGTCTACCCGGCGGGTGAAGAACCGATTCCCGGCGCCGACAGCCGCAACCTGTGCCACAGCATTCGTCAGCGCGGTCAACTGGACCCTATCTACATCGAGCGCGGCGTCGAGCTGGCGCCGCTGGTCAAGCCGCTGCTGCGCGCTGGCGACATTCTGCTGTGCCAGGGCGCTGGCGACATCGGCGGTCTTGCGCCACAACTGCTGAAAAGTCCGCTGTTCGCTGGCGCTAAAGTGGCCCCCACCGAAGGGAAGCTGAAATGACAGCCGTCGCCCGGTCTTCCCTGCGCTCGACACTCGAGCCGAAAAGCTTCGGCCGTGTCGCCGTGCTTTTTGGTGGCAAGAGTGCTGAACGGGCAGTCTCCCTGAACTCCGGTAATGCGGTGCTCAAGGCGTTGCTCGATGCTGGCGTGGACGCGTTCGGCATCGATGTAGGCGATGACTTCCTGCAGCGACTGGTCAGCGAAAAAATCGACCGTGCGTTCATTGTTCTGCACGGGCGAGGCGGCGAAGACGGCACTATGCAAGGCCTGCTGGAATGCCTGGAAATCCCTTATACCGGCAGTGGTGTACTGGCTTCCGCGCTGGCGATGGACAAGTTGCGCACCAAGCAGGTCTGGCAGAGTCTCGGCCTTGCGACGCCCTTGCATGCCGTTCTTGAAAACGAGAGCGATTGTATTTGCGCAGCGACGGAACTGGGCTTGCCTTTGATCGTCAAACCGGCCCATGAAGGTTCAAGTATCGGTATGGCAAAGGTGAACAGCGTCGATGAATTGATCGCCGCCTGGAAAGCCGCCAGTACCTACGATTCGCAAGTATTAGTCGAACAGTGGATTCAGGGACCTGAGTTTACTGTGGCGTCTTTGCGTGGCCAGGTGTTGCCTCCCATTGGCCTGGGCACTCCTCACAGTTTTTATGATTACGATGCCAAGTACCTGGCGTCCGATACTCAGTACCGGATCCCTTGCGGGCTTGGCGATGCGCAGGAACAGGAACTCAAACAACTTGCAGCACGCGCTTGCGACGCCATCGGCATTGCAGGGTGGGCGCGCACGGATGTCATGCAGGACGCACAAGGCAAGTTCTGGTTACTGGAAGTTAACACCGTGCCCGGCATGACCGATCACAGTCTGGTGCCTATGGCTGCGCGTGCTGCAGGTCTGGATTTTCAACAACTGGTGTTGGCGATTCTGGCCGACAGTGTTCAGGCGAGAGGGTAAGGCATGTACGGCGCGTCGGCACGTCCTCAGCCACCTGCACCCGGCCGCAACAAGCCGGTGCCGCGTGGCGCCAGCCGAATGGTGGCCAAGGAGCCTCTGTCGGCGCGCCTGCCCAAGGCCAACTTCAGTTTTCTGAAGCGTCTGCTCTGGCCTGTGTTGCTGGTGGTTCTGGGCTTCGGCACTTATGAAGCCGCGCAACGCCTGCTGCCGTACGCCGACCGCCCGATTACTCGTATCAATGTGCAGGGCGATTTGAGTTACATCAGCCAGCAGGCTGTGCAGCAGCGGATTGCGCCTTATGTGGCGTCGAGTTTTTTCAAGATCGATTTGACCGGCATGCGCACCGAGCTTGAGCAGATGCCCTGGATCGCCCACGCCGAAGTTCGTCGTGTATGGCCGGATCAGGTCGTGATTCGTCTTGAAGAGCAGTTGCCGGTTGCCCGTTGGGGTGATGAAGCGCTGTTGAACAACCAGGGACAGGCTTTCACGCCGCGTGAACTGTCCAATTACGAACATCTTCCCCAGTTGTTCGGCCCGCAGCGGGCCCAGCAACAGGTGATGCAGCAGTATCAGGTGTTGAGTCAGATGTTGCGCCCGCTGGGCTTCTCCATCGTGCGCCTGGAGCTGCGCGAGCGCGGCAGCTGGTTCCTGACAACAGGCGCCGGTAGTGCTGGCCCGGGTATCGAGTTGTTGCTTGGACGCGACCACCTCGTCGAAAAAATGCGCCGTTTCATCGCGATTTACGACAAAACGCTGAAAGAACAAATCACGAATATCGCGCGCGTTGACTTGCGTTACTCCAACGGCCTAGCGGTCGGTTGGCGCGAACAGGCAGCGGCAACGACGGATAAACCCGCTGTCGCGAAGAATTGATAAGAGGCAGGACCATGGCAAACGTGCAAAGCGGCAAAATGATCGTCGGGCTGGATATCGGTACCTCCAAGGTGGTGGCACTGGTAGGCGAAGTCGCGGCCGATGGCTCGCTGGAAATCGTGGGTATCGGTACCCATCCCTCCCGCGGCCTGAAGAAGGGCGTGGTAGTGAATATCGAGTCGACTGTGCAGTCGATCCAGCGTGCAATCGAAGAAGCGCAGCTGATGGCGGGTTGCCGTATTCACTCGGCATTTGTCGGCGTTGCAGGCAGCCACATTCGCAGCCTGAACTCGCACGGCATCGTGGCGATTCGTGATCGCGAAGTCAGTTCTGCGGACCTGGAGCGTGTGCTCGATGCTGCTCAGGCGGTTGCCATTCCTGCCGACCAGCGCGTGCTGCACACCCTTCCTCAGGATTACGTGATCGATAACCAGGAAGGCGTGCGCGAGCCTTTGGGTATGTCCGGTGTACGTCTGGAAGCCAAGGTTCACGTCGTGACCTGTGCAGTGAACGCCGCGCAGAACATCGAGAAGTGCGTGCGTCGCTGCGGTCTGGAAGTCGACGACATCATTCTTGAACAACTGGCGTCGGCGTATTCCGTACTCACCGATGACGAGAAAGAGCTGGGCGTGTGCCTGGTGGATATCGGTGGCGGTACGACCGACATCGCGATCTTCACCGAAGGCGCCATTCGTCACACGGCGGTTATCCCGATTGCGGGCGATCAGGTCACCAACGACATCGCCATGGCGTTGCGTACCCCGACCCAGTACGCCGAAGAAATCAAGATTCGCTACGCCTGCGCCCTGGCCAAACTGGCCGGTGCCGGTGAAACCATCAAAGTACCAAGTGTGGGCGACCGTCCACCTCGCGAGCTGTCGCGTCAGGCCCTGGCCGAAGTGGTAGAGCCTCGTTACGACGAGCTGTTCACTCTGATCCAGGCCGAGCTGCGCCGCAGCGGTTACGAAGACCTGATCCCGGCCGGCATCGTGCTGACCGGGGGCACAGCGAAAATGGAAGGTGCGGTCGAACTGGCCGAGGAAATCTTCCACATGCCGGTGCGCCTCGGCGTGCCGCACAGCGTCAAAGGGCTCGCTGATGTCGTGCGCAACCCGATCTACTCGACCGGCGTAGGCCTGTTGATGTACGGGCTGCAAAAGCAGTCGGACGGCATTTCGCTGTCCGGAATGGTCGGCAACAGCAGTTACAGCGACGAAACCAAGGCACCGGTGCTTGAGCGTATCAAGCGTTGGGTGCAGGGCAATTTCTAAGTTTCAACGTTTAAAAGTTTCACAGCTTCAGATTCAGGGCTTCAAAAGCAATATCGGCAGGCAGTAGGCAAAACTAACTAGAAAGCGGAAGGAGAGAGAAAATGTTCGAACTCGTAGACAACGTCCCGCAAAGCCCGGTTATCAAGGTTATCGGTGTAGGCGGTGGTGGCGGAAACGCTGTCAATCACATGGTCAAGAGCAACATCGAAGGCGTGGAATTCATCTGCGCCAACACGGATGCTCAAGCGCTGAAAAACATTGGCGCGCGGACCATTCTGCAACTGGGCACCGGCGTGACCAAAGGCCTTGGCGCTGGCGCCAACCCTGAAGTCGGTCGTCAGGCCGCACTGGAAGATCGTGAGCGCATTGCAGAAGTTCTGCAGGGCACCAACATGGTTTTCATCACCACTGGCATGGGCGGCGGTACCGGTACCGGTGCAGCACCGATCATTGCTGAAGTGGCCAAGGAAATGGGTATTCTGACGGTCGCAGTCGTGACCCGTCCGTTCCCGTTCGAAGGTCGCAAGCGTATGCAGATCGCCGATGAAGGCATCCGCATGCTGTCCGAAAGCGTCGACTCGTTGATCACTATCCCCAACGAGAAGCTGCTGACCATCCTGGGCAAGGACGCCAGCCTGCTGTCGGCTTTCGCCAAGGCTGACGATGTACTGGCCGGTGCCGTTCGCGGTATCTCCGACATCATCAAGCGTCCGGGCATGATCAACGTCGACTTCGCCGACGTCCGTACCGTGATGAGCGAAATGGGCATGGCGATGATGGGCACTGGCTGCGCCAGCGGTCCTAACCGTGCGCGTGAAGCCACCGAAGCGGCCATCCGCAACCCGTTGCTCGAAGACGTCAACCTGCAGGGCGCTCGCGGCATCCTGGTCAACATCACTGCCGGTCCTGACCTGTCGCTGGGTGAGTACTCGGACGTGGGTAGCATCATCGAAGCGTTCGCTTCCGAGCACGCGATGGTCAAGGTCGGTACGGTTATCGATCCGGACATGCGTGACGAGTTGCACGTGACTGTGGTTGCCACCGGCCTGGGCGCGAAAATCGAGAAGCCGGTCAAGGTCATCGACAACACGCTGCAGACCACCCAGCAGGCTCCTGCCCAGCAGGCGTCGCGTCAGGAAGCACCGTCGGTCAACTACCGCGATCTGGACCGTCCTACCGTGATGCGCAATCAGGCACACGCAGGCGCTACGGCAGCAGCGAAGATGAACCCTAACGATGATCTGGATTACCTGGACATCCCGGCTTTCCTGCGTCGTCAGGCCGATTGATGAAATGTATCAGGGGTATTAGGGTGATTGGTGTTCAGCAAAGGCATGGTCTGCTATCATCGCCAGCCTTTGTTGATACCAGTTCGCAACTTGCGCTGAAGCGGCCCATGCCATGATTAAACAACGCACCCTGAAAAATATTATCCGTGCCACAGGTGTAGGCCTGCACTCCGGGGAGAAGGTTTACCTGACCCTCAAGCCCGCACCTGTGAATACCGGCATTGTGTTTTGCCGAGCTGACCTTGACCCCGTCGTGCAGATCCCTGCGCGTGCGGAAAACGTCGGCGACACCACTCTGTCGACCACTCTGGTCAATGGTGATGTCAAAGTTGACACGGTAGAACACCTGCTCTCGGCCATGGCTGGCCTTGGCATCGATAACGCCTACGTCGAGCTCTCTGCCTCCGAAGTTCCTATCATGGACGGCAGCGCAGGCCCTTTCGTATTCCTGATTCAATCGGCTGGCCTGGAAGAACAGGACGCGCCGAAGAAATTCATCCGCATCCTGCGTGAAGTCACAGTGGAAGAGGGCGGTAAACGCGCTACTTTCGTGCCTTTCGAAGGGTTCAAGGTCAGTTTCGAGATCGATTTCGATCACCCCGTCTTCCGTGATCGCACCCAGAGTGCAAGCGTGGACTTTTCCAGCACTTCCTTCGTGAAGGAAGTCAGCCGTGCCCGGACCTTCGGGTTCATGAGTGACATCGAGTACCTGCGCAAGCACAACCTCGCACTCGGCGGCAGTGTGGAAAACGCCATCGTGGTCGACAAGGACGGCGTACTGAACGAAGACGGCCTGCGTTACGAGGACGAATTCGTCAAACACAAAATCCTCGACGCCATCGGTGACCTTTACCTGCTGGGCAATAGCCTGATTGGTGAGTTCCGGGGCTTCAAATCGGGGCATGCACTGAACAATCGTCTCCTGCGCACGTTGATCGAGCAGAAAGACGCCTGGGAAGTGGTGACTTTCGAGGATGCCAGTACGGCACCTATTTCCTACATGCGCCCTGTTGCGGCCGTGTAGGCAAGCTTTACTCTCTTTCCTTTTGTTCTTTAAAGGCTGCCCTCGGGTGGCCTTTTTTTATCGGCTTCATTGGGAAAGTCAGTTGCGCAGAGGATCTGGCGAAAATCACTCAGACGCTATTTCTTGTCCCTGGCATGGCTGGCCAGCCGCTCAAGTGCGGCACGCAGCTTGGGATCGGTTATGCCATCGGCGGTGGCCTGAATGTTTTCGGCAGCAACCGTCGACAGGTCGATGGTGTGAGTAGCGGCTCCGCGAGGGGCTTCAGGTGGCTGCACCTTGAAAACAATGCGGGTCAGGTTGATGAATTCGTCGAAGGCCATCAGTTGCCGGTGCAGACGCTTTTGCTGATAGCGCAGGCGCGTGGCCCAGTGACCGTCCGTCACGATCAGCAACAAGGTGCCTTCGCGCCACGAGGCCACACGACAATGCTCGCGCGCCGCTGGCTGCAGCTGACTTTCGAGCAGGCGCTGCAAATGGCTCAGGCGTTCGGCGTGACGAAAGATAGCCTTCAGAGGCTTGGCTTCACGCAGCAGAACCGCGGGCGGACGGGCGTTCAGAGGACGAAAGGCCATGGTGGAGTGCCTGGTAACAAGATGAACATCTTAACAGAAAGCGTTCTAACGGCTGCTTTTCAGGGCATTTCCGTGCTTTCATATGCAAATCAATGAGTAACTTCCCCGGACTGTGGGTTGAAGTGCTTGAAATTGGCCCCATTGTAAACCTGCCCCATAACAGCGCTGTGCCAGCATCGTGGAATAACGCCACTTTCCTCACCATCGTTTCCGGGTAGAATGCTCGTTCGCATGCGGCCATCTGGGCTGCACGGGCGACTCACGGGGCCGCCCTCCATTCCTATGTGTGGAAGATCCTGTCGATATGTTTGCGCCTTTGTTGAAAAAACTTTTTGGAAGCAAGAACGAGCGTGAAGTAAAACGCATGCTCAAGACGGTACAGATCGTCAATGCCTTCGAAGAGCAAATGGTGGCCCTTTCGGACGAGCAATTGCGCGCCAAGACCGAAGAGTTCAAGGCCCGCATAGCCAAAGGCGAGACCCTCGATCAATTGCTGCCTGAAGCCTTTGCTGTCGCTCGTGAAGCGGGCAAGCGCGTCATGGGCATGCGCCACTTCGACGTTCAGTTGATCGGCGGCATGACCCTGCACGAAGGTCAGATCGCGGAAATGCGCACCGGTGAAGGTAAAACCCTGGTCGGTACGTTGGCTGTGTATCTCAATGCGCTGTCCGGCAAGGGCGTTCACGTAGTCACCGTGAACGACTATCTCGCTCGCCGAGATGCCAACTGGATGCGTCCGTTGTACGAATTCCTCGGTCTGACCGTAGGCATCGTCACACCATTCCAGCCGCCGGAAGAAAAACGCGCCGCTTACGCTGCCGACATCACCTACGGCACCAATAACGAATACGGCTTCGATTACCTGCGCGACAACATGGCGTTCAGCATGGACGACAAGTTCCAGCGCGAACTCAATTTCGCCGTAATCGACGAGGTCGACTCGATTCTGATCGACGAAGCGCGTACGCCGCTGATCATCTCAGGTCAGGCTGAAGACAGCTCCAAGCTGTACACCGAAATCAACCGCCTGATCCCCAAGCTTGAGCAGCATATCGAGGAAGTGGAAGGCGAAGTCACCAAGCCGGGCCACTTCACTGTTGACGAGAAAACCCGTCAGGTCGAGCTGAACGAAGCCGGTCACCAGTTCATCGAGGAAATGCTTACCGAAGTCGGCCTGCTGGCTGAAGGCGAAAGCCTGTACTCGGCGCATAACCTGGGCCTGCTGACTCACGTTTATGCCGGTCTGCGTGCGCACAAACTGTTCAACCGCAACGTCGAGTACATCGTTGCAGACGGTCAGGTTCTGCTGGTCGACGAGCATACCGGCCGTACCATGCCGGGCCGTCGCCTGTCCGAGGGCCTGCATCAGGCCATCGAAGCCAAGGAAAACCTGAACATTCAGGCCGAAAGCCAGACCCTGGCATCGACCACGTTCCAGAACTACTTCCGTCTGTACAACAAACTGTCCGGCATGACCGGTACGGCCGACACTGAAGCGTTCGAATTCCACCAGATCTACAACCTGGCCGTCATGGTCATCCCGCCGAACAAGCCGTTGGCGCGTAAAGACTTCAACGACCTCGTCTATCTGACGGCGGAAGAGAAGTACGCAGCCATCGTTACCGACATCAAGGCCTGCATTGCAGAGAACCGCCCGGTGCTGGTAGGTACTGCGACCATCGAAACCTCCGAACACATGTCCAACCTGCTCAAGCAGGAAGGCATCGATCACAAGGTTCTGAACGCCAAGTTCCACGAAAAAGAAGCAGAAATCATCGCGCAGGCCGGTCGTCCGGGGGCTTTGACCATTGCTACCAACATGGCCGGTCGCGGTACCGACATTCTGTTGGGCGGCAACTGGGAAGTTGAAGTCGCCAATCTGGAAGACCCAACCCCTGAGCAGATCGCACAGATCAAGGCTGACTGGCAGAAACGCCATCAGCAGGTGATCGAGGCGGGCGGCCTGCACGTTATTGCCTCCGAGCGTCACGAGTCGCGCCGTATCGATAACCAGCTGCGCGGTCGTGCCGGCCGTCAGGGTGACACCGGTTCCAGCCGTTTCTACCTGTCGCTCGAAGACAGCCTGATGCGTATCTTCGCCTCGGACCGTGTGAAGAATTTCATGAAGGCGCTGGGCATGCAGTCCGGTGAGGCTATCGAGCACCGCATGGTGACCAACGCCATCGAAAAAGCGCAGCGCAAAGTGGAAGGTCGTAACTTCGACATCCGCAAGCAATTGCTGGAGTTCGATGACGTGGCCAACGAGCAGCGTAAAGTGATTTATCACATGCGTAACACACTGCTGGCTGCCGAGAACATTGGTGAGACCATTGCTGACTTCCGTGAGGAAGTACTCAACAACCTCATCAGTCAGCATATTCCGCCGCAATCCCTGCCGGAGCAGTGGAACGTTGCTGGCCTGGAAGCTGCGCTGAACACCGACTTTGCCGTCAAACTGCCCGTCCAGCAGTGGCTGGACGAAGACGACAACCTACACGAAGACAGCCTGCGCGAAAAAATTATGGCGCAGCTGCTGGTGGCGTACAACGAGAAGGAAGATCAGGCCAGCGCCGAAGCCCTGCGTTCCTTCGAGAAGCAGATCCTCCTGCGCGTGCTGGACGACCTGTGGAAAGATCACCTGTCGACCATGGACCACCTGCGCCACGGTATCCACCTGCGCGGCTACGCTCAGAAGAACCCGAAGCAGGAATACAAGCGCGAGTCCTTCACGCTGTTCCAGGAACTGCTCGATTCGATCAAGCGCGACACCATTCGTGTACTTTCGCACGTTCAGGTTCGTCGCGAAGATCCAGAGGAAGAAGAGGCGCGCCTGCGTCAGGAAGCCGAAGAACTGGCCAGCCGCATGCAGTTCGAACACGCTCCTGCGCCGGGCATCGACCAGCCGCTGCTGGATGAAGAGGGTGGCGAAGCGCCTTTAGCCGTCGCATCCGAGCCGGTCCGCAACGACCAGAAACTGGGTCGCAACGAACTGTGCTGGTGTGGTTCGGGCAAGAAATTCAAACACTGTCACGGCCAGATCAACTAAGCCTTTGACTGTGTAATACCTGCGCCGCGACCGGCTTGCCCGTCGCGGCGTTTTTTCATTGATCGCCGTACCGATGCGGACGGCGCCATACTCCTTGAGGAGCACCCCGATGGCTGTTGGTCTTGGTCCTTTGCCTGCGTTGCACCCGGTTCCCGGTTTTGAACTTGGCATTTCTTCTGCCGGCATCAAACGCCCAGGGCGCAAGGATGTCGTGGTCATGCGCTGTGCTGAAGGCTCCAGCGTTGCCGGTGTATTCACCTTGAATGCGTTCTGTGCCGCGCCAGTCATCCTGGCCAGGCAGCGCGTTCAGGGCACGGTGCGTTATTTGCTGACCAACACCGGCAATGCCAACGCGGGCACTGGCGAACCAGGTCTGGTTGCTGCGCGACGTACCTGCGAAAAGCTGGCGCAACTGACTGGCGTCGATGCATCAGCGGTGCTGCCTTACTCAACGGGCGTGATCGGCGAGCCGTTGCCTGTGGAAAAGATCGAAGGCGCGCTGCAAGCTGCGCTTGATGATCTGTCTGTGGATAACTGGGCCGCTGCGGCGACCGGCATCATGACCACCGACACCCTGCCCAAAGGCGCCAGCCGTCAGTTCACCCAAGATGGCGTGACCATCACCGTGACCGGCATCAGCAAAGGCGCAGGCATGATTCGCCCGAACATGGCGACCATGCTTGGCTACATCGCCACCGATGCCAAAGTGTCACAGAGCGTACTGCAGGACCTGATTCGCGACGGTGCCAACAAGTCCTTTAATCGCATCACTATCGATGGCGATACCTCGACCAACGACTGCTGCATGCTGATTGCCACCGGTCAGGCTGATCTGCCCGAGATCACCGAGGCCAAGGGCCCGCTGTTCGACGCGTTGAAGAAAGCCGTGTTCGACGTGTGCATGGATGTCGCTCAGGCCATCGTGCGTGATGGTGAGGGTGCGACCAAGTTCGTGACGGTAGAAGTCAACGGTGGCGACAATCATCAGGAGTGCCTGGACGTCGGTTATGCCGTGGCCCACTCGCCGCTGATCAAGACCGCCCTGTTCGCCTCCGATCCGAACTGGGGGCGTATTCTGGCGGCTGTCGGCCGCGCAGGCGTGCCGGACCTGGACGTGAGCAAGATCGACGTATTCCTGGGCGGCGTATGCATTGCCAGCCAGGGCTGCCGCGCCACGACCTACACCGAAGAGCAGGGCTCGGCGGTAATGGCCGAAGAAGAAATCACCATCCGTATCGAGCTGGGTCGCGGTGATTGCAGCGAAACCATCTGGACTACCGACCTTTCTCACGAATACGTGAAGATCAACGCGGAATATCGCACCTGACTCAATGCCCGGCGCGCGAGCATCCTGCCTTCGCGCCGGGCGCAATGGAGCTGAACCATGAGCCTGCATCTGATTATCGGCGACAAACGCTATTCCTCCTGGTCGCTGCGTCCCTGGCTGGTGCTGGAAATGACCGGTGCTGCGTTCACCGATCAGGTCATCCGCCTGAACCTGCCGGACACCCGCGAGAACATTCTCAAGTACTCGCCAACCGGCAAGGTACCTGCGCTTCAGTGTGAGCACGGCACGATCATCGATTCGCTGGCGATCTGTGAATATCTGGTCGAGCGCTTCCCGGACGTCGAGCTGTGGCCGCGTGACACCGCCGCGCGTGCCCAGGCCCGTTCGGCGTGTGCGCAGATGCATAGTGGTTTCGTCAACTTGCGCTCGAACATGCCAATGGACCTGCGTCAGGATAAGGCGCTGGAAGTGATCACCGTCGACACCCAGAACGATATCGACCGCATTGTCGAGCTGTGGGCCGAATGTCGCGCTGCCGCTGCCCAAACGGGCCCTTTTCTGTTTGGCAAGCCGAGCATTGCTGATGCGTTCTTCGCACCGGTGGCGATTCGTCTGCGCGGCTACCACGTCCAGTTGCCGTCAGAGGCGCTGGCGTATATCGAAACCATCTACCAGTGGCCCGCCTTCAAACGCTGGCAGCAGGCAGGCCTGCAGGAGTCCTGATCGTGAAACGAGTTCATGTGGCTGCCGCCGTCATTCGTGGCGCTGACGGCAGTGTATTGATTGCCCGACGTGCCGACACTCAGCATCAAGGTGGCCTCTGGGAGTTTCCCGGTGGCAAGGTCGAAGAGGGTGAGACCATCCAGGCCGCACTCGCACGTGAACTTCAGGAAGAGTTGGCGATTGAGGTCACGGCAGCGCGCCCGTTGATCAAGGTCTGTCACGACTATGCGGACAAGCAGGTATTGCTGGATGTCTGGGAAGTTTCGGCATTTACCGGCGAGCCGCATGGTGCAGAAGGGCAGCCACTGGTCTGGGCGGCTGCGCGAGAGCTGCCTGACTACGACTTTCCGGCCGCCAACCAGCCGATTGTCGCCGCGGCACGTTTGCCCGGCGAGTATCTGATCACGCCTGACGGGCTGGACAATATCGAGCTGTTGCGCGGTATGCAGAAAGCTATCGCGGGCGGTATCAAGCTGGTCCAGTTGCGGGCTCCTGGTGGCTATGACCCGAAGTACCGCGATCTGGCGGTGGATGCGGCGGGGCTGTGTGCGGGCAAGGCGCAGCTCATGCTCAAAGGCCCTCTGGAGTGGCTGGGAGACTTCCCGTCCGCTGGCTGGCACCTCACGGCGGAGCAACTGCGCAAGTACGCCAGTCGTGGACGTCCGTTCCCTGAGAATCGCTGGCTGGCCGCGTCATGTCATAACGCCGAAGAGCTGGCTCTGGCCGAACAGATGGGGGTGGATTTCGTCACCCTGTCACCCGTTCAGCCCACCCTGACTCATCCGGACGCACAGCCGCTGGGTTGGGAGCAGGCCATCCGATTGATCGCAGGTTTCAACAAGCCTGTCTTTCTGCTGGGCGGCGTAGGCCCTGCGCAGCGCCAACAGGCCTGGGAAAGCGGCGCACAGGGCGTGGCCGGGATCCGCGCGTTCTGGCCTGACGAGATCGTCTGAGTTGCTACAGAGGACGCAGAGCGTCCTGAACGGCATGCCGACGCGGAGCGTCGCACGATAGTCGCGTAGAGCGTCATGAAAATGCATTACCACGCGGGGGGAACGATAAGCCTCGTGGCGCCGATCAAACCGGCTTGGGCGCGGGCTGCCAAAGTATTTCCGCGATGCCCTGTCTTCTGGCGATCAGCCGAGCTGCGACGAACAACAAATCCGACAGCCTGTTGATGTACGCCAGCCCGGCGCCTTCCAGTGGCTCGACCGCATTCAGATGCTGGCAACGGCGTTCGGCACTGCGCGCAAGGCTACGGCAGATATGCGCTTGAGCGATTAGCGATGAGCCGCCTGGCAAGATGAAATTTTCCAGCGGCCCCAGTTCTTCATTCCACACGTCGATTGCTGCTTCCAGCCGCGCGACCTCAGCGTCATTCAGCGCTTTGTAGGTCGGCATCGCCAGTTCGCCCCCCAGATCGAACAGCCGATGCTGGCAAGGCGCGAGCACCTCGATCACTTCGTTGAGGGCCGGCACGCTTTTGGCCTCATCGATCAGTCCGGCCAGCAACAGGCCGAGCTGGCTGTTGAGCGTATCGACCTCACCAATGGCCTCGACGCGCGGATGATCCTTGGACACCCGTCGACCGTCGCCCAGACCGGTCTCTCCGGCGTCACCGGTGCGTGTGTAAATCTTCGACAAACGAAAGCCCATCGCTGCGATTCCTGATCAAGACTTGGAAATAACCTGCTGCTGAACGCTTACCTGATTGGCCACCAGCGGTAGACGCAGCGTAAAGCAGGTGCCTGTGCCGAGAGAGGAATGCACCTCCATCTGGCCTTTATGATTATTGGTAACAATGAAATACGACACCGACAGACCCAGCCCGGTGCCCTGGCCAATTTCCTTGGTGGTAAAGAACGGTTCGAAAGTACGCTTGCGGACGTTTTCGGACATGCCGATGCCGTTGTCCTCCACCTGAATTTCGGCCCAGGGCGGGTTGAGACGGGTGCGCAGGATGATGCGTCCAGGCTCCTCGCTCTCCGGGCGCTGGTGAATGGCCTGAGCGGCGTTCTTCAGCAGGTTCAGCAGCACCTGCTCCAGTTCGTTGGCGATGCACGGCACCGGACCCAGTTCGGGGTCGAACTGACGGATGATGTGCTGGCCCTTGAAGTCGAAACCGACGGTAAGGTCAAAATCGTTGCTGGCAATTTCCACTGCCTGATCGATCAAGGCCGGCAAGTCGCAAGCTGAAAGCTGACGACTGCTCAAGCGGCTGAAATTGAGCATGTGGCTGACAATCTTTGCGGCCCTCGCACCTGCTTGCTGGATGCCATCGAGCAGTTTTGGTACTTCGCGGCTTTCCAGGTAATGATTGACCTGTGCCAGGTCTACACCATCGGCTTCGGCCTGCTCAATGTTCTTCGGCAGTTCCGGGGACAGACGCCGCCTGATGTTCTGCACATTGTGCAGAATGGCGCCCAACGGGTTGTTTATCTCGTGGGCCATGCCCGCGGCCAGACCGCCGACAGACAACATCTTCTCCGACTGCACCATCATTTCTTCCAGCGATATACGCTGGGTGATGTCATCGATGCGGATCACCACGCCACGCCCGGCATCGCCGGTCAGCGGGTAGAACGTCAGTGCATAGTGGCGCGACTCGTCGTTTTTGATCCAGGTCACGCGCTCGATCTTGGTCACGCTGTGGCGCTCGACGGTGTGCTTGATTTGCGGCAGAAACGAGCGCATCGGTTCGAAGGCCAGAAAGATCGGCTGGTTCAACGCTTCGTCCAGCGTGGTTCCGGACAGCGCTGTCGCCTCCTGATTCCACTGGGTGACGTACAGCTGCTCGTCCAGCGCGATCATCGCCGAGGGCATCGAATCGATGATGCTGTTGAGGTAGTTCTGAAAGCCGGTGAGCTTCTTCTCGATCTTGCTGCGCACCTGAACTTCCAGTTCCAGTTTGCGGTTGGTATGGCGGGTTTCCTCGGCCAGCCCCTGTGCCTGATCGTAAGCTTCCTGGGAATCATCCCGAGCGCGCTTGAGTTGTTGCTCACGCGCTTCGATACGCGACAGCATGGTATTGAATGCCTCGGCCAGACTGCCGATTTCATCCTCGTTGCCAGGCTCTGCACGCAGCGCGTAGTTTTCTTCGCGGGTCACCTGCCGCGACAGTTCTTCCAGCTGATAAATGGGCTCTGTAATCAAGCGCCGGATCTGCCGTGCCACCACCAGCCACAGCAACACGCTGAACACCAGAATGCCCAGGCTCGCGGTCAGTGTGCCGGTGTAGAACGCGGGAGGCAGCTCGCTGCTGGCAACCAGCAACATGTGCCCGGGCGGTTCGTCGCCTTTCGGTACGGTGATGACCTGCGTGCTGCGAAACTCGGTAAGCCGCCAGCTTTCGAGGTCTTTGTAGTGCCTGGGCAGTTGCAGGCCCTCGCCCTGTTGCATCTGCTCAAGTCGTTCTCCGTCGCTGTCATATATGGCCGCTGCACGTAGCGGGCCGTAGCTTTTGAGTTCCTTGAGCAAGGCACGTGCATCGGCAGGCGAGTTCAAGGCGCGCTCGTTGAGATTGGCGCTGCTGATCAGACGGCCAATGGTCTGCAGGGCCTGCGGGGCCATCGCTTCCTGAGAGATGTAATAAGCCGCGCTGATGAAGGTCAGGTTCGCAACCAGCAGCACGGTGGTCATCAGGACCAGCAGGGCGGCCAGCAGTTTCTGACCTACCGGCAGGTTTTCCAGGCGTTGACGCAAAGGCATTGGGCAAGTCGCAGTGACGTGTGATGCGAGCAGGGTAGCGCGCGCTAGTCAGTACGCAAACCCTTGTGTGCCAGATGTGCTGTCAGACGTGTCTGCAATTGCAGCAGGTGTGCTGCGGGACAGCGATGACGCACGGCCGCTGCACACGCGTAACCCAGCAGGTAGCTGATTTCGGTGCGTCGCCCGTGAAGTACGTCCTGATACATGGATGAGTAATTGGCTGCCGTTGCATGGATAACACGCAACACTTCATCGTGCAGGTCCTGTGCGGCCGCTGGCTGGCCGCAGCTGCCCAGCAAATCGCTCAGCTCAGCGCAAAGTGTTGCGACCTCGCACGCGTGCTCGAGCAGGCCACCATTACGGCAGTCGTGCAGGACCGTCAGCGGGTTGATCGCGCAGTTCAAGGCCAGCTTGCGCCACAGCCGCGTCAGGATGTCCGGTGTCCATTCGTGGGGAATGCCACTGTCGTGCAAATCCTGCACAAGCGCGGGGGCTGTCGGGTCGGATACATCACCCAGCCAGTTGAAACCGTGGCCAGCGAACCTGACGCGCCAGTCCGCCTCCAGAAACGCGCCTTCGGTGCTGGAGGCGAACACGCAGCGGATATGGGGGATTCTTGCAGTCACAGCGTCCTGACTGCCCAAGCCGTTTTGTAGCAGGATGACGTCTGCACGAGCCACCAGACGCGGTGCCAACTGCGCAACAGCATGCTCAGCGTCGTAGGCCTTGCAGGCGACCAGCAGCCGCTCGATGGGTTGTTGATGTTCGGCGGTCTGTGCTTCGACCGAGTACGTATGGGAGATATCGTTTTCGACCAGTGTCACGCAACCGCCGCTTGCGTTATACGCCGCCAGCCGTTCAGCATTGCGAAGGATCAACCGCACCGGCAGACCTGCGCGCGCCAGTCGCGCCGCCCACAGAGTGCCCAGACTCCCCGCGCCGATAACATGCCATGTGAGCGCCATCAGTGAGGCACGTTAAGGCGTTGAAGCGGTCTGCTGAAGGTGAAAACAAGGACGTGCATGAAAGGCTCACAGTGAATGCAGGAAAAGTCTCGTTATAATGAGCGTTCTTTCAAACCGTCAAGTCACGCGTGCCCGAATCGTGCGCACGCCGTTTATCTGGAGAACATACATGCCCTCGTTCGACGTAGTGTCCGAATTGGATAAACACGAAGTCACGAATGCCGTCGACAACGCTATCAAAGAGCTGGACCGTCGCTACGACCTCAAAGGCAAAGGCACGTTCGAGTTCAAGGAACTGACTGTCACGCTGACCGCAGAAGCAGACTTCCAGCTGGAGGCCATGATCGAAATCCTCAAGCTGGCGCTGGTCAAACGCAAGATCGACGCGAAATGCCTAGAGATCAAGGACGCCTATGCCTCCGGCAAATTGATGAAGCAGGAAGTCACCCTCCGTGAAGGCATCGACAAGGAGCTGGCGAAGAAAATCGTCGCCCACATCAAGGAAGCCAAACTCAAGGTCCAGGCCGCCATTCAGGGCGAGCAGGTGCGGGTGACCGGCAAGAAGCGCGACGACCTGCAAGAAGCGATCGCAGCGCTGCGTGCCTATGATTCGGGCATGCCACTGCAATTCAACAACTTCCGCGACTAATATTTTATTTGCACTGAAAGCCGGGGAACCCTGCGTCCCCCGGCCAGTCCGAATCGCCTTGAGCATTGAAATGACGGCAGGTCGCCGTGGTTTCGATGGCAGTTCATGGTGGGTAAGGAGATAACGATGGATTTAAACGCAGAAGTCGGTCATCTGTGGCAAGCGTCGCAGGCCTGGATTCCGATGATCATGGAGTACGGCAGCCGCTTGCTGCTGGCAGTCGTCACACTGTGTGTAGGCTGGTGGCTGATCAACCGGCTGACCGGCAAACTTGGCGCCTTGCTGGCCTTGCGACACGCCGATCTGGCTTTGCAGGGCTTCGTCAGCAATCTGGCAAACATCATTCTGAAAATCCTGCTGGTGGTCAGCGTCGCGTCGATGATCGGCGTGGAAACCACCTCGTTCGTGGCGGCGATCGGTGCTGCCGGTCTGGCGATCGGGCTGGCCCTGCAAGGCAGCCTGGCGAACTTCGCCGGTGGCGTGCTGATTCTGTTGTTCCGCCCGTTCCGCATCGGTGACTGGATCGAAGCGCAGGGTGTGTCGGGAACCGTCGACAACATCCAGATCTTCCACACCGTGCTGCGCACCGGCGACAACCGTACCGTGATCATTCCCAACGGCAACCTGTCCAACGGCATCATCACCAACACCAACCGTCAGCCGACCCGCAAGATCACCTTCGACATCGGCGTCAGCCACGACGCCGATCTCAAGAAGGCCTTGCAGGTCCTGCTGGACATGGCCGACGACCCGCGCGTACTCAAGGACCCGGGCCCCCAGGCTGTGGTGGCTGCGCTGGGGGAGAACGCAATTACCTTGTCCCTGCGTGTCTGGACCAGCAGTGGCGATATGGGCGACGTGACGTCGATGTTCAACATCGAAGCGCGCGACCGCCTGAAGGACGCAGGCATCGAGATTCCACTGCCGCAACGGATTGTGCGGGTGGTTCAGGAATAGTGGTTTGTGCGGTATGACAAAGCCCTGGCTCGTGAGAGTCGGGGCTTTTCTTTATTTGCACGAACTGTAGGTTATTTACTGTAAATGTAACCTTCGTCCTCTTCATCTTCCTCGTCGATATCTTTGAGTTGTTCTTGGTGAGGTACGGGGTAAAGACCCAGTACAGCCGCTACTCCCGCAGATATGCCCATGAGGAATGGGGTGGGCTCGGGATAATGCGAAAGTTTCCGATCGGGATCCTCTGTGGGATTAACGCCGCTGCCAGCGGGGAGCTTCATTATCTTCATACCATCAGCGGTGAGAATGCAGCGAGGCGGGACTATCTTTCCTTCAAACATTTCCACTATTTCGGCGTTGGGTAAGGGGGTGAGCGGCTCACTGACCTGTGCACCTGATTCGCTATGCGTGAACAAGAACTTCTCGCCGCTTTTCTCGATACGAATCCTTGGCTGATTCTTGGGCTTTGTGGCGTAGTCACCAATCAACTCGTCACACGGGGCACTGACTCTTGCGCACAGCCCGCTAATAGAACCATCCCGGCGACTAAATGCATCCCTACGACGGCCTGACAAAAACGCGTGTACATGTTTCTTCCTTGTTCCAATTGAGGGGGCAGTTCCACGTTGTTTCCTGTACTTGCGCTGCATGACCTGATCACGAAATATCCTAAACCACTCGCACATTCAGAGCATGGCTGGCCACACCCTGACAGCCACACGCCAGTCGGTGGCCGTGCAGGACCACCGGTATGCCGTTCAGTTTTCGGGTGGGGTGGCCCTCGATAAAGGCGAACTCACCCGCATGAAGCGTGCAGGTGGCTTTGTCGCCCAGCACGGCCGGAGGCTTGCCGTTGAGGGTGTGGGTGCCTGCCAGTTGGCAGGACACCACTCGGCCACCGCTGCTGGTGGCGTCGCCCAGGCAGACCGGATAACTCACTCTGCGGGTGCTCCGCCGGTTGGCGAGCCGAAGGTGAACGGGTCTGCGCCGCGGTTCTGGCTGTTCTTCGCTTTGCGGGCTTCATCGGGCGGGCGGACCATTTGTACGGTCAGGCTGCCATCGGTGCCGGCGTAGACCACGGCACTGACGCCGCCATCCTTGTAACTGGCGATGGTCGCCAGATTGATCTCGACCAGCGCACCACTGACCCCGGTATTGCCCAGACGACGACCGATGTTGTAGCCCTCTTCGACATTGCCCAGCTCAAGACCGTGGCCGTCCTTGTTCAGGTCGTGCAGGGCGTTGTTCAGGGCGATTTCCGCTTCCGGGTTATTGGTGCTGTCATAGAACACCCGCACAGGTTTCTGACCATCTGGCAAGGTATCCAGCGCCTGCACCCAGGCGGCTTGCAACGCTTTGGCTTGCAAGGCCGGTTTTAGACGCTTGCCGTTTTCATCCTGCATGGGCGCCTTGATCGGGCGATGCAGATAGCCGAGCACCGGCGCAGCGTCGAACTCCTTGACCTGATGCTGACCCCAACGGATCGGCAGCCAGGGGGAGGGTTCGAAATTGCCAGGGCCACGGTTGCTGATGGTTTTCCAGAGGGTAGGGAGTTGGGATTGCCAGTAGGCGGTGGACATGGTGCCGGGTGAAAGGGGATCCTCAATGCCTTTGGCTTTCTCGGAGTCCTCATAGACTTTTCTGAATTTGCGTGAATGCTCCCAGTAGAAAGCCCAAAGTTTGCCTAGGTCAGTGTTCTTGTTTTGGTTGTCTTCCGGTTCTTGGACCGCATAAGGACGAATATACCTATCCACTCTATCCGACCGAGTGACCAACAATCCGGTCATACTTTCGAACACAGTGGGTACAACCTGAGCATTTTGCAGTCCTGGAGTACCCGCAACGCGTAACCCGTTACGGGTTAGGTCGCCATCTTCACTAACAATCAATGCCTGAGGCACGTTCTGATTTTCGTCAAAGAAAAGAAAAAGATGTTCAATCATACTTTGGAGATGGGTGGTGTTATCGGCGTCCTGCCATAAGAAGAGAGTGACCCCTAAAGTTGCTGCATTACGACCGCTCAGTATGCTATCGGATGCACCCGTGTCTGAGGGTTGCTTGGGTGGAGCAATTGCGAACGTCGGGATGGGCCAGTATGCGACCGACTCTCCGGCTGAATGCTTAAAGGCAGCTCGGATATTGGCTCTCTGAGTATTCTCTCTGGAAAGCAGGGAGTCTGTGTAGTCTCTCGGATTCTGCGAGTAGATCGAAGAGAAGTTGTTTTTCTTCTCTTTTATTTTTCGCCACACAGATGATTGATGCCAGCCACCCACAGCTAGTCCGATTCCGCGCATTTCCAAGGCATATGTCCGTTTTAGGGTAGACTGCTGATCTGAGATCTGTGCTGCTACGTTTGATTTATAGGCCGTCAGTTCGGCCTTCTCATGAGCAACAGCTTTACCCCACCAGTGACCGCTGTAGGTAAGGAAGACGGTTCCTATAATGATTGCGATTCCCCAACGGGTTACCGGATTTATGTCTCGAAGTTCCATGTTGTTTTCCTGTGCTTTTAAATATATAAGCAAAACAAATCCGAGCCAGAGAGCCAGAAATATTACAGTTGTCCAGATGTAAGGCCTCAGTCGTGGTCGAAGCAAGGTCTTTGGCTTAAGATGCTTCACCGTGAGCTTCCTTTTTCCAAGGGATCCGTAATCAAAGCTGGAGGTGTAAGCGGTACTAATTCTCTAGGGGGAAACTCGCCTTCTTGATAGTAAAGATAGGTAGCTCTTACCAACACCTGCGCTTCAGAGCTAAGTTGTGTCCAGCCAAGCAGCTTCTGGACGTCTCCAAAAATCTTTTTATCCATCCTCCAATTCGCAATCGCCACCAACACCTCGCGCATCTCAGGATCGTCCAGGCATTTGGCCTGCCCAATCGCAATGTCCATCGCCGTGACCCAGCGCTG
>NZ_JALHBH010000082.1:0-51382 GCF_022836805.1 Pseudomonas sp. RGM 3321
TACAACTCAAGCGCTGGTCATGCTCGCCCGAAAGTTAGCTCGAGTAGTCTTCGCTCTGTTAAAGAACCAGAGCGAATATCAAACAAAAGTGGCTTGAGGGCTTTCCCAAAACCATAGAATCTCCTACGTTTGGGCATGGGAGCCGGATGGCTTTTGTAGGAGCGAACTTGTTCGCGAAAGCTTTGTTTTCAACGCCAAATCTTCTGCGACTGTACGGGCCCTTTCGCGAACAAGTTCGCTCCTACGCTCGAGCACAGGCACAGGCTGATACACAAACAAAAACGCCCCGATCATCTCGGGGCGTTTTTCGTCGCCGGGTAGCCTTACGCGGCGATCGACGTCTTGAGCTTGTTCATCGCGCTTTTTTCCAGCTGACGAATACGCTCGGCGGAGACGTTGTACTTCTGCGCCAGATCGTGCAGCGTGGCTTTTTCTTCTGCCAGCCAGCGCTGGTAGAGGATGTCGCGGCTGCGTTCGTCCAGCACGTCCAGCGCCTGATGCAGATTGGCGGTGGAGTTGTCGGCCCAGTCGGAATCTTCCAGTTGCCGCGCCGGGTCGTAACGGTGGTCTTCCAGATAATTGGCCGGCGACTGGAACGCGCTGTCGTCATCCGCTTCGGCGGCCGGGTCAAAGGCCATGTCATGGCCGGTCAGACGGCTTTCCATCTCCCGCACTTCACGCGGTTCGACGCCCAGGCTTTCCGCGACGCGATGCACCTCGTCGTTGTTCAGCCAGGCCAGACGCTTCTTCTGGCTGCGCAGGTTGAAGAACAGCTTGCGCTGCGCCTTTGTGGTGGCGACCTTGACGATGCGCCAGTTACGCAGGATGAACTCGTGAATCTCGGCCTTGATCCAGTGCACGGCAAAGGACACCAGACGCACGCCCATTTCGGGGTTGAAACGCTTCACGGCCTTCATCAGACCAACGTTACCTTCCTGAATCAGGTCAGCCTGAGCCAGACCGTAACCCGAATAACTGCGCGCGATGTGCACGACAAAGCGCAGGTGGGCGAGGACCATTTGTCGGGCCGCGTCCAGATCCTGCTCATAGTAGAGACTCTCAGCCAGTTCACGCTCCTGCTCGGGCGTCAGCAAGGGAATGCTGTTGACCGTGTGCACATAGGCCTCAAGGTTCGCACCCGGGACTAAAGCATAAGCAGGTTGCAAAGAAGTGGTCATACGAAAAAACCTCCAGCGCACAGGTTATGTGCAGTTCAGCAATAGCCAGATTGACCCGGAACCGCTAACCAAGTTCCTTGATTTTCAGAAGCCAGTCTGGTGAACAAAAATTTGCCTCTAACGGGGCGCCAGCTCACGCAAGTGACGAGCGACCGCAATCCAGGCACCGATATACCCTAACAGAACAGCTCCAAGCAAGAGCGAAAGACCATCACCCATCGGAACACCTGCCAGCGCAAAGTCGCTTCCATAGAGACCTGCCAGCCCGACGACCGCACCGTTCAGCCAGTTCAGGCCATAAGCCAGAACGCCCCAGGACAGGATACCTGCCCCGAAACCGTACAGCGCGCCCATATAAAGGAAGGGTCTGCGCACGTAGCTGTCAGTACCACCCACCAGCTTGATGACTTCGATTTCGATGCGGCGGTTTTCAATATGTAGACGAATTGTGTTACCAATTACTAACAGCAAAGCCGAGACCAGCAAAACCGTCAAGCCGAAAACGAACCGGTCCCCCAGCTTGAGGATCGCGGCCAGCCTTTCGACCCAGACCAGGTCCAGCTGCGCCTGCTCGACTTTAGGCAGTTCTGCCAAGCGCGTGCGCAAGGCTTCCAGCGCAGGTTTGTCCACTTCATCCGGCGTTACCAGCACCACACCCGGAAGCGGGTTCTCTGGCAATTCCTTTAGCGCCTCGCCCAGACCAGACTGCTGCTTGAACTCGCCCAATGCCTGCTCGCTACTGATGTACTCGGCATCTGCCACGCCGGGCATCGACTTGATTTCATCACGCAAGCGAGTGCCATCAGCGGTGCTGGCATCCAGCTTCAGGTAGATGGAAATCTGTGCCGCGCGCTGCCACGAACCACCCAGACGCTCGACATTGCTCAGTAGCAATGACAGGCCCATCGGCAGGCTCAAGGCAATCGCCATCACCAGACAGGTAAAGAAACTGCCAATCGGTTGTTTTCCCAGACGTCGCAGGCTGTCCAGCAGGCTGGAGCGATGGCTTTCCAGCCACGCCGACAACAACGCACTGAAATCCGGGCCGTCATCATCATGGTCGTGACGCTGCTTTTTCTTTTTCGGCGGCACTGGATCGGCGGCCTTGGGCGCAACGCGTTCGGAAACCTTGGGGCTGCGTGTAGCACTCATACTCCGGCCTCCCCGTCACCGATCAGACGACCGCGCTGCAGGGTCAACATGCGATGGCGCATGCGGGCAATCAATGCAAGGTCGTGACTGGCAATCAGCACACTGGTCCCCAGTCGGTTGATATCTTCAAACACGCCCATGATTTCCGCCGCCAGACGCGGGTCGAGGTTACCGGTCGGTTCATCGGCCAGCAGCAAGGCCGGGCGATGGACAATGGCGCGGGCAATCCCGACGCGCTGTTGCTGACCGGTGGACAGGTCGCCGGGGTACAGCTCGGCCTTGTCGGACAGCGCCACACGCTCAAGCGCCGAGTCGACCCGCTTGGCAATCTCGGGCTTGGACAGGCCAAGGATCTGCAAGGGCAACGCAATGTTGTTGAACACCGTGCGATCGAACAGCAACTGGTGATTCTGGAACACTACGCCGATCTGACGACGCAGAAACGGGATCTGTGCGTTGCTGATTTGCCCAAGGTCCTGGCCGGCCAGCATCAGTTTGCCGGTGGTTGGACGCTCCATGGCCAGCAACAGGCGTAACAGCGTGCTTTTGCCGGCACCGGAATGACCAGTGACGAACAAAAACTCGCCGCGGCGTACTCGAAAGCTCAGTTCATGCAACCCGACATGTCCATTCGGGTAGCGCTTACCGACCTGCTCGAATCGAATCATGGACGCTCCCGCTCCGCAAACAGTGCCTGAACAAAGGGTTCGGCCTCGAAGGTACGCAAGTCATCGATACCTTCACCGACGCCGATATAGCGAATCGGCAAGCCGAACTGCTTGGCCAGGGCGAAAATAACGCCGCCTTTGGCTGTGCCATCCAGCTTGGTAAGCGCCAGCCCGGTCAACGTGACCGTCTGGTTGAATTGTTTGGCCTGATTGATAGCGTTCTGCCCGGTACCTGCATCAAGAACCAACAGAACCTCGTGAGGGGCATCCGCGTCCAGCTTGCCGATCACCCGGCGAACCTTCTTCAACTCCTCCATCAGGTTGTCCTTGGTGTGCAGGCGACCGGCGGTGTCGGCGATCAACACATCAATGCCACGGGCCTTGGCGGCCTGCACGGCATCGAAAATCACCGAGGCGGAATCGGCACCGGTGTGCTGGGCGATCACCGGGATGTGGTTGCGCTCACCCCAGACCTGCAACTGCTCGACGGCCGCAGCGCGGAAGGTGTCACCCGCTGCCAGCATGACTTTCTTGCCTTCCAGTTGCAGCTTCTTGGCCAGCTTGCCGATGGTCGTGGTCTTGCCCGCGCCATTGACGCCGACCACCAGAATTACGAACGGCTTGTGTTCTGCCTTGATCACCAGCGGTTGCTCGACAGGCTTGAGCATCGCGGCCAGTTCGCCCTGCAATGAGGTGTACAAGGCCTGGGCGTCGGTCAATTGCTTGCGGGCGACTTTCTGGGTCAGGCTCTGAATGATGACCGATGTCGCCTCAACGCCGACATCGGCGGTCAGCAGACGGGTTTCAATTTCTTCCAGCAGGTCATCATCGATGGCTTTCTTGCCCAGGAACAGGCTGGCCATGCCTTCGCCAATGCTGGCGCTGGTTTTCGACAGCCCCTGCTTCAGGCGAGCAAAGAAGCCGACCTTGCCGGTTTCAGGCTCTTGTACCGGAGCAGGGGCCAGAGCAGGAACCACTTGCGGAACAGGCGCTACCGGTTGTGGCACAGCCTGCGCTACGACGGGTTCTGGTTCTGGAACAGGCTGCACCAGCAGCGGCTCGGGAACACTCAGCGGCACGATATCTGCCACAGGTTCCGCTGCGACCGGCTCGGGCACGGCATGAGCCTGATTTTGCTCTGGGATTGGCGGGGTGATGTGCGGCTCGCGCTCGTCACTCAGTGCCACGGGCTCTTCGGTTACCGGCAAGGTCAGCCACGGCTGAGGCGACGGCGCACCTGGCTCAACGTGACCTTGCTGCGAATGCGCAGCCGGTTCGACGATGCTCTCGGGTACAGATTGCGAGGCAACAGGAGGCTCAACCTGCGGCGTGGTCACAACCGGGTCGTGGACCGGATCGGGTTGCGTCGGGGATGATTCTTGTGGCGCTGGCTCGGCTTGCTGCGGTTTCTTGCGCAGCCATCCGAACAGGCCTTTCTTCTCTCCAGCCTCGGCTGGGGTCTTCTTGTCGTCGTTGGAACCAAACATGGAGGACGGCTATCTCAAGGTTGCGGGGCGCCAGAGGGCGACCCGGAAAAATTCTGACATGCAAAACAGACTGCGTTTAGGACTTCTTGTTCACTCAACGGCCGCTTGAAGCGCTACCTTTACCTGCGTTTCAGACAGGTTTCACTCGCAATCGGCCAGTGAAGGCTGTCTCTGAAGCAAACGGATCAGTATCCTAACACCCCCGCGCCCGCCGACGCTAAGTTCACGCGGGCCGTCCTACAGGTTCAAACTACGAATGAATGCTCTAGCCCGCCGCGCCGCAGGCCTGCTGCTCAGCACAATTTGTCTGCCCTTGACAGCATTGGCTGCTGATCCGCAACCGACCCATGAATTTACCCTGGACAACGGCCTGAAGGTTGTCGTCCGCGAAGATCACCGCGCTCCGGTGGTGGTTTCCCAGATCTGGTACAAGGTCGGCTCCAGCTACGAAACACCCGGCCAGACCGGCCTGTCCCATGCGCTCGAACACATGATGTTCAAGGGCAGCAGCAAGACCGGGCCGGGTGAATCCTCGCTGATTCTGCGCGATCTGGGCGCTGAAGAGAATGCGTTCACCAGCGATGACTATACCGCCTACTATCAGGTCCTGGCCCGCGATCGCCTGAGCGTCGCGCTGGAACTGGAAGCCGATCGCATGGCAACCCTGAAATTGCCCGCCGACGAGTTCAGCCGCGAGATCGAAGTCATCAAGGAAGAGCGCCGCCTGCGCACCGATGACAAGCCGATGGGCAAGGCGTTCGAGCGTTTCAAGGCGATGGCCTACCCTGCCAGCGGCTATCACACGCCGACCATTGGCTGGATGGCGGACCTGGAGCGCATGAAGGTTGAAGAGCTGCGCCACTGGTACGAATCCTGGTATGCGCCGAACAACGCCACGCTGGTGGTGGTTGGCGATGTGCAGCCGGACGAGGTCAAAGCCCTGGCAGAGCGTTTCTTCGGCCCGATCCCGCGCCGCGACGTGCCGCCCTCGAAAAAACCGCTGGAACTGGCCGAGCCGGGCGAGCGCAAGATCACTCTGCACGTCAAAACCCAATTGCCCAGCCTGATTTACGGCTTCAACGTGCCAAGCGTTGCGACCGCTGAAGACCCACGTTCGGCGAATGCCCTGCGCCTGATTGCAGCACTGCTCGACGGTGGTTACAGCGCACGCATTCCCGCACGCCTGGAACGTGGCGAAGAGCTGGTCTCCGGTGCCTCGTCGCGTTACGACGCGTTCGCTCGCGGCGACAGCCTGTTCATGATCAGCGCCACACCCAACCAGCAGAAGAAGAAAACCCTGGCCGATGTGGAAGCCGGGATCTGGCGCCTGCTCGATGAGCTGAAAACCAAGGCACCGTCCGCCGAAGAACTGGAGCGCGTTCGGGCTCAGGTCATTGCGGGCGTGGTTTACGAGCGCGACTCGATTACCAGCCAGGCGACCATGATCGGCGAGCTTGAAACCGTCGGCCTGTCCTGGAAGCTGATGGACAATGAGCTGGAAGCCCTGCAGAGCGTGACCCCGCAGGACATTCAGAAAGCAGCCAACACCTATTTCACCCGTGAGCGCCTAAGCGTTGCGCACGTTCTGCCTGAGGAGAAAGCCAAATGATCACGCGCAATGCTCCACGTCATGCGCTGCTTGGCCTGATCCTGGCCGGTTCGCTCGGTGCCTTTTTCGTACTGCCGGCCCTGGCCGACGACGCCCCTGCCGAGCAGGGCCAGGCCGCTCCCGCGCTGGGCAGCAGCCTGCAGACCCTCAAGGAACTGGACGGCAAGGCTCCGGCCCGTCGCGCCCTGAATATCCAGACCTGGAATACCGCCGAGGGTGCCAGGGTCCTGTTCGTGGAATCGCGTGAGTTGCCGATGTTCGACATGCGCCTGACATTTGCCGCAGGCAGCAGCCAGGACCAGAAATCGCCCGGCATTGCCCTGTTGACCAATGCCATGCTCAATGAGGGCGTCAAAGGCAAGGACGTCAACGCCATCGCTCAGGGCTTCGAAGGCCTGGGAGCGGATTTCAGCAACGGTTCCTACCGTGACATGGCGGTCACGTCCTTGCGCAGCCTGAGTACTGCCGACAAGCGCGACCCGGCCCTGAAGCTGTTCAGCGAAGTCGTGGGCAAGCCCACCTTCCCTGCCGATTCTCTGGCCCGTATCAAAAACCAGTTGATCGCGAGCTTCGAGAGTCAGAAACAGAACCCCGGCGCTATCGCCAGCAAGGAACTGTTCAACCGTCTGTACGGCGACCATCCCTACGCTCACCCGAGCGAAGGCGACGCAAAAAGCATCAATGCCATTACCCTGGCCCAGCTCAAGGCCTTCCACGCCAAAGGCTATGCGGCAGGCAATGCGGTGATTGCTCTGGTAGGCGATCTGTCGCGAGACGAAGCGCAAGCCGTCGCGGCGCAGGTTTCCGCTTCGCTGCCCAAAGGTCCGGCGCTGGCGAAGGTCGCTGATCCAGTTGAGCCGAAGGCAGGCACCACGCATATCGAATTCGCGTCCAACCAGACCCACCTGATGCTCGCGCAACTGGGCATTGACCGTAACGACCCGGATTACGCGGCGCTGACCGTTGGTAACTCGGTACTGGGTGGTGGCGGTTTCGGCAGCCGACTGATGACCGAAGTGCGGGAAAAACGCGGCCTGACCTACGGTGTATCGTCAGGCTTCACCGCCATGCAGGTTGCCGGACCGTTCATGATCGGCCTGCAGACGCGTGCAGAAATGAGCGAAAACACCCTCAAGCTGGTGCAGGACATCGTTCGCGACTTCCTCGCCAACGGCCCGACCCAGAAAGAAGTCGACGATGTGAAACGCGAACTGACCGGCAGCTTCCCGCTCACCGCAGCCAGCAATTCGGCCATCGTGGGCCAGCTAGGTGCGATCGGCTTCTACAATCTGCCGCTGACCTACCTTGAGGACTACATGGCAGCCGCCCAGAGCGTGACCGTCGAACAGGTGAAAGCTGCGATGAGCAAGCACCTGAGTGCCGATAAAATGGTCATTGTTACCGTTGGCCCGACCGTGGAGCAAAAGCCACTGCCAGCGCCGACCGACAAACCCACCCGCCAGCCTGTAGGGGTCCCGGAACACTGATGGCCAATCCACGTCCGAAGGGCCACAACGGCCTGGGTCAGTTGCGTATCATCGGCGGAGAATGGGGCAGTCGTCGCCTGACCTTCCCCGACGCCCCCGGCCTGCGCCCGACGCCTGATCGCGTGCGCGAAACCCTGTTCAACTGGCTGGCGCCCTACATCGCAGGTGCCAGGGTGCTGGACGTTTTCACCGGCAGCGGCGCACTGTATTTCGAAGCCCTGTCCCGTGGCGCCAGCATGGGCCTGGCGCTGGACAGCAACGCGGCGGCCATCGCCAGCCTGCGCCAGAACCTCAACGCACTGAACTGCACCAGCGGCCAGGTCTCCCAGACCGACGCCCTGCGCCATCTGGAAACCGCCACGGCATCGCCCTTCGACGTGGTTTTCCTCGACCCGCCCTTCCATCAAAGCCTGCTGGCTTCAGCCTGCAACCTGCTGGAAAGCCACGGCTGGCTGGCCGACACCGCCTGGATCTACACCGAAAGCGAAACCCCGCCATCAACCACCGGTTTGCCGGGCAGCTGGCGATTGCACCGCGAGAAAAAGGCCGGGCAGGTGTATTACGCGTTGTGGCAGCGGGGCTAGGGCTGACAGCTCACGTATCAGTGCTCCGCGCTTGGCATGCAGCTCTGAAAGTTCCGCGTCCTGTTGACGACGCATAGCGTCATGAAAGGCATTCCCACCCTGGAGCAACTACAACTATCGTGCGACGCTCCGCGTCGCATGCAGTTCTGGGCGCTCCGCGTCCTCTTGACGACGCAGAGCGTCGTGAAAGGCATTCCCACGCTGGAGCGTGCGGAACGATAACCTCGACTATCGTGCGACGCTCGGCGTCGGCATGCCGTTCTGGACGCTGTGCGTACTCTTTTGCGATGCAGAGCGTCACGAAACGCATTTCTATACGCAACGACACCGTCAAGCCACTTACATCCCAGGCCACTTAATGGCAACGTACAGCTTCAGTCACTGCACCGATCGTTGAGCAAGCACGTGTCCACACGCCCTACCTTTCTATCCCATGCCAATCCATTCGTCCCGGCCGCAGGCATGGGCAATCCGCATTTGCAGACGCTGTGGGGGCCGCTGCTGCGCAAGCCGACGCTGCTGGCGCGCACTCGCGAGCGGTTGTGGTTGAAGGATGGGGATTTTCTGGACATGGACTGGCATGGTCCGGATGAGCCCGATAAACCCCTGGTTCTTGTACTGCACGGCCTGACCGGGTCGTCCAATTCGCCGTATGTAGCCGGTCTGCAAAAGGCCATGGCGGCGCAGGGATGGCCCAGTGTGGCGCTGAACTGGCGCGGGTGCTCGGGAGAGCCGAACCTGCTGTCACGCAGTTATCATTCCGGCGCGAGCGAGGATCTGGCCGAGGTGATCGCTCATTTGCGTTCGCTGCGGCCATTGGCTCCGATTTATGCGGCGGGGTATTCGCTGGGCGGCAATGTGTTGCTCAAGTACCTGGGGGAGTCCGGCGCCAGCAGTGATCTTCGGGGCGCGGTGGCGGTGTCAGTGCCGTTTCGGCTGGACGAATGCGCCAACCGCATCGGCCAAGGGTTCTCCAGGGTTTATCAACGACACTTCATGCGCGAAATGCTGGCGTATATCCGTGACAAACAGTATCGCTTCCAGCATGAAGGCATCAGCGAGGGGCTGGCCGAACTCGCCGCGCTGGGCTCACTGGAAAACATGCGAACGTTCTGGGACTTCGATGGACGGGTGACTGCACCGCTGCATGGTTTTACCGACGCCACGGATTACTACCGCAGGGCATCCAGCCGCTACTATCTGGGTCAGATTCAGACGCCGACACTGATCATCCAGTCCAGCGACGACCCGTTCGTGTTCCCCCACAGCCTCCCCGAACCGAGCGAGCTGTCGTCCTGCACCGAGTTTGAGCTACACGCCAGAGGCGGGCATGTCGGTTTCGTCGACGGCTCGCTGCGCAATCCGGGCTATTACCTTGAGCGCCGCATCCCGCTATGGCTAAGCGCTGCACATCAGCGCGAAAACGCCTGATCAGGCTGACGACGGATCAAGCGGCGCCAGTGGCAATTTCATGCTCAGGATCGTTGATCCACTCACTCCACGAGCCCGCATAAAGCGTTGCCAACGGGTATCCGGCAAGGCACAGGGCGAACAGGTTATGGCAGGCCGTGACGCCTGATCCGCAGTAGGACACCAGACTTTCCGGCGGACGACCCTGCAGTTTTTCAGCGAAACGCTTCCTGAGCTGCTCATGTGGCAAAAAGCGTCCATCCGGCCCGAGGTTATCGGTGCAGGCCGCACACTGGGCACCGGGAATGTGCCCGGCTACGGGGTCCAGAGGCTCTACGTCACCTCGAAAGCGCGCTTCGGCGCGGGCGTCGATCAAGGTCATTTCCGGGCGACCGAGGCGGCCATGCAGGCGACTGCCGCTGAGCACCATCGACATGTCCGGCTCACCGCTGAAACTGCCCGGTTCACGATTCGGCGCGTCGAGGCTCAACGGCAGCCCAGCAGCGTGCCAGGCTTTCAGCCCGCCATCGAGCAGGTAAACACCTTCGCGTTTGCCCATCCAGGCCAGCAACCACCAGGCGCGCGCGGCATACATTCCTGGTCCGTCGTCGTACAGCACGACATCGCTGTCAGCATTGATGCCCCATGCCTGAAAACACTGTAACAAGGCGTCGGGCTCCGGCAGCGGGTGGCGGCCTGTTTTGCCTTTGATCACGGGCCCGCTGAGGTCGCGCTTCAGATCGGCAAAGGACGCGCCCTCGATACGCCCCTGGGCGTAACTGCGCTGACCGTAATCGGAATCTTCGAGCGCATAACGGCAATCGAGAATCACCAGACCCGGGGTTTTCTGTCGTGCAGCCAGTTGCTCGGGGCTGATCAGTTGCGCAATGGACATGACACACTCCTGTGGCAGAGAACCGACAAGCGGGTCGCTCATCGGCTCTGAATTTCACATCAGAACCTCAGGCAACGGCGAATGAAACGTTTCGCACAGCGTGTCGAACGCTTCGCGAGCCTGAGGCGCGACAAACACAGATTCGAGCATAAGTACCTGATAGACGCCACGTCGAATCGCCGATTCGTTCAACTCTGTAGAGTTTTCCCGGTTGGTGCACAGAAAGCGCACCCACGACGTCAGAACGATCCAGGTGTTGAGGCTGGTCCACTCGATCTGCGATTCATCCATTTTCAGGATGCCGGCCTTGATGAACCCTCGATAGATGGTCATCGCCTGCATCAGGCAGCGATACGAAAAGCGCCGGTAACGCCTCGCCAGCTCCGTATCCGACGTCAACAGGTGCTCAAGGTCGCGGTGCAGAAAACGATAGCGCCACATGGCGCCCATTATCGCCAGAAAATAATCGCGCTTGTCCTCGATGGTCGGCGGGCGGTCGGCAGGCAGGGTCAGAAAACTGCCCACCAGCGTTTCGTACTCGGTGAACAGCTCGGCAATGATTACCTGCTTGTTGGCGAAGTGGTAATAGAGATTGCCGGGCGAGATTTCCATATGCGCAGCAATGTGATTGGTGGTCACGCTTCGTTCGCCCTGCTGATTGAACAGCTCCAGACTGGTTTGCACGATGCGTTCACGGGTGTTGGTACGGGGTGCCATGCGGGCAAGGCCACTCTAATTGCTAATCATATGATGGCAATCTTAGCGCAGGCAGGTGCTGCAATGGTGGCAGAATCGAAGCAGTGACAGTGGCGGGTCGACGCAGGCAAGTTGAACACACCGTGTCTTCGCCATTTGCTACGCGTCGAACATTATCCCCATTGCAGTAAATAGCCCCAAAATCGTGGGTTTGGTCTGAAACATGGCCGATAATCGGCGCAATACGACGCTTGGCGCCTGTCACACAGCTTGGCCCATCGGGAAGGCTGCGATACCATCCGAGTCCCACAACGGACTCCGACCAGGACGACGCGATGAACCGAGTGTTGTACCCAGGCACCTTCGACCCGATTACCAAGGGCCATGGAGATTTGGTCGAGCGCGCCTCGCGGCTGTTCGACCACGTGGTCATTGCGGTTGCCGCCAGCCCGAAGAAAAACCCGCTGTTTCCTCTGGAACAACGTGTCGAACTGGCCCGCGAAGTCACCAAACACCTGCCTAACGTAGAAGTTGTCGGCTTTTCGACGCTGCTCGCGCATTTTGCCAAGGAACAGAATGCCAACGTCTTCCTGCGCGGCCTTCGCGCAGTGTCGGACTTTGAGTACGAGTTTCAGTTGGCCAACATGAATCGTCAGCTGGCACCGGACGTCGAAAGCCTGTTCCTCACGCCTTCAGAGCGCTACTCGTTCATTTCCTCGACGTTGGTACGTGAAATCGCGGCGTTGGGCGGTGATATCACCAAATTCGTTCATCCTGCTGTCGCTCAGGCGCTGACCGAACGCTTCAAGCGCTAGACGCACTGCATGTGAAGGTGCATCCCGAAGCCTAATGCGGCACAATTCGCCGCATTGGTTTTAATGTGCCCCGGCGTCGGCCGCGGCAGGAGCAATTCATGTCCCTTATCATCACTGACGATTGCATCAACTGCGACGTCTGCGAACCCGAGTGCCCAAACGAGGCGATTTCACAAGGCGAGGAGATCTACGTGATCAACCCGAACCTGTGCACCGAATGTGTGGGGCACTACGACGAGCCTCAATGCCAGCAGGTTTGCCCGGTCGACTGCATCCCCCTGGATGAAAATCACGTCGAGAGCAAAGAGCAGCTGATGGACAAGTACCGGATCATCACCAGCAAAGCCTGATACAGCCTTTACTGCTGCTTGCCATACCCGTCACCGGTGCAACCCAGGCAACGCACAAAGGCTGCCTTGCCCGGATCGACCACTAGCGCCTTGCCCGTTGCGCCGAGGTTGCCGCCTGCCGCTGCAAAAGGCGCAGCAATCACGAACAGCCCTGTACCGATGACCGTTGCCGCGATCAACAGCGGTCGGGCGATCAGCAGATCGCCGATCATCGCGAACGCTGGCGGGTTCTGAATGGTGTAGACCGGATCGCCGCTGCCTGTGGAGACATCGGCGGCAATCGCAGGCAGTGCCTGCAGGCCGACAAACAGCGCCAGCGTGGCAGCAAGAATACGAAACGGGCTCATGGCTTGGTCCTTCAGGCATAGCAAATAATTAAGGTGCCATCACTATAAACAGGGGTGCAGCTTAAGCAAGTGGCCTCACGCTCTGCGCCTCTGGAATTTCAGCGCTGGCATTTTGGGCAGTAAACACTGGCGCGCTGGCCCAGCTTGATTTCACGCAACGCTGTACCGCAGACCTTGCATGGCTGGCCGCCACGCCCGTAGACAAATAATTCCTGCTGGAAATACCCCGGCTTACCGTCGCCGCCGATGAAGTCACGCAGGGTGGTGCCGCCGCGCTCTATAGCGTAGGCCAGAATGCGCTTGATCTCGATGGCGAGCTTGAGATAACGCGCCCGTGAGACTCCTCCAGCTTCGCGCCGCGGGTCGATACCCGCCGCGAACAGTGCTTCGGTCGCGTAGATATTGCCCACCCCGACCACCACGGCGTTGTCCATGACAAACGGTTTGACCGCAATCGACTTGCCGCGCGAGCGCTCGTAAAGGCGCTCACCGTCGAACAGATCGGTCAGCGGCTCCGGCCCCAGACGAATCAACAATTCGTGGTTATGCGGATCGAGGCTCCAGAGCATCGCACCGAATCGACGCGGGTCGGTATAGCGCAAGGCCAGCCCGGACTCCAGTTCGATATCGACATGCTCGTGCTTGAGCGCCGGAAGCCCGGCCTCGACAAGGCGCAGATTGCCCGACATGCCCAAGTGGCTGATCAGCGTGCCCACTTCGGCCTGAATCAGCAGGTACTTGGCGCGCCGGTCCACCTGCACGATACGCTGCCCGGACATACGGATGTCCAGGTCTTCGGGAATGGGCCAGCGCAAACGGCTGTCGCGCACGATAACGCGGCTGACACGCTGACCTTCAAGATGGGGCGCAATACCGCGACGGGTGGTTTCTACTTCGGGTAATTCAGGCATGGATAACTCGGTTTTACAGGGATTACAAGCCAGCGCACAGGCTCAACGTGCGCCCAGCTCGCGGATGCTTTCCCTCAGGTATTCAAAGTCATATTCGGACAAGCCCACGTAGTCCAGCACCAGCGCACCAATGCATTCCCATTCGTGATCTTCGTCCTGATTGCCCAGCACCTGGTAGGACTGGCAGATGTGCTCGGCCATTTTCAGGGGTGCCAGGAGGTTCTTGAGCGGGGCATTGCGACTGGTATCGTCCTGAAAAATCGCCAATGCGTTGTGATGATTGGCGATCGCGTCAGTCACGTGCGCAGGCAAGCGCCATGACTTGGCCGTGTAATAGCCGACCACCGAGTGATTGGTATCGAACGCGGCGTTTTCAGTATCGACGATGCGACAATCAGGCCCTGCGTTGGCGTAGGCTTCTTCAAGGACCGGCATGTAATTCGGGAAACGCTTGAGCATCAGCGGAATACCGCAGTCATGGAACAGGCCCAATGCGTAGGATTCATCCACAGTCTGCGAGCCGATGCGCTTGGCCAGCGTCAGACTGGTCATTGCGACATCCTGCGCGGTATCCCAGAAGCGGTTGAGCGCGACGATGGTCTCATCGGTCATCTCGCCCCTGATCGACTGCGCGTTGATCAGATTGATCACGGTACGACTGCCCAGCAGATTCACAGCCTTGTCAATCGAGGCAATCTTGTTGGACAGGCCATAGTGCGCAGAGTTGACGATCTTCAGCAGCGCCCCGGACAACCCCGGATCTTGAGCAATCAGCCGCGCAATCACACCCAGGTCCGGATCCGGCATGTACTGCTCCATCTGCAGATCCACCATGATCTGCGGTTGCGGAGGCACACTGATGCCCTGCAACGCTTGCTGGATCTGTTCTGGGCTTAGCTCTTCGGACATAGGAATTTACTCACCATAATGACTGGATTCTGACCCCTTGCGGGGAAACGGTCCATCACCCGAGACGAAGATATTCTCGGAACTTTGCCAAGTGCCAGGCTTCGGACCTTGTGTTGACGGCGTATATAGCGGCCTCAAAACGGCCGCCAGACGCCACCCTGAAAGCCCGACACTGGAGGATCCCATGTCTAAAGCACTGACTGGCAAACGCATCGCAATTCTTGTAACCGACGGTTTCGAACAGGTCGAACTGACCGGTCCGAAAGAAGCGCTGGAGCAAGCAGGTGCCACCGTGGAAATCCTTTCCACCGAAGAAGGCCAGGTCAAAGGCTGGAATCACGACAAGCCTGCCGATGATTTCAAGATCGACCGCACGTTCAAGGCGGCCAACGCCAGCGACTACCACGGCGTGGTTCTGCCAGGCGGCGTACAGAACTCCGACACCATCCGCATAGACACTGACGCGCAGAAGCTCGTCAAGGACATTGAGGGTTCCGGCAAACCAGTGGCGGTTATCTGCCACGGCGGCTGGCTGTTGATATCGGCAGGCCTGGTGAAGGGTAAGACCCTGACCAGCTTCAAGACGCTGAAAGATGACCTGGTCAACGCTGGGGCTAAATGGATTGATCAGGAGGTTGTCACCGACGGCACGTTGATCAGCAGCCGCCAGCCTGATGACATCCCGGCCTTCAACAGCAAATTGATCGAAGCGCTGTCGGCGTAACAGATTGCGATTATTGTAGTCATCCCGGCGCACTACCGGGATGACGCGCTATAATCCCGCTCTTTTTTCAGGAGCGACGTCATGTCCCTGCCTAGCTTGCGCCTCAAAGCCAACGCCGACCGCCGCCTGCGCGCCGGTCACTTGTGGGTCTACAGCAACGAAATCGACGTAGCCGCCACCCCGCTGCATGGTTTTGCAGCCGGTGATCAGGCAATCCTCGAAGCTGCTGGCGGCAAGCCGCTGGGCATCGTCGCCATGAGCCCCAACAACCTGATCTGCGCACGTTTGCTGTCGCGCGATATCAAGCTGCCGCTCGATAAGTCTCTGCTGGTCCATCGCCTGAACGTGGCGCTGTCGCTGCGCGAGCGCCTGTTCGACAAGCCTTTCTACCGCCTGGTCTACGGCGATTCAGACCTGATGCCGGGTCTGGTGGTGGATCGGTTCGGTGACATTCTGGTTGTCCAGCTGGCCTCGGCCACCATGGAAAACCACAAGGAAGACATCATTGCGGCGCTGGTTCAGGTCATCAAGCCAAGCGGCATCCTGTTCAAGAACGACTCAGCCGCTCGCGATGCAGAAGGCCTGAATCGTTACGTCGAAACCGTGTTCGGTCTGGTTCCTGAATGGGTTGCGCTGGAAGAAAACGGCGTGAAGTTCGAAGCACCAGTGATGGCCGGGCAGAAGACCGGCTGGTTCTACGACCATCGCATGAACCGCGCACGCATTGCCCCCTACGTCAAAGGCAAGCGTGTGCTGGACCTGTACAGCTACATCGGTGGCTGGGGAATCCAGGCAGCAGCCTTCGGTGCCAGTGACGTGACCTGCGTCGACGCATCGTCCTTCGCCCTTGATGGCGTGGAGCGCAACGCAGCACTAAATGGCTTCGCAGAAAAAATGACCTGCATCGAAGGTGATGTCTTTGAAGCGCTGAAAGAGCTGAAGGCCGGTGAAGAGCGTTTCGACGTGATCGTTGCCGATCCGCCTGCGTTCATCAAACGCAAGAAAGATATGAAAAACGGCGAAGGCGCTTACCGCCGCCTGAACGAGCAAGCCATGCGCCTGCTCAGCAAGGACGGCATTCTGGTCAGCGCTTCCTGCTCCATGCACCTGCCGGAAGACGACCTGCAAAACATCCTTCTGACCAGCGCCCGCCATCTGGACCGCAACATCCAGCTACTGGAACGCGGCGGCCAAGGCCCGGATCACCCGGTACACCCGGCAATTGCCGAGACGCGCTACATCAAAAGCATTACTTGCCGGTTGCTGCCTAATAGCTGATACCTCCAGCATTGGAATGCAGTACAGGACGCTCTGCCTCGCAAGAGGACGCAGAGCGTCCGGAACGGCATGCGACGCGCAGCGGCGCATGATAGCTGCGCTCCTGCGTCGTAACGTTCAGACACGCTCCAACACTGCCCGTAAACCCAGCAATACCAGAAAGTGCAGCGGGTAGATCGCATAGGCCCAGCGCCGCATCGGGATCACTGCGAACTTCGGTTTGGTGCGCAGTAGCGCTATGCCCAGCGCAGGTGCCACCAGGCAGGCGGCTATCGAGCCAATGGAAATCGGATCGCCCCAGCTCGCGCCGGCAATCATCTGCGGCCAGGCATTGGCTGCGAGACAGAAAACTGCCGGAAACACCGAATACCAAAGGCGCTTTTGCAGCACCAACAGAAAAACCAGCGGCAGCAACACACCGGCAAAACCAAACATCAATTGTTGCTGAAAGACCGCGCCCAGCAGCAGGGCCACGATGGCCATGATCCGCGTCGTCACGTTGCGGTGCTGCCAGCTTTGAGCAATCAGCAGCCCCAGCAACAGGGTCGGCATCACGTTCAGCACGGTCACGTCTGCCATGAATAGCCGATACGGTATTTCTGATAGCGCTGCGAATGCCAGCAGCCAGCCCAGATAGCGCCATTGCACCCGCGGGGCCAGAATGGCTGCGCTGCGCCGTGAAAGGTTTACGGCAATTGCCAGACAGAACCAGGGAAAGGCGAAACGCCCCGGCACGTAAAGAAAATCAACTGACCAGCCTACATAGCGAAGATGATCGAGCACCATGCTCAGCATCGCCAGCCACTTGAGCAGGTCCAGCGCCTTGTTGCGTCCGGGCAGAAAAGGCGGGTTGGACAGATCCATATCGCTCCTGAATGGGGAATTGCGTCATGCAGTCAACACATGACCGAACCTTATATTGTCGCTACAGTGCGCACCATAATCGCCCATAAGGAATCGGCCATGACAGACCAAAGCCAACAGTTCGCCAGCGACAACTATTCCGGTATCTGCCCTGAAGCCTGGGCAGCCATGGAGCAGGCGAACAAGGGGCATCAACGTGCCTATGGTGACGATCAATGGACTGCACGCGCATCAGATGATTTCCGCCGTCTGTTCGAAACCGACTGCGAAGTATTTTTTGCCTTCAACGGCACAGCGGCCAACTCGCTGGCGCTGTCATCGCTGTGCCAGAGTTACCACAGTGTCATCTGTTCGGAAACGGCTCACGTTGAAACCGATGAATGCGGCGCGCCGGAGTTTTTCTCCAACGGCTCCAAACTGCTGACAGCACGCAGCGCAGGCGGCAAGCTGACCCCGGAGTCGATTCGCGAAGTGGCGCTCAAGCGTCAGGACATTCACTACCCCAAGCCGCGCGTCGTGACGCTGACCCAGGCCACCGAGGTAGGCGGCGTTTATCAGCCCGAAGAACTCAAGGCAATCAGTGCGACCTGCAAGGAGCTGGGCCTGCATCTGCACATGGACGGTGCCCGCTTCTCCAATGCCTGCGCCTTTCTGGAGGCCTCACCGGCAGAACTGACCTGGAAATCCGGCGTCGATGTGCTGTGCTTCGGCGGTACGAAAAACGGCATGGCGGTGGGTGAAGCCATCCTTTTTTTCAATCATGACCTGGCTGAAGACTTCGATTACCGCTGCAAACAGGCCGGGCAACTGGCGTCGAAAATGCGCTTTCTGTCTGCGCCGTGGGTCGGGCTGCTGGAAAACGACGCCTGGCTCAAACACGCCCGCCACGCCAACCATTGCGCACAACTCCTGGCCGAACTGGTCAAGGATATTCCAGGCGTGGAGCTGATGTTTCCGGTACAGGCCAATGGCGTGTTCCTGCAATTATCGGAACCGGCCATCGCAGCATTGACCGCCAGGGGCTGGCGTTTCTATACCTTCATCGGCAACGGCGGCGCACGCTTCATGTGCTCGTGGGACACCGAAGAAGAGCGCGTGCGTGAACTGGCAGCCGATATCAAACTGGTGATGCAGGGCTGAAGCGTCTGGCTCAAAGCTTGCAGGTGCAGCCTGGCAATCGTGGGGGTAATCTCCCTCCCAAAAGCAATCGGCTCAAAAGGCCGCCCGGACCTCACTGACCACCCTCAAGAAGGAGCTTGTCTGCATGTTCGATTTCTCCGCCCGGCTCAAGCAGCATTTCGCTGCTCTGCAGAGTGAAGCGCAATTCTTTTCCGTACGTTACGTGCACCGCACCGGCCAACGCCTGTGCGTGCGCAAGAATGTGGCCGAGCCACCGTCGCTGAGCAGCGACGAGGGCGCAATGCTGACCGTGCGCCTGAACGGCGTTGAAGCCTACGCTGCCACCAACGACATTTCCCGCCAGGGTTTGCAGGCCGCCTTGCAGCAGGCCGAAGCGCTGGCCCGTCGCCTGGCACCACACGCGTTGCTGAACCTGAGCGAGCAAGCCGTCTCGACTGCCAAAGCTGACTATTTGTCGCCACACATGGATCAAGCCTTCCCACCGCTAGGCGACTGCATCGGCCTGCTGATGGCCGAGTCCAGCGCCGTCCCGAAAGACGAACGGCTGGTCAACTGGCAGGCCATACTGGAGCTGGAAAGCGTCGAGCAGATCTACCTGAACAGCGCGGGCGCAGAGCTTCGTCAGGCACAACGCTTCGTTTTCCCCGGCATGAGCGTGACAGCCTACGACGGTCGTGACAGCCAGACCCGCACGCTGGGTGGCCATAACTTCGGCCAGCAGGGCGGCATCGAAGTACTGAGCAGTTGCGGCCTTATCGGCTCTGCGGCCAAGGTCGCCGATGAGGCCTTGCAGCTTATCCTCGCACCCAACACACCGTCAGGCCCACGCGACCTGCTGCTGATGCCGGATCAGATGGTTCTGCAGATCCACGAGTCCATCGGCCATCCGCTGGAACTGGACCGGATTCTAGGCGACGAGCGTAATTACGCAGGCACCAGCTTCGTCAAGACGACCGATTTCGGCACCCTGCAATATGGCTCCAGCCTGTTGAACGTGACGTTTGACCCGGACATTCCTGAACAACTGGCCAGCTATGCGCACGACGACGATGGCACGGCCGCCAGCAAACAGTTCCTGATTCGTGACGGCCTGTTGCAACGCCCGCTCGGCGGTGCACTGTCGCAATACCGCAGCGGCCTGGACGGGGTCGCTAACAGCCGCGCCTGCGGCTGGAACCGTGCGCCCATCGATCGCATGGCCAACCTGAACATCGAACCGGGCGACCAGTCGCTGGACGGCCTGATCGGTAACATTGAGCACGGCATTCTGATGTCGAGCAATCGCTCCTGGTCCATCGACGACGCGCGCAACAAGTTCCAGTTCGGCTGCGAATGGGGCCAATTAATTGAAAACGGTGAACTCAAGGGCGTGGTGAAGAACCCAAACTATCGGGCGATTTCTGCACAGTTCTGGAAAAACCTCAGCGCAGTCGGTGATGCCAGTACCTTCAAAGTGCTGGGCACACCCAACTGCGGCAAGGGTGAACCCAATCAGGTGATCCGTGTAGGCCATGCCTCTCCGGCGTGTGTTTTTGCCAATGTCGATGTGTTTGGAGGGGATGCCTGATGTCGCACCAACAGCAGTTCGAGGCGCTGGTCGCCGTGCTCAAGGCTGCCATCAGCCCGACGGAACACTTCACCCTGGCCTACGACGCCGAAGCGTCCGATTTCATTCGTTTCAACCACGGCCAGGTTCGGCAGGCCGGGAGTGTGCAGCAGGTCATTGCGACCTTCAAACTGATCGACGACGGGCGTCATGCCAATCTGGAAGTAACCTTGTCCGGGGATCAGGAGACCGACACCCGGCGCCTTTCCAACGCCTTGCAGCAATTGCGCGAAACCCTGCCTTCGCTGGCAAAAGATCCGTATCTGTTGCCCGACACACAGGCCTGGCAAAGCAGCAACGTGCAAGACCTGCCGCTGCCGGAAAGCGCGCAGGTGGTCGAGCAGATCAGCGAACTGTCAGGCGACCTCGATCTGGTGGGCTTTTACGCGGCTGGCCCGCTGTACCGGGGTTTCGCCAGTTCGTGGGGCGCGCTGGGCTGGCATCAGGCCAACAGCTTCAATTTCGACTGGAGCCTGTTTCATGAAAACGGCCAGGCGGTGAAAGCCAACTACGCAGGTCACGACTGGAACAACGAAGCGTTCGTGCAACGCTTTCAGCAGGCCCGTGAGCAGCTCGAATTTCTCGGCCGCCCACTGCACACCCTCAAGCCCGGTCATTACCGCGCCTATCTGGCTCCTGCGGCGCTGGACGAAGTCATTGGTATGCTCAGTTGGGGCGGCTTTTCCGCGCAAGCGGTGGCCAGCAAGCGCAGCCCGTTGCAAAGGCTGTATGACGGCGAGACTCATTTCAGCCCGCTGGTCAGCTTCGACGAGCAAGTCAGTGGCTCGCTCTCACCAGCTTTCTCACGCGAAGGCTACCCGCGCAAGGACCTGAAGCTGATCGTCAACGGGCAGGCCCGCGAGCGACTGGTGGACTCGAGCAGCGCCGCTGAGTACGACCTGCCTGCCAACGGCGCAGATTACGGGGAATCGCCCAGCGCACTGAGCATTGCCGGCGGCGCGCTGGAGCTGGACCAGATCCTTGAAAAGCTCGGCACAGGCCTTTACATCAGCAACCTGTGGTACCTGAACTTTTCGGATCGCGCTGCCGCACGTCTGACCGGGATGACACGTTTCGCAACGTTCTGGGTCGAAGACGGCAAGATCGTCGCACCGGTCAGCACCATGCGTTTCGATGACAGCGCCTACAGCCTGTTGGGTAGCGCACTGGAGGACCTGACTCGCGAGCGTGAACTGATTCTTCAATCGAGCACCTACACTCAGCGCCAGACAGGGTCGATTCAACTGCCCGGAGCTTTGATAAGCCGACTCACCCTAACCTTGTAGCAGGAGCTTATGTCGAACTCAGCAGCGCCGATCATGGATGAAAAGACCCTGCGCTGGATGCCCTGGGTCATCGCCATTGCGTTCTTCATGCAAAGCCTGGACGGTACGATCCTCAATACCGCCCTGCCGTCCATGGCCAGCTCTCTGGCTCAAGACCCCCTGCGCATGCAGTCGGTGGTTATCGCCTACATGCTGACCATCGCACTGCTGATCCCGGCCTCAGGCTGGATTGCCGACCGGTTCGGGATCAAGCGCATCTTCTTCAGCGCCATTTTGCTGTTCAGCGTCGGCTCGTTGCTGTGCGCGCTGTCCTGGTCGCTCAACGTGCTGGTGGCGGCGAGGGTGATTCAGGGGTTGGGGGGCGCGCTGATGTTGCCCATCGGACGCCTGATCGTCTTGCGTGCGTATCCGCGGTCGGAGCTGGTACGGATCATGGGGTTTATCACCGTGCCCGGCCTTTTGGGACCGTTGCTGGGGCCGACGCTTGGCGGCTGGATGGTCGAGTACCTGAGTTGGCACTGGATTTTCCTGCTCAATATTCCGGTCGGGATTCTCGGCTGCTACGCCGTCAAACACTTCATCCCCGACCTTCCCGGAGGCGGCCGAACGCGTTTTGACGGCATCGGGTTCATCCTGTTTGGCGCAGCAATGGTGCTGATCACCATTGCTCTTGAGGGGCTGGGCGAGCTGAACCTGCCACACATGCGCGTGGTGCTTCTGCTGTTTGCCGGGATGGGCTGCCTGGCAGCCTACTGGCTGCGCGCCGGGCACATTGAATCGCCATTGTTTGCCCCTTCGCTGTTTCGCACCCGGACGTTTGCCGTTGGCATTCTGGGCAATCTGTTCGCCCGTCTGGGCAGCGGAGCCTTGCCGTTCCTGATCCCGTTGCTGCTGCAAGTGGCGCTGGGGTATTCGCCCTCTGAGGCTGGCATGAGCATGTTGCCGCTGGCGGCTGCAGGAATGTTCGCCAAGACGGTAGCGCGTTGGCTGATCGAGCATATGGGCTATCGCCTCATTCTGACCGGTAACACATTGCTGCTAGGCATCCTGCTGGCAAGCCTGGCACTGGTGGATGTGCAGACGCCATACTGGGTTTTGCTGGTGCATCTGGGCCTGCTCGGTGCGGTCAACTCCTTGCAGTTCACAGCGATGAATACCGTCACCCTGATCGATCTGGACGATGCCAGCGCGGCAAGCGGCAACAGCCTGCTCTCGGTGGTGGCCCAACTCTCGCTGAGCCTTGGGGTCGCAAGCGCTGCGGCGTTGTTGGGCGGTTTCAGCGAGGAAGTTGCCACCGGCGAGCTGAGCAGCGTGCTGGAGGCTTTCCAGCTGACGTTCCTGAGCGTCGGGGTTCTGGCCATGTTTGCCGCCGGGATTTTCCTGCAGTTGCCAGCGAAAGGGGCCAAGGCCGCGACAACCTGATTGACAACCCTTCTGGACAAGAGCAAACCTGCATGGCGAAATCCCCCTTTAAAACAGGGAGTTTGCCCGAAAAGCGAGCAGTTTCAAGTATCCGACCAGATACATTGAAGAACCTGGGCAACCGGCCGACACTTTTATAGCACTAAGCCACTGTAGTCTCTTGTAAGCACGAGCCGCATCATGCAACCTTGCCATACGCGAAAGAGGGGTTTACGCCCGTCGCGACTAGTATTTCGGAAGCGAGTTTGTTCATGAAAAGCCAAACCGATGCTGCCGGTAGATCCGCAGCCGAGGTAGTGACGCAATTGCCAGTGCCTTCGCGCCTGGGCATGCTGCGTTTCGAGCGGCTGAATGAAGCCAATTGGGCGCTATTGTTTCTCGATCCGAATTGCGAAAAGCAGTTCGGCCTGCCCGCCGTCGACCTTTGCGCCTTGATTGGATCCCCTTATGCCAGCCTCATGGAGCCGCAAGCACGTTATCAACTGCATGACGACATCCAGCAGCAACTGGCTTCTTCTCCGAATTACCTGATTCGCTACACCCTGCACAGCCCCAAGGGTACGCTCGGCTTGCTGGAAATCGGCGAAGCCTACAAGCAGCACAATCGTCATCTGCTGCGTGGTTATTTTCTGATCGTCGATGGCCTTGTCACAGAAAGCGAGAGCGCCACTGACTCCGATCTCGAAACCCGTAACCTACGCCTGCAAATTGCCCTTGAACTCAACCAGCGCGCCCAGCGTGACCAGTTTGCGCATCTGGAACGCGTGCGTGCCCAGCAGGACCTGATCCTGCGTCTGACCCGGCATCGTTACACCACAGCCAATACCCTGCTGGAAGCGGCAAAGCTGATCACCAAAAGCGCCTGTGACATTTACGACGTCGATCATGTCAGTATCTGGAACCTCACCGACAAGCGTCTGGAGCCGATCACCGACTATCGTCGGGAAAGCGGCGACTATCAGTCGCGTACGCCGATTGATATCAGCGCCTACCCCACCTATCTGCAAGCGCTTAATACCAGCAGGGCGATTGACGCCAGCAATATCCAGACCGACCCGCGCACCCGCGAAATGGCCGAAAGCCTGACGCCTGGAGAAGACAAGGCGGTCCTCGATGCGAGTATTCGTATCGATGGCCAGGTCATTGGCGTGCTCTGCCTGGAACAATCCGGCTCGATACGCGAGTGGCAGTCCGACGAGATAGCCTTTGCTGGCGAGCTGGCCGACCAGTTCGCCCAGGTCATCAACAACCACAACCGTCGGGCCGCGACCAATGCGCTGCACCTGTTCCAGCGTGCGGTCGAACAGAGCGCCAACGCCTTTCTGCTGGTCAACTGCAACGGCGTGGTCGAATACGTCAACCCAAGCTTCACGGCGATCACGCAATACAGTTCCGATGAGGTCTCCGGGCACAAGCTCTCGGAACTGCCCGCGCTGGAAAACCTCAACCAGTTGCTGCTGGAAGCCAACTCCAGCCTGACCAACAGCAACAGCTGGCAGGGCGAGTTCAAAAGTCGACGCAAGAACCTCGAACCCTACTGGGGCCAGCTGTCGATTTCCAAGGTGTATGGCGATAATCGCGAGCTGACGCACTACATCGGCATCTATGAAGACATCACCCAGAGCAAGCTGGCCCAGCAGCGTATCGAGCGCCTGGCCTACACTGACAACCTGACCAATCTGGGCAACCGTCCGGCCTTCATTCGCAACCTGGACGAACGTTTTGCCCGTGACACCGACACGCCGATGAGCCTGTTGCTGGTCGACATCGACAACTTCAAGCGCATCAACGACAGCCTCGGCCACCAGACCGGCGACAAACTGCTGATCAGTCTGGCGCGCCGCCTGCGTAACACCCTGAGCCCGTCCGACGTGCTGGCGCGCTTTGCCAGTAACGAATTCGCCGTTCTGCTCGACAACACGGATCAGGAAGCCGGACAGGCCACCGCCAGTCAGGTTCTGGCCACGCTGGACAAGCCGATGTTCGTCGACAATCAGTTGATCAGCGTTACCGGCTCGGTGGGCCTTGCCTGCGCGCCGCTGCACGGCCGTGACCCGCAGACCTTAATGAAAAACGCCGGCCTGGCCCTGCACAAGGCCAAAGCCAACGGCAAGCACCAGGTTCAGGTGTTTACCGAAGCCTTGAATGCCGAGGCGAGCTACAAACTGTTCGTGGAAAACAACCTGCGCCGCGCCCTGACCCAGAACGAGCTGGAGGTGTTCTACCAGCCCAAGCTTTGCCTGCTGACCGGTCGTCTGCTAGGCATGGAAGCGCTGCTGCGCTGGAATCATCCTGAAAAAGGCATGATCCGCCCCGATCAGTTCATCAGCGTGGCGGAAGAAACCGGCCTGATCATCCCCATCGGCAAGTGGGTCGCTCGCCAGTCCTGCCGCATGAGCAAGGACCTCACCGCTGCTGGTTTCGGCAATTTGCATGTGGCTATCAACGTTTCACCCAAACAGTTTTCCGACCCGGAGCTGGTGTCATCGATTGCCGCTATTCTCAGAGAAGAAGAGCTGGACCCTTCGCTGCTGGAACTGGAACTGACCGAAGGCCTGTTGCTGGAAGCCACCGAAGACACGCGCCAGCAGCTGGACTCGCTGAAGAAACTTGGCCTGTCGCTGGCCATGGATGACTTCGGCACGGGTTACTCATCATTTAGCTACCTGAAGAAATTCCCCATTGATGTGATCAAGATCGATCGCAGCTTCATCCGCGATATTCCGGATGATGAAGACGACATGGAAATCACCTCTGCGGTCATCGCGATGGCCCACAACCTCAAGCTCAAAGTGGTCGCCGAGGGCATTGAAACCGCTGCACAGCTGACGTTCCTGCGTCGTCATCGTTGCGATGTGGGCCAGGGCTATCTGTTCGACAAGCCTATCCCCGGCGAAGAGCTTATCGAAAAACTGAAGCGCTACCCGCGCCGTCCGTCCGCCTGACAACCTTCCCTGCACCCTGCTCTCTCGGGCACACTGTCAGGCTGTTATTACACGGCAGCACTTGTTTCTGCGTGTAACGGGACCTATGTAACTCTGCTCATCCGTCCTGGCCCCTGCTGCCTGTCTCTAAACGAGAGGATATGGTTCATGACTCTGCGCTCGGAAATTCTAGTGAACAAAAACGTACTGCCCACCGCCGAACAAGCACTGCCGGGTCGTGAAACGCCTATGGCGCTTCCGGAAACTCATTTCGTCAACGGCAACCCGCTGCTGGGACCGTTTTCGAGCAATGTGGAATTCGCCATCTTCGGCCTGGGTTGCTTCTGGGGCGCAGAACGCCGCCTGTGGCAACAGGAAGGTGTGGTGAGCACCGTCGTGGGTTATGCAGGCGGATTTACCCCGAACCCGACCTACGAAGAAGTCTGCTCCGGTCTGACTGGCCACACTGAAGTGGTGCTGGTCGTCTACGAGCCCGAGAAAATCAGCTATGAGTCGCTGCTCAAGGTGTTCTGGGAAGCGCACAACCCGACCCAGGGCATGCGTCAGGGCAACGACATCGGCACTCAGTACCGCTCGGTGATCTATTGCACCATTCCCGAACAGCTCGACGCCGCCAAGGCCAGTGCCGAAACGTTCCAGGCGGAATTGAACAAGGCCGGGTTAGGCGCAATTACCACTGAAATCGAAGAAGCCCCGACGGTCTACTTTGCCGAGGCCTACCACCAGCAATACCTGGCCAAAAACCCGCAGGGCTACTGCGGCCTGGGCGGCACCGGAGTTTGCCTGCCGGCTTGATTCGCGCCTAGCGGCCCGAAAACAGCGTTTTTCAGGCTTCTGCCCGCAGGGCGTAGGAGCGAACTTGTTCGCGAAGATAGTAGTTCAGGTGACGCATTTTCGCCGAATATACTGGCCCTTTCGCGAACAAGTTCGCTCCTACGACCTACGGTCAGAATCAAAAGCGGGCTTATGTATAACGCTGAGCTCCGCGTGGGAATGCAGCTCTGGACGCTCTGCGTCCGCTAGGCAGCGCAACTCGGCCTGGCTATGAACACGCCTACTCGGCAATCAACCAGTCCATCTTCCACCCGCCCTGGGTCTGGCCCAGCTTGTCAGCCAGATAAGGCATCAGCTCACGCAGCTCCTCTTCCAGGCCCCACGGCGGGTTGGCGATGGCCAGGCCTGAGCCGTTGAGGCTGGCCGGGGTGTCCAGCGGGTGGACGAACAGCTCGACGCGCAGCAATTTGGGTGCGCCAGTCTCGGCCAGGTCCTGATAAAAACGCCGCAGCAGGCGCGGGTCCTTGATCGGGTACCAGATAGCAGCCACCGTCTGACGCATGCGCCCGATGGTTTCCTTGAGCGCTACAGCGCAGCGTTTCATTTCATCGAGCTGCTCGAACGGCGGGTCGATGAGCATCACGGCACGCTTTTCAGCCACCGGCAGCAAGGCGCGTGGCACATGCCAGCCTTCCCCCAGATGCACCGCCACGCGGCGGTCGCCCTTCATGTTTTCCTTGAGCAGACGCCCGTCTTCGGGGTGCTTCTCGTTGAGCAGCACACGCTCGCGCTCGCGGGTCAGGCGGCGGGCCAGCTCCGGCGAGCCGGGGTAGTAGCGCAGCTCGCCGTCGGGATTCATGTCGTGCAGCACTTGCAGATAATCGGAGGCCAGCGCGGGCAAGTCCGGTGTATCCCAAAGACGGCCGATGCCCTCCAGCCACTCTCCGGTGCGGGTGGCCTGATCGCCCTTGAGGTCGTATAACCCCAACCCCGCGTGGGTGTCGAGATAGGCGAACGGCTGCTCCTTGCGCGCCATCAGGGCGATCAAGCGAGTCAGAGTCAGGTGTTTGAACACGTCGGCGTGGTTGCCGGCATGGTAGGCGTGACGGTAATTCATGGCAGCTCCTGGCAAGCTGCGCAGTTTAGCAAACCTGAGCAATGAACAAGAATTTGTAACGAATTTGCGGGACTCGTCCCTTTCGTTTGAAGGAAATTTCCGAGAAACTCCCGCCCCCTTGTGCCTGCCGATTTCGATCACTACTCTGCGCCCGTCGCTGCATATTCAGCGATGAGGATTAGTAGCCCTCGTTATCCAGGCGCATTGCGCCACCTTGTGCAGGTGCCCTTTCACGGCCTGCATTTTTTATGGTGGTCGTGCGTGGGGCATCTTCGGATGCACCGGGGTTCCTGGACCGGGCTACTACCTGCGCATGATCACCACCCTCGCTTAGTAGCCGACGGTGATGGTCTTCTAAAACCTCAGGAGATACATCACATGCTAAAAATCGTCCCCGACCCACCCCTCTTCAACGCCCGCCCCAAAGTCAGTCACGAAGATGCACTGATGTATGCCAGCGACCTGCTGCGCTGTGCTGCTACAAGCGCCTGTGAATTCAGCGACAGCATGACCGGCGCGCAGCGAGACATGACGCTCACCATCATGCACCTGGTGGACATGGCAAAGGTCATGGTCGACAGCACAATAGAAAACCTGCAAACCGAATGAGCGCGACCTGAACTGAAAACGACGTACCTGTAGTCAATCCTGCCATGCGCGACGCACAGGACTTGCCCTTGGCAGTCTGCCCTACCAGAATCGGAAAAAAGCCCGATCAAAGGAACAGAAGCCATGATGCACGCAGATTTGATTGACCAGGAAGACCTGCTCGGCCAACTCAGAGCCTTGGGCTTCGAAGCACCCGGCGGCGCAACCGCTGAACAAGCCTGCGCGCAAGCCGTTTGCGGCCTGAACGCCGAACGCGCTACAGCCCTGCGACGTCTGGTAGAGCAACTCCTGACCGGCAGTGCCACCCTCCTCCCTGCCGTCCGCCAAGCCATCGACCAGCAACTGCTGCCAGCGCTGGCGGCTTATAAGCAGAGTCATAGTGGAACGTAACCGATAGGTGCCCTAAAGAACGCCTATCGTACCCACGCTGGAGCGTGCGGAAGGATGACACCAACTATCGTGCGACGCTCCGCGTCGCATGCCGTTCTGGACGCTCCGCGTCCGGTCTTGAACCTGCAGCGCGGCGTAGATTTGTGACGCAGAGCGTCACCCACGGCATTCCCACGCTGGAGCGTGAGGAACGATAGTCGTCAGAGAGATCACTATCGTGCCCATGCTCCGCGTGGGTATGCCGTTCCGGACGCTCCGCGTTACACAGTTTCAGGCGTGCTCAATACTCAATCCGCACATCCCCCTTCGGTACGCTGCAGCAGGACAGAATGTAGCCCTCTGCAACATCCTCGTCGGTGATACCGCCGTTGTGCTCCATTTCTACTTCGCCGCTCAGTTTCATGACCTTGCAGGTGCCGCAAATGCCCATACCGCAGGCTTTGGGGATCATCAGGCCGAGTTTGGCGGCGGCGGCGTGAACGGTTTCGCCCGGTGCCACGCGAATGCTCTTGCCGGTGTCGGTGAATTCCACCTGATGCAGGTCGGCGGCGTCGACATCCGGCGCGTCGGCTGCGATTTCGGCCTGCTCGACTGCATCGGCCCGCGCTTCGGGCGGCGTCGCGCCGAACGACTCTTCATGGTATTGAGCCATGTTGAAGCCGTTTTCCAGCAGCAGTCGCTTGACCGCCGCCATGTACGGCGTCGGCCCGCAGCAGAACACCTCACGGTCCATGAAGTCCGGGGCCATCAGCTCGAGCATTTTCTGGTTCAGGTAGCCGCGATAACCGGCCCACGGTTCACCCAATCCATGCTTTTCGCAGACCAGATGCAGGCTGAAGTTGTCGATCCGCGATGCCATGTGTTCCAGCTCGCGGTGATAGATGATGTCCTTGGGCGAGCGGGCGCTGTGCACGAACACCATGTCGACATTGGCGTTGGTGTCATAGAACCAGCGCGCCATGGACATCACCGGCGTGATGCCTACGCCGCCGCTGAGGTAGAGAATCTTCGGGTTCGGAAAGTCGATGGCATTGAACAGTCCGACCGGCCCGTGCACGGCCAGTTCCTGGCCTTCATCGAGGGTGTCATGCAGGTAATTGGAGACCTTGCCGCCCGGCACACGTTTGACGGTGATCGAAAAACTGTAGGGCACCGACGGTGAGCTGGAGATGGTGTAAGAGCGCATGATCGGCAGACCGTCTATCTCCAGCTCCAAAGTCACGAACTGCCCTGGCTTGAAGAAGAACATGATCGGCTGGTCGGCCATGAAGCAGAAAGTGCGTACATCCCAGGTTTCCTGGATGACTTTGACGACACGTACCAGGTGGCGACCGTTGGCCCATGTCTGGGTCGTGACCGGGCTCAGGAAACTTTGCGACATACTCGATCTCCACGGCCGACTGTCGGCCTCTCATGCTGCGGATTCTGCGTAACGCGCGAGGCGGCCATTTACCTATCAACGACATTCACGTACTTACCGCGACCAGCCCCGAACAACAAGGGCTGTCGCGTCGGGAACGGATGCGGCCATGTCGCCCATGGATAAGGTTCACTCAGCGCCCGGCTCCACACTCGCCACCAAGGGTCATGAGCATGATCGACTGATCTATCGTCATGCGTGCAACGCGATCACACCCGTATCAGCCACATTCGCAGGCCGCCCATGCCGCGGTCATGAGGGATTTAATCGATGGACGTCACCGCAACCTTGAGCCTGGGCGATCCGCTGGAACCTGCACGCAAGGCCACTGCCGAGATGCTGCAGAATCGCGAGCGCACGTACTCGCTGCCGCAGCCTTTCTACAGTGATGAGCGACTGTTTGAAATCGACATGCAGGAAATCTTTCACAAGGAGTGGCTGATTGCCGGGATGACGTGCGAAATCCCGACCAAGGGCAATTACCTGACGCTGCAGATCGGCAAGAACCCGATCCTGGTGGTGCGCGGTCCGGACGGTGCCGTCAACGCGTTCCACAACGTATGCCGCCATCGCGGCTCGCGCCTGTGTACTGCCGAGAAAGGCAAAGTCGCCAAACTGGTTTGCCACTACCACCAGTGGACCTATGAGCTGGACGGGCGCCTGCTGTATGCGGGTACTGAAATGGGCGACGACTTCGACATGAAGCAGTTCGGCCTCAAGCCGGTGCACGTCAAGACCGCAGGCGGTTACATTTTTATCAGCCTGGCGGAGAACCCGCCCGCCATCGACGAGTTCCTGTCGACGCTGCGGCACTACATGGAACCCTATGATATGGAGAACACCAAGGTGGCGGTGCAAACCACCTTGATGGAAAAGGCCAACTGGAAGCTGGTACTGGAGAACAACCGCGAGTGCTATCACTGCGGTGGCTCGCACCCAGAGCTGCTCAAAACCCTGCTGGAATGGGACGATGTCACAGACCCGCGCGCTGATCAGGCCTTCAAGGACCACGTAGCTGCTTCCGCCGCCGCCTGGGACGCCGAGAAAATCCCCTACGCCCACGCCAGTTTCGGCCTGCGTAACCGTATCGTGCGCATGCCGCTGCTCAAAGGCACGGTGTCAATGACTCTGGACGGCAAGGTCGGCTGCAAAAAACTGATGGGCCGCATCCAGAATCCTGACCTGGGCTCGATGCGTATTCTGCATTTGCCGCACTCCTGGAACCACTGCATGGGCGATCACATCATCGTATTCACGGTGTGGCCGATAAGTGCGCAGGAAACCATGGTCACCACCAAGTGGATTGTCCACAAGGATGCGGTCGAGGGCGTCGACTACGACGTGGAACGCATGCGCCAGGTCTGGGATGCCACCAATGATCAGGACCGCCGTCTTGCGGAAGAAAACCAGCGCGGCATTAACTCTACCGCCTATCAACCCGGGCCTTATTCGAAAACCTATGAGTTCGGCGTGGTCAACTTCGTCGACTGGTACAGCTCGCGCATGCTGGAAAACCTTGGGGCAGAGCCTGCACCGTATTTGAAGGGTGTGGCGGTGAATCACGAGTAGAGATTGCCCCCGCCAACGCGATCCTACAAGGCAGACTCACTTCAATCATGAAGTGAGTCTGCCTTGGTCACACCGACACAAAAGCCCTCGCGCCGATACCGTCATTTCTGACAGTTACCTGAAAACTCCTCTCGTGATCAACTCCCGTTGCAGTCAATCCAACGGACGGAGACACGGACCATGCTCAACCCAAAAATCATTAATCAATATAAAAACAAGAAGGTCGACGCCGCATCGACCATGACGGATATATCAGGGAAAAACATCCTCATGGGCTTCTGGCATAACTGGCCGTCTGAATCAGGTCAGGGTTACCAGCAAGGTATGTTCAAGGAAATGGCGCTGACCGACATCGACAAAGCCTATAACGTCATTGCAGTGGCGTTCATGAAAGGCGCAGGCATCCCCACTTTCAAGCCTTACAATCTGACTGATGAGGCGTTCCGTGCTCAGGTAGCGGAGCTGAATTCACAGGGTCGGGCTGTGCTGATTTCGCTGGGCGGGGCTGACGCGCACATCGAGCTGCATGCCGGTCAGGAAGAAGCACTGGCGTACGAAATCATTGACCTGTGCGAAACCTATGGCTTTGACGGCCTGGATATCGACCTTGAACAAGCGGCCATTACCTTTGCCGATAACCGGACCGTATTACCCGCCGCACTGAGGTTGGTGCGCGAACATTACGAGACCGAAGGCAAGCATTTCATTATCAGCATGGCTCCGGAGTTTCCTTATCTTCGGTCGGCTACCCGCAACACACCGCTGCTGAAAGAAATCACCACCGACTTTCCGTTCCTGAAAGAGGCCGTCGCCTTCCTCTCGTCCTTCAGAAGTGGTGGCGCTTACCTCGCTTATATCGAGGCGCTTGAGGACCTCTATGACTTTATCGCCCCTCAGTACTACAACCAGGGTGGCGACGGCATATGGGTCGACGAGCTCAGCCTGTGGGTGACGCAAAACAATGATGCCCACAAGAAGGAATTTCTCTATTACCTGACCGACAGCCTGATCCACGGCACGCGTGGCTTTACCAAAATCCCGGCGAACAAGCTTGCGATCGGCTTGCCCACCAATAATGACGCCGCCGCGACAGGTTATGTGATCAACCCGGACGACGTGAAATACGCCCTGGACAAACTGCAGTCCGACGGCAACCCGATTCGCGGGCTGATGACCTGGTCGGTCAACTGGGACGATGGCAAGCCCAAGGATGGCGCCGCCTACGACTGGGAATTTGCCAAACGCTACGGCTATCTCACCAGCGGCGAAACGCCCGTACCTGACAAGCCTTCAGTGCCCACTGACCTCAGATCAACCGAGCAAACCCCAAATTCGGTGAAGCTCGTCTGGTCGCTGTCGGTAGGCCAGAACCCGGTGCTGCGCTATGAGCTACGTCGCAACAACAGCGTCTCCTTATTTGCGGACAGCCCGTCGTATAACGATACCGGCCTTCAGCCCGACACCACTTACAGTTACGAGGTACGTGCCATTGATGTCATGGGCAACACCTCGGCATTCTCCACAGCGATCAGCGTGAGTACACAGGCAGGAAGTGGCGGTGGCGCGAAACCGACAACACCGGTCTTGAGCCTGTCAGGCGTCACCGATAAAAGTGTGTCGCTGACATGGACGGCGTCTATCAGCCACATCGGACTCGAAAGGTATCAAATTGGCCGGGATGGCTGGCCTATTGAAGCGGTCAATCGTGAAACCACCCACTACACCGATAACAACGTCACTGCCGATACCGAGTATGAGTACTACGTCGTGGCACAAGATTCCAACCTTCAGTGGTCAGAGGTCAGTAATCTATTAAAGGTCTCGACGACTGGCGAAACACCTGTACCTGGTAAACCTTCAGTGCCTGTTGGTTTGCGATCAACCGAACAAACCACGTCATCGGTGACGCTCGACTGGAGTCTTTCGACGGGCCCCGGCGGCCCATTCAAGTATGAGCTCTTCAGAAATGACCTCTCGTTGGGTAGCGACGCAACCCCTCCCTTTACCGACGATGGTCTTTCGCAAGGCAACCTTTACGGCTATCAGATCAAAGCCATTGACAGCCAAGGGAACAGTTCCGAGCTTTCTGAAGAAATCCTGGTAACGACAAAAACCGAGGCATCACCTGATCGACCTACGCCACCCGGCAACTTGCGTCAGACCGGCGTAACGGAGACCAGTGTTTCGTTGGCCTGGGACAAGTCTGACAGTGGTCCAGGCATCAAATCTTACTTTGTGTATCGGATTGGCGCGGACCGGGTGCCTGTCGGGCCAGAGGTACTCGCGTGCACCATTGAAGGCTTGACCCCAGACACCACGTATCACTTTATCGTCGGCGCATACGATACAGAGGACAAACTATCTGGCCCGAGTAATGTTGTACAGGCGTTCACCACCAGCGCAGCGTTGCGTGAATGGAAAACAGATACCGACTACTTGAAGGGGGATAAAGTAACCCATGGTAATGCGACCTATATCTGCCTTAATCCTCACCACTCACAAATAGACTGGCGGCCGGGCAACGCGCCGACGCTATGGGCGCTTTGGACAGAGCAGGAAGGCGCCTGGCGTTTTCGCGACTTTCCGAAAGAATGGCAGTGATTCTCGTAATGTCGTGTATCTGCTGTCATAGCCTCTGAAAAGGGCTCGTCAACGTAACGACCCATCGACTTATCCACAGCGCTTCTTAAACGTTTATGGATAAGTCGATCCGACGGCTATAAATACTAGACTTCGTGAGCACCTATCCAGCGTTCACCTCCAGCACGACACCTGTATATTTTTTGTTCAACCCCCTGTAACCCTTGTGTTCATTGGGATACAGAAGAGCACAAACACCTTATCCACAGAAGCGCCAACAGACTTTGGGTACAACTTCATCCACATCAGCTTGCCTACTGTGGACAATGTATGAAATGGCTGAAAAATCACCCGAATGATCCGCCACTGCACGCAAAACCCTGCTTTGATCACTTTTCGTACAAAACCTCAAAAGCCTTTATTTACAAGGCTTGCAGGTAATCACAAACAACTTGTCCACAAGCACGCTAACAGAGATTGTGGGCAAACCCAGTGGTCGGCAGATGGCAGTGCGGATTTATCCACAAAAAAATGCGATAAAAATAACGAGTTAGATTGATCGTTTTTTGATCACCACTCCAAAAGCCACGTCCTACAAGCCCTTCGGACGTTCACGAACACATTATCCACAGGCACACGCACAGGGATTGTGTGTAAGTCTTCCCGAAAAGAACATTTATGCACTGACCTGTCAGGTTTGATAGGTATCTGAACGCCTGTTGTGCGTATAGGATTTTTCAATGCATTGCCATGGATGGGGAGTGCATTACCAACTCACTGTGAATGGACTCGGGTGTGGCGTGAAAAAATATCAAAGGATTGTGATGTCGGTGGCATTTTCCAGCGGCCTTCTGTTGGCCTGGCTGGTCACCGCGGCCCCTGGCGTGAGCCCTTCTGAATCATCTCCATCGGCCTCGACTGTTCCCGTCTGGGCAGCCGGTGAAGAAGTGAATGCGGGCACTTTCGAGCAGCCACGACGGGCAGGAGAACCTGCTTTCAAAGGCGCGGTATTCCTCGACCTGACCGGGAAAGGCAGCGTGTTCTATACCGCTGCATTCGACAGTCAGCCTGGTCAGCCTGATCCGGCCTTTCCCGATACGCCACGTTCAACCGAATTCTGGACCTACGCCGGCCAGCACTCAGGTCTGGGGCCGGACCTAAAGACGTTCGAGGAGCCCACCCGCATTGGTGCTCTGCACATGGGTCTTATTGATAACAAAAAGGCCTTGTTAAGCTCGAAACTGGACGCAACCCCCAGCGCCGAAACGCCTTATCCCACCACAGCGCAGAGCAATGATTTCTGGGACTTCATCGGGTTCTTTGACAAGCCCGGTACGCCTGAAGCAATGAAAACAGATCAGGATCTGGTATGGCCTGGCGTATTCGTATATTTCGAGCAGACCAAAACCGTTTATCTGGCACAGCACACCGGACGCCCAAGCGTCGATACATGGCCTGCACCCGGCACAGAGCAAGGCGCTGGGTACTGGAAGTTTGCGGGGACCCTGTCAGGCATCCTGGTCCCCCTTCCCAAACCCTGGACCGACATGAGCACGTCGAAGGGCTCTTATTATCGCAACCCGCTCACCCCGCTACGCAGTCACTACTACGCATCCACATTTATCGGGTTTGCGCCCCTTCTGAATGCAGAATTCCCCGATGACGCGCAGAGCAATCAGAACTGGGACTATCGCGGCGTACATGAAGGCTCATATACAGACCTGAAAGCCTTCGGAGAAAATACGGCGCTCGACAAACTGCATCGCGCCAAACTGCAGGGCAAGTGGGTTTCGTTCGCGGCGCACTTCGCGGGGGCAGTTGAACAGCCTTACCCAACCTCGCCTACCAATACCACTTATTGGGGAGTGCGCCGCATCACCCAGGATGCCGGAACCTGGTGGGACCCCAGAACCGATCTGGACACCGAGACCTGGGTCGGCGCTATCCATTCAGCTCCGCAGGGCCAGGGGAAAGCGCTGTACCGTTCGCTGACATCCTGGACCGCGCCGGCAACCGGCTGGGATTACAGCCAGACCGACGAGTTTCAGTCGTTGGGGACTTCCCTCCATGCAGGAACAGTGGCCGACCCCAAGACCCAACAGGAATTTACCTGGCCCGGCGCGGTGCATAAAACGCTGATCGACGGCACTCCCGTTTATTTCGTATCACTGGCAGAGGGCTTTCCCTCCGAGCATGACTGGCCATTGCCGACGACACCAGAAAACAACGAGCACTGGTCGTATATCCCAGAGATACCACCGCTGGGTACTTTCGAAGCTCCGAGGCAATTTGCTGACTACAGCCAGGCAGGTTCGGTCTACGTGGATGGCACTGTTCCGGGCTCGCGCACGTTCTATGTTTCCAATTACGAAGGCTATCCCGCCAATGATCTCGACAACTTCTCGACTGTGGGCATCGTCGATCCGTACTGGGTCTACGCCGGCAGACACGCAGGCACATGGAGTGACTTCAAGCCCTTCGATGACTTCACCCGGATCGGCGCACTGCATGAGGCCTCGATAAAAGGTCAGCGTGTAGTACTGCGCTCACTGTTCGACGGCATGCCCTCCGCAACGACGCCCTACCCGAATGATCTCGCCAGTAACACATACTGGGAGTTCGTCACGGTGTTCAAACATGCCGGCACGGCAGACGACCTCAAAGACCGTGATGACGCCACGTGGCCGGGCGCACTTCACCTGGATGACAATCAGCACATCATTTTTGCGGCCCGACAGCAGGCTCAACCGGTTGCAGGGGGCTGGATTTATCCGGTGGGCGAAACAAGCGATGATCAGTGGAGCTACGTGACCTCACTCAACGGCGGCACCGCCGAAACGCCACGCGAACGTAACGACATCAACACGCCCGGCGCCATCTTTGCCGACCAGCTTGGCCTGACCCGTCAAAAACTTTTTCGCTCCAGATTTGCCGGATTTGCCCAGGATGTGGATGCCGTCTATCCCTCAGGTGAAGAATCCAACACGTTCTATGAGTACGCCGGAGAACATGCCGGCACCTTCTCGGACCCAAAACCCTTCACCGATCCTACCTGGCCGGATGCGATACACGTGGCCACCATCAATGGCCAACGGGCGTTCCTCAAATCGAAGATGACCGGAAAGCCCACTTCGCAAACACCTTACCCGCAAGCCCCCACAAGTACAGACTTCTGGGAGTTCATGTTTACCTCAGATCAGGCGGGCACTTACGCCGACCCCAAATCAATGAGCGGCCAGACCTGGATTGGCGCTGTCCACGAGTACAGCTCATCAGGCAGGCGCCAGCTTTACATCGCTCAGCAGTCGGGAAACCCGATCGCCGACAATTGGCCTCTCCCGACTTCGGGCGACACTCAGTATTGGAAAGTGCTGGGCCTGGTCCGGCACAAAGGCACGTTTGCCGATCCGAAAGACTTCGATGAAATGACCAGCCAGGGGCTGATTCACGCCACTATCGTTGACGGGCAGCGCGTCTATTATCGCGCCATCGCACGAGGCGTTCCTCAAGCCAATGACTGGAGTTACCCTGCGCTCGGGACCGACAACGAGCACTGGGAGTATCTGGGCACAAACCTTCCCGAGGGCACCTGGGCCGATCCGAAAGGCGACTCCGGCTTTACCACGCCGGGCAGCATTCACGCGATGCAAGCCAGAGACCGTACTCTGTATCTGCTTTCCAAGGTCGATGGACTGCTTGCCGAGCACGACTGGCCGATTCCGCTGGTCGGAGAAAATGATTACTGGACAGTAGTCGGGGAATCCCGGCATTCGGGCGAGATTATCGACCCCAAGGATCAGCAGGAAGTGACCTGGACCGGGGCGATTCATATGCGCCAGGTCGAAAACACCAGGCGTTATTACCGCTCGAAGATTACGGGCAATCTCGCGGTCATCGGCATCGATCACCCGCTTCCGCTGGAGGCAACCGACAACGCCTGGTGGGAGTTCGCGGGGCAGGCCTCTCACCAAGGCACACTGACTGATCCAGTGCAGATGGGGGAGATGATCAGGCCCGGAGACACTGTCAGGGTCATCCATACCACGGACGAGTATTACCAGGCTCGCTTTGCCGGTGTTTTCAATACCGAGCATCCGCTGCCTGACTCACAGCAAAGCAATGACAACTGGTTTTATGTAGGTAAAAGTGCCTTTGCAGGCACCTTGCAATCGCCCAAGGACGCTTACGAAATCACCTGGCCCGGTGCGATTCACCGCTTTGAAGTTGATGGAAAGGCTTACTTCGCAAGGTCCCTCATCGATGGCGCTCCCGGCCAGGAAGGATGGCACTATCCGGCACCGCCTGACAGTAACGAGCAGTGGTCTTACCTGGACATGGGCATTCACGCGGGCAGTTGGCTCGATCCGAAACCTGAATCCGATGCGACCTGGCCAGGCGCGTTGCACGTGGTGAAGATCCCCACCGGCATTGGCGAAAGTTGCGCCCGATGGTTCTACAGATCAAAAATCTGGGGGCATGTAGCGGATGATAAAGAGGGTTACGCGAACGAAAACAACTTTGATCGTGTGGGGTTTTCGATTTACCAAGGCACGCTGAACAGTCCCAAATATTTCGACCAGCCAACCTGGGCGGGTGCCATCCATCTGGACCGGGAAACGCGATTTATGTTTGAAGCCAAAAAATCCGGCGAGATGAACGTTGATGTAGGCGAGCGGCCAAAGACCCCCACCGATAACGACTCCTGGCACTTTCTGGGCGTCAGCAGGCACTCCGGAACCGAAAACGATCCCAAGGAATGGGATGAATACACGTGGCCCGGACGTCTGCATCGCTATGAGTATGATGGCAAAACACTCTACTTCCGTGCACAGATGACAGGGACACCTTCAACACATAACTGGTACTACCCCACCGATGAAAGCAGCACCGAGCAGTGGGCCTATTACGGTACAACGTCCCATGCAGGCACTTTTGCCGACCCTCATATACCTGACGAAGTTACGTGGAGGGGAGCGATTCATCGCGTAGAAAAAGATGGCATACGGTTCTATTTCAAAGCCAGAAGCGCTGGCATACCCGAGCAGCAGAAATGGACCTACCCCACGGACGCGACGAACAATGAGCATTTCATCTACGTAGCGACCGAAAGACACGCCGGCACGCTCAGCGATCCCAAGGATGAGAAGGAGCCCGTCGTACCGGGCGATTATGTAAAAACACCCCATGAGGGCATTGATCTTTATTTCATTGCAAAAAACAGCGGCGTTCCTTCATTCAATGACTGGCCGTTCCCCTTCGACCTGCGAGACACCGAAAACTGGGTTTTCTATGGCATCTCCAGAAACGCAGGCACCCTCGATGCCCCCAAGGAGTGGGACGAAGTCAGTTGGCGCGGCGCCGTGCATGTGCGCAACGTCAGCGGGATGCGTTTATTGTTTAGCGTGAACTCCGACAAGGAGGGCATTCCAGAACAGGACAAGTGGACGCTGCCTCCGAACGCGCCACTGGATGCGGACGAAGAAAAGAAGCCTCCGGCTCTCGTCGAAAAGTCGCCGGCCTGGAAGTTTCTTCAGGTCACGCACCTCAATGGAACACGCGATCAGCCCAAAAGCCTGGCTGACTGGACGCAGAATGGCCTTGTCCATCAGACAACCATCGACTATCAAAGCATGTTGTTCAGGTCGAAGTTCACAGGCAAGAACGACTACCCCAAAGAGCAGCCCGCTAAAGGCGACCCTGTTGCCGACAAGAGCTCTACATGGTGGGAGTTCTTCCGCAAGGGACGAGGCACGTTCGAAGTGCCCAATACCTGGAACGACTACGCGTACCCGGATGATATCTACAGCTACGACTACCATGGCGAACGGTTGTTGTTCCGTGCAGAAAAAGAGGGTCGTCCGTCCGAAACGGGCCGGTACTTTCCAACCTCGGAGTACAGCACGTCAGACTGGACATATCTCTACAAAAATGAAGGTAACTACGCCGATCCCAAAACATGGAATGAATTTACGCGTGTGGGGGAAATCCATCGTCACGATCACGACGGCCAGACGTGGTTCTTCAAGGCCTTGCAGGAGGGCAGCCCTGCCAGACACAACTGGTATTACCCTGCTGGTGCCGCAGACAATGTTTTCTGGACCTATGCCGGCAAGCATGCAGGCACCTGGCAGGACCCGAAGGAATGGAACGAGCCTACTTATCCTGGTGCCATTCACTCGCTGAATAACATCACTTTTTACCGTTCGAAATTTTCCGGTAACGCGGCGACGCACTATTGGTACTACCCGACCTCCGAAACAGAAAACGCCTACTGGATCAAGGTCAGCAAGGACGCTTATGCAGCGCCGGGCATCAATGATTTTACCAGGACATTCGATCAGTACACCTGGGTCACCGCGCACAACGCTTATCTGGACGCCATTACCCCGCAATTAGAACGCGGTATCAGGGGGTTTATGCTGGATATTCACATGGATGTGGGCGATAACAACGGGCAAAAACGGGTTCGGCTATGCCATCTGCCGGCGATCGGTGCATGCTGAGCGGACGCCCCCTTGTTAAGCGACGTGCTCAGAGAGTTTGTTGCCTATATGCAGAAAGACCGAAATGCCGTCATTTCCCTGCTGTTCGAATCGACGCTGAGCTCAGACGAACTGCTTCCGGTGCTGGAGCAAGTGCCGGAATTGGCAGATTACAGCCATGTGTCCAATGGATACAGCTGGCCAACGCTTAGGGAAATGATCGACAGTAACAAACGCCTCGTCATGTTATCGAACGGAGAAGTGGCCAAAAGGTACACGCTGGCCGGCAAGCAGGCCGAGGTTCTTTGGGCACCCAATACAGAAGTCGAGAACACCTATAACCTGGGTATAACGTCGCTGGTTCATGACTGGCAATGCAAAAGCCGCTACGGCTCCATGGACCTTTCATTGCGCACCCGTGACGGTGGTTTGCCGCGGCTATTCGTTCTTAATCAATTCCATGCCTGGGGCAGTACTACGCTGCATGCAGGAAACATGGACAACAACCTGACCTGGTTGCAGCGCCGGGTGGAAAACTATTGCGGCGAAGCAACCGGTTGGCGCAAACCCAACTACCTGGGCATTGATTTCAACCAGGTGGGTGACGCGCTGCCCTATGCTGCGGCGCTTTCTCAAGGCGGTCTCTATTTCTACGAAGACAACCGGGCCAACCGTGCGGGGGACACCTCCTGCGTATTGCCGGTGAATCAGGGTGGCGGCACCAGCGGCGTTCAATATGACATGAAGCTTGCCTCACGCGGGTGTGAGAACGACGAACTCCGGTCAATGGAACTTGAGGGTGTTCGAGCGGGCACGCGTATAGAACTGTACGACAACCCCGACGCAGATAAGCAGGATGACTTCACACTGATAGACGTCAAGCAATCGATTCCCATGGGCAAAAGGGTGCGAATCGATTCATTCGAGGGCTCGGCCGATACGTTCTATTACCGCAAGGTCGCCTCTCACAATAATGGGCTTGACGGTAAGGTTTCACGAATAAAAGTGCTTAACAAACCAGACGATAACGACATAAGCGACGCAAGCATTGTGTTCTATGAGGGCAATGGGGCAACACAGAATATTGTCTGCACGGTGCCCTTCAATGTGGACAGACAATTCAAAATGGGCAGTGGCAATAACAGCTATGGCTGCGACAACGATGAAATACGCTCTGCCAAAATACTCAAGGCCGGCAAGGGCTCGTGGTTCTCGGTGACTGGCAGGCCGGACGGAGGCTATGGTCAAGGCCTTACAACCGTGACGTTCAAACGAGCCATCTTGCTACCCATCACGATTTCGAGTTTCAACCGAAGTTACGAAAACGCGGATATCAAAGTTGAGGTCAGCAATGGCGGTGGTCTGGACGGGAGTATTTCCTATGCCTACTTCCGGCCTCTCTCCGGGCAGAAAGGCAAACCGCCCATCAAAAAGGGCAGCACAAGACCATAGCCTTACTTTACGACGCCCTCATCGATCAACAGCTTCAGAATCGCGGCTGCGCCCTCTTCCGGGCGCAGCCCCTTCAGCACTTGGCCTGCGCCGCCGCTTGCCTTGGCAGTGGCGGCTTTCATGCGATCAGCGCCGCTCTTGGCCTTGATGACCTTCAGGCGTTTGGGCCGCGGTCTGGCTGGCTGCAGCGATTGGTTCGTCAATAACTCATCGGCAACTACCTGAACTCTTTCGGTGTACAGCGTGCCACGCTGTGCGGGCCCGAATGCGCTCTGTCGAGGTTTGGGAGCCGCGTTATCCACAGTGGCCAGAAACGGCAGGCGGACCTTCAGCCGGCGACGCTGGCCGCGAGGCAGAGCCTGCAGGACCACTGCGGTACCGTTGTTCAGCGACTCGACTTCAGCCAGACCGGTCACCAGTGGCCAGCCCAGCCTTTCAGCCAACAGAAAGGGCAGCATGCCCGACCCTTCACCGGTTTCAGCCTGACTGCCGGCCAGCACCACCTGTGCGGCAGAACCCCGGAGGTAGTCAGTCAGAGCGACCAGCGCATCAGCGCCCTCGGGTTGCTCCAGCACATGCAGCTCGCTGAGCCCCATGCCAAGGTAGGCGCGCAGCGCCGGTTCTTCGGCATTGCCGGCGTGCAGTACCTGCAAGTTATCCCCAGCCAGCTGCAAACCAAGCTCGACGGCTCGTGCATCCTGTTCGGCGCGGCGCGCACGACCTGATGTCGGGTGCGCCCCGATGGACACCAGACTGATGATCTGTACCGCATGCTTATCCACATACACTTCAGGCTGCATCGCGCTTACCTCCGCTGCGCCAGGCTTCCACCGCAGCGATCAATGCCGTGAGCACTTCGGCGCTCTCGCCGATGACCGATAGATCAGCGCGTTTGACCATGTCGCACCCCGCATCCAGATTGATCGCAATGACCTTGTCGCAGGCGCCGATACCCTGCAGATGCTGGATGGCTCCGGAAATACCGACGGCAACATACACCCTTGCGGTAACCCAGGTGCCACTAGCGCCCACCTGTCGCTCGCGGCCCATGAAACCATCGTCCACCGCCACCCGCGACGCCCCTTCGGTGGCCCCGAGTGCCGAAGCGGCGTGATGAAACAGGTCCCAGTCTTTGACACCATTGCCGCCAGACAGAATGAATTCGGCTTCAGCCATGGGGATAACGCCAGGATCGACGGCTACCGCCCCCAGGTCTTCGATACGCGGCAGGCTGCGTGCTACGCCTGTGGACAACTCGACCGGCACTACCTCGTGGCGGGTTTCGCTGACCGGTTCGGCGCACTCTACAGCGGCCAGAATCAGGCGCGCCAGAGGCCGAACCAAGTCTTCGCGTCCTGCGCCTGCCCGACTTATGCACAGCTGGTGCTTGACCTGCCAGACCCGCGTTGCAGGTCGCTCGCCGATGCTGGCGGCAAGACGTCTTCCCAGCTCGCCACCGCCGGTACGGCTGTCCGGCAACAGCCAGTGGCGCGGGTTGAACTGGTTATCCACAGCCCGCAAACCCTGTACTCGCTGTTCCGGTGAATAACCGTCGAACCCGGCACCGTCGATAATCAACAACCTATCCACGCCAGCAACGTCGAACGCAGTTTCCTTGTGCTCACCGAACACCACTGCCAGCACGGCACCCTCGGCACCCGCCAGCTGACGCGCCAGCCCCAGCAAGTCGCGGTCGTGGCTGCTCAGACGGCCGCCGACCATATCGGGCACCACCGTGATATAGAACGCTGGCTCGGCGATGGTATGCAGCGGCAACTGCACGTCGGCGACGGCTGAACGCTTGACCGCGCCACCCTGCTGCGCGCCGCTACGGTCGATACGCTTGATACCGTTGGGGCCGATAAAACCCACACTGTGCACATTCTTTCGCATCAGGCCATTCGGCCCCATCCAGCTGCTCTGCGCCGGCTGCATGGCCGCATGCAGTGGGTGCAGTCGATTGCGGGCAATCCAATCGGCGCGTGGATCACGGCGGATAATGTCACTCATCAGAGCACCTCCGCGGGTTCACGTTTGGCAGGCGCTGGCGTGTTGGGGATAACTTCCTCAATCAGCGCATCGGCCACCAGTTCGGCAATGTCCTTGATCAGCGGTCGCGGTTCAACCACGCCTTCAAGCATGGCCGTGCACTGTGGACAACCGACTGCTACCACTTCGGCAGCGGTTTCACGAATGTCGTCCATGCGCATGTCGGGAATCCGCTGCTTGCCGGGGATATCGGTAATCGGTGCGCCGCCACCACCGCCACAGCAGCGGGAACGAAAGCCCGAGCGCTGCATTTCCCTGATCTCGATACCCAATGCGCGCAGCACTTCACGCGGAGCCTCGTATTCACCGTTGTAACGGCCCAGGTAACACGGATCGTGATAGGTCACGCTGGCACCTTTGTGCTGGCCCAGATTCAAGGCACCATTGCGCACCAGTTCAGCCATGAAGGTGCTGTGATGCTGCACCTGATAGTCGCCACCAAACGCGCCATATTCGTTTTTCAGCACATGAAAACTGTGCGGGTCGCAGGTCACGATGCGTTTGAAATCGTAACGGGACAGGGTCTGAATGTTGCGTCGGGCGAGCGTCTGGAAGGTCGCTTCATCACCCAACCGCCTGGCCACATCACCGCTGTCGCGTTCTTCGAGGCCCAGCACGGCGAAATCCACCCTGGCCGCCTTGAGGACTTTGACGAACGCGCGCAGGGTGCGTTGATTACGCATGTCGAACGCGCCATCACCGACCCAGAACAGCACATCCACGGTTTTTTTCTCGCTGAGCAATGTCAGGTTCAGATCGGCCGCCCAGTTCATTCGCCCGCCCGGTGCAAACCCGCCGGGGTTGTCGGTGGCGATCAGGTTGTCCAGCACCTCGGCGCCCTTGTTTGGCGTAGCGCCCTTTTCGAGGGTCAGGTGGCGGCGCATGTCGACGATGGCATCGACGTGCTCGATCATCATCGGGCACTCTTCGACACAGGCCCGGCACGTGGTGCAGGACCACAGCGTTTCGGCGTCCACCAGCCCGTTGACGATGGGCTGATGCGGATTGCCGCCATGCTCGCCCAGCGGCTTGCCTTTGCCATCCAGCGATGGATATGGACTGCCCGCAAATTTTGCGTCGGTGCCACCGGCAAGGCCGACCACCATGTCCTGAATCAACTTTTTCGGGTTGAGTGGCTGGCCTGCCGCAAACGCCGGACAGGCCGCTTCGCACTTGCCGCACTGCACGCAGGCGTCGAAGCCCAGCAGTTGGTTCCAGGTGAAGTCCTGAGGTTTCTCCACACCCAGCGGTGCGGTTCGATCGTTCAGGTCCAAAGGTTTCAGGCCCGTGGAACGTCCGCCAGCAAAACGCTCGGCACGCCGGTGCCAGGCCAGATGCAGCGCTCCGGCGAAAGCATGCTTCATCGGCCCGCCCCAGGTCATGCCGAAGAACAGCTCACTGATGCCCCACAACACGCCCAACCCGAGTATCACAACCAGCACCCAACCACCAAAATGCTCGGGAAGAATGCCCGCTACCGGCAACGTGACCAGAAAGAAACTCGCGGAAAACGCCATGAGGCTTTTCGGCAGGCGCATCCACGGCCCTTTCGACAAACGCGCGGGCGGATTGAGACGACGCTTATAGACAAATACCGCGCCGACGAACATCACCGCTGTCATTAGCAATAGCGCGTAGCCAAGAACACGGTTATGCAGGCCGAAACCGTGCACCAGAATCACCAGCCCGATTGAGGCAACCGCCCCGCCTGCAGTGGCAACGTGGGTGTTGGCGATGTATTTATCGCGTGCGACTACGTGGTGCAGGTCGACCATGTAGCGCTTGGGCATGGCCAGCAGACCGCCGAGCAAGTCCACTTTCGAGAACCGTCCGTTGCGCCACATGCTCACCCGCCGCCATGCACCCAGCGCCGCAAGGGCCAGGGCACTGAACAGCAGGATGGGAAGAAGGGTGTCTAGCATCACGTTGCCCTCAAGGTGCAAGCTTTAAGCTGGAAGCCTCAAGCTACAAGCTTCAAGAAAAAGCACCGAGCAAAGGCTTCTACTTGCAGCTTGCGGCTTGCAACTTGTAGCTGTTCTCAAAAATCCTTGCACAGGCGCAAGCCGTCATAGATCGCTGCATGGGTATTGCGCTGCGCCACGCAGTCGCCGATACGGAACAGCAGGTAACCGTCGCCCGGCTGGCTCAATGAAGGCTGAGGCTGAATGGCGAACAGCGCGTCGATGTCGATCTGGCCTTTGTTGCGCGAGCCTTCCTTGAGCCCGTAATAGATCGCTTCGTCCGGACGCACGCCGTTTTCCACCACCACTTGATCGACCACTCGCTCTTCCTTGGCGCCGGTGTATTCGTTTTCCAGCACCGCCACCAGCTTGTCGCCCTCGCGATAGACCTTTTCCAGCATCATGTCGCCGGTCATAATCACTTCCTTGGGGTACATGCTGCGGTAGTAGGTCGGGAACGATGTTCCGCCAATCGCCACTCCCGGCTTGATGTCATCGGTGACGATTTCAACCTGGCTGCCCTTGTCGGCCAGATAGTCGGCTACAGACATACCGGTGAACTCGCAGATGGTGTCGTAGACCAGCACGTTCTTGCCCGGCGCAACCTTGCCATCCAGCACGTCCCAGCTGCTGACCACCAATCCCTCGGCAGCGCCCCAGTGTTCGTTCTGCTCCAGAAACGGATGACCGCCCACCGCCAGCACCACGATGTCCGGGCGCAGGTCGAGGATGGTTGCTGCATCGGCCGCAACCCCCAGACGCAAATCTACTTTCAGGCGCGCCAGCTCCAGCTGGAACCAGCGCGTAATACCGGCAATCTGGTCGCGCTGCGGAGCCTTCGATGCCGTGGTGATCTGCCCGCCAATGAATTCCTTCTTCTCGAACAGGGTCACGTCATGACCACGCTCGGCAGATACCCGAGCCGCTTCCATACCGGCAGGACCGGCACCGACAACCACGACCTTGCGTTTCGGCCCGGCTGATTTTTCGATGATGTGCGGTACGCCCATGTATTCGCGGGACGTCGCAGCGTTCTGGATGCACAGCACATCCAGCCCCTGATACTGGCGGTCGATGCAGTAGTTGGCACCGACGCACTGTTTGATCTGATCGATCTGGCCCATCTTGATCTTGGCGATCAGGTGCGGGTCGGCAATGTGCGCGCGGGTCATGCCGACCATGTCCACATAGCCGCCTTCCAGAATGCGCGTTGCCTGGTTCGGGTCCTTGATGTTCTGCGCATGCAGCACGGGAGCCTTGACCACTTCCTTGATTCCAGCAGCCAGGTGCAAAAACGGCTCCGGTGGATAACTCATGTTCGGAATGACGTTGGCCAGGGTGTTGTGGGTGTCGCAACCCGAGCCCACAACACCGATGAAATCGATCATGCCGGTGTCGTCGTAATACTTGGCAATCTGCTTCATGTCCTCGTGACTGAGACCATCGGGGTGGAACTCGTCGCCACAGATGCGCAGGCCCACACAAAAGTCGGGGCCGACTTCCTTGCGCACCGCCTTGATGACTTCCAGACCAAAGCGCATGCGGTTCTCGAAACTGCCGCCCCATTCATCAGTGCGCTTGTTGACCCGCGGGCTCCAGAACTGGTCGATCATGTGCTGATGCACGGCGGACAACTCGACGCCGTCCAGCCCACCGGCCTTGGCGCGGGCCGCTGCGCTGGCGTAGTTGCCGATCACTCGCCAGATCTCTTCCGGCTCAATGGTCTTGCAGGTCGCACGGTGTACCGGCTCACGAATGCCTGACGGCGACATCAGGGTCGGCCAGTGATCGCCATCCCAGCGCGAGCGACGGCCCATGTGGGTAATCTGGATCATGATCTTGGCGCCGTGCTTGTGCATGGCGTCGGCGAGGTTCTGAAAGTGCGGGATGATTCTGTCGGTCGCCAGATTGACCGATTTCCACCAGCCTTGCGGGCTGTCGATGGCGACACTTGATGAGCCGCCGCAGATGGCCAGACCGATGCCGCCCTTGGCTTTCTCTTCGTAGTACTTCACGTAGCGGTCAGTGGTCATGCCGCCGTCTGTGGCATAAACCTCAGCGTGCGCGGTACTCAGCACACGGTTACGAATTGTCAGTTTGCCAATCTGGATCGGCTGGAACATCGCTTCGAAAGCCATAACGCGATCCTCGATTTACAGCGGCTTGACGACAAACAGTCCGTCGTCGTGACCTTCTTCGGAGCCACCGTAAACCTGCTCGGCTACGGTACGGATCGAGCTGCCGCTGGCGGCGAGTATCTGGTCCATCGCCCCGGCAAACCAGCCGGTGAACATGTAGTCGACCTTGCGCCCGACCTTGCCGTAGACATACACGAAACAGGAGTGCTCAAGCTTGACGCTGGCGGTGCCTTTTTCGATATCGATATCCTCAATCTTGAACAGCCCCCAGCCGCGTTGCGACAGACGCTTCATGTAGTGCTCGAATACGGCAACACCTTGCAGGCCGTGGCATTCAGCTTCCTTTTCACACCAGTGCCAGGCGGATTTGTAACCGGCTTTGTAGAGAATTTCAGCGTAGGCATCGGCACCCAGCACTTCTTCGATGCCCATGTGGTTGTTGACGAAAAAGTGCCGCGGCACATAGAGCATCGGCAACGCATCGGAGGTCCAGACGCCGGTTTCGCTGTCGACTTCGATAGGCAGTTGCGGGGCGATTTTAGCCATGGGGGTCAAACTCCAGATGATTCGGGTTACACCCACCGCCTGAAGGGCCGCGGGGGTTCAATTCGATAAGGTGTGGCTGGCGGATTACTCGCCCCAGACGTCGGCCAGTACGTTGACCCAGTTCTCGCCCATGATCTTGCGCACCACGCGCTCGGAATGACCGCGCTTGAGCAACGTTTCAGTCAGATTGGGAAACTCGCCCACGGTGCGGATGCCCAGCGGGTTGATGATCTTGCCGAAGCTGGTCAGGCGGCGGGCGTAGCCCTTGTCGTGGGTCAGGTATTCGAAAAACTCCTGACCGTGGCCCTGGGTAAAGTCAGTACCAATACCGATGGCATCTTCACCCACGATGTTCATCACGTATTCGATGGCTTCGGCGTAATCGTCGATGGTCGAATCGATACCCTTGGCCAGAAACGGCGCGAACATGGTCACGCCGACAAACCCGCCATGATCGGCGATGAACTTCAGTTCGGCGTCGGACTTGTTGCGCGGGTGTTCCTTGAGGCCGGAGGGCAGACAGTGGGAGTAGCAGACCGGCTTTTTCGATTCGAGTATGACCTCTTCCGAGGTTTTCGAACCAACGTGGGAAAGGTCGCACATCACCCCGACGCGGTTCATTTCAGCGACGATCTCACGTCCGAAACCTGACAGCCCTCCGTCGCGCTCGTAGCAGCCCGTGCCCACCAGATTCTGGGTGTTGTAGCACATCTGCACGATGCCGACGCCCAGTTGCTTGAAGATCTCGACGTAGCCGATCTGATCTTCGTAGGCATGCGCATTCTGGAAGCCGAAGAGAATGCCGGTCTTGCCCAGTTCCTTGGCCTTGCGAATATCGGCGGTGGTGTGCACCGGCATGACCAGGTCGCTGTTCTCGCGCATCAGTTTCTGGCTGCTGCAGATGCTGTTGATAGTTGCCTGGAAGCCTTCCCATACCGACACAGTGCAGTTGGCCATAGTCAGGCCGCCCTTGCGCATGTCTTCAAACAGCTCGCGGTTCCACTTGGCGATGATCAGCCCGTCAATAACGATGCTGTCGGCGTGCAATTCGGCTGGGCTCATCAGGCTGTCCCCTTTTTTGATTCCGGCGCGCCGAATCGGCTGTCGGCGCTAATGGGGTCAGCATATGCCGGAGGGTCGCGTGAACCGGGTGCAAAAACGACAGAGGGTTTGCCGAAAGCGTCAAGATGCGACAAAGGGGGACGGCGAGTCGTCGCTCGATGTCGTAAACCTGTTCAATGTCTCACGCTTGAGACAGAATCTAGCCTATCAATGGATCGGAGCGACTCGATGAAAACGTTTTTGCTGACCCTGGCCCTGATGGCAACGGCTGTGACAGGCGTACAGGCTGCTCAGAACCCGGATGTCTCGCCTTGCGACGGTGTTGACGATGACAAGCAGACTCTGGAGTGCTCGGTTTACAGCCGCACGACTGCAGAAGAATTGCTAAAGGAAAACTTCGACAACCTGCTCAAGCGCGTTCAGTCGCAGTTCGTCGCCAATAAGACGCAGTTCAACGACTTTACCAGCAAACTCAAGACTGCCCAGCAAGCCTGGGAGAAGCTGCGTGACGCAGACTGCGCCGTTGAAGTCTTCCCTTCTGCGGCAGGCAGCAAAGCTTTCACCATCAGTGAAAACGACTGCATTGCGCGCATGAGCGACGAGCGCTCGGAGTACCTGGAGTCGATTGCACAGGAATAACGTCTACGATGAGATAACCTGCTTCTTTATATGAACGAGCTCATCAGGTTTTCTCATGATTATTTGCGGTGTAGAAATCAAAGGCAGCGAAGCCATATTCGCCCTTGCCACTCGGCAGAGCAGCGGGCTCGCTCATCTGCCGCTGGCCACGAAAAAGATCGCGCTGGAGGACGATGAAGAGCCTGCCAACGTCAAGGCTTTCGCTACGCAGCTCGCCAGCTTCGTACGCGAAAACGGCGTCAGCCACATCGCCATTAAAAAACGCAGCAAGAAAGGCGAATTCGCCGGCGGCCCGACCACATTCAAGATCGAAACCATCTTTCAACTGATGTCCGATTGCGATGTAGCGCTGATCTCGCCGCAAACCATCAACGCGCAGAACAAGAAACACGCTTTCGCCCTGCCCGATACGCTTAACAAGTATCAGCACGAGGCTTACAAGGCAGCGTGTGCGGGGTTGATGAAGAGCGTTTAAGCGCTTCAAGAGCTCCCGGCACCGCATGCCCACGCGGAGTACCCATCGTTACACACAAGTCCGCTTTTGATTCTGGCCGAAGGCCGTGGGAGCGAACTTGTTCGCCAAGACGGTCGTTCAGAAAATGCATTATCGGAGAATGTACCGGCCCTTTCGCGAACAAGTTCGCTCCTGCGCCCGCCGGGCAGAAGCGAGATGTTCAGGCTCTTCAGCTTCAAGAGCTTCCGGAACCGCATGCCCACGCGGAGTACCCATCGTTACACACAAGTCCGCTTTTGATTCTGGCCGAAGGCCGTGGGAGCGAACTTGTTCGCCAAGACGGTCGTTCAGAAAATGCATTTTCGGAGAATGTACCG
>NZ_JALHBH010000083.1:0-52319 GCF_022836805.1 Pseudomonas sp. RGM 3321
AACCTGGTCTACGACCGATAATTTAAAGGCTAGCGTGTAATCGCGTTGGCTGCGCCTTTTACCCGAATCCATTAAGTCCTCCTGAGGAAAGGTCAGAAGGTGTAAACCTTATTCAGGACGGGACACACGCATGAAAAAGGCCAATGCTGCGAACATTGGCCTAAGTCATTGAATTATATGGTCGGGACGGAGTGATTCGAACACTCGACCCCTAGCACCCTATGCCGGGGACCATACAACTCTAAGTCATTGAATTGTAAATAAAAAAACACCCTAAAAGCTGCTGCAAAAATCGGCCTTTTTTGTGGTTTCGCACACGTAAACACAAGGCCTACAGCCTCAGTTTTGCGCGTCAAACTCCAGGCTCAGTCAGAGCAAAACGCGACCTTCCCCGCCTCCCCCGGCGTCCTGCCGACAAACACCACTCCCCAAATCCGAAACACTCAACCACTGTATGCCCATACAGAAATTGAGAATCACCCCCATGAACGAGAGCAATAGCTCAGAAGCCTTGGCCGAATGGCACAAGCGGCTCAACGACAGGAGGCAATGGACAAACCCTGCAGTCACCTACCGGTTTCTGGCACGCATGGCCGAAGACATGCAGGCTGGCGGGCTGGTCGATCCACTGGAGCGCTTTGAGCTCTTCGAGCTGGCCAGCGCTGCTTTCTGCCACTTCACCGAGGAAGGCAACCACGAATGGCGGCATCAGGCGTCGGACTATCTGGCCTACAACAAGGGCGGCATTGTAGTTGGAAGCCTGCTGAACTCCCGATACGTGCTTCATGAGGCCGACCAGTCGCTCTATCACGCCGCCCACTTCGCTTTTCTCGATGAGAAAAACGACCTCATCATGAGGGACTACAAGAAGTACGGCGTGCTCGAGGGTCGTTACATCTATACCGAAACCGGGCAGACGCTGACGCTGGTTGAGCAATCCAGGCAGATCAACGGCGTGAGCTATCAACGCCTGAGCGATGAGGATCAATATCGAGCGCTCGTCGACGCCTCAGCGATAGCTCTCGACCAAGGCGACTTCAAGGCTTACGTTTCGCTATGGGAGCGTCATAGCTACTCAATATTTATCAGATGCCTTCACTGCCTGGATGGATTCGCAGTGCGTGACGATTGCACACACTGCGATGGACGAGGCTTTACCGAAGACCCGCAGTGCGCGAATAAGCTGCCACAGTCGCTCAACAGCCAGCGAAGCGCGCCGAAAAAATAGTAGAACGCCCCCCCTCCGACAGGCGATCACGGCTCAGGAAGCCGACAGCGGATGTCTATTGATCTCATAAAAAATAGCCATCCTGAGTCAGCCAGCTATTCACGTCCGTTCGGCTGTGCCAGACTTACCGCCGTTGATGGTAAGGGAGAGATCCTTTGAAAGCACTTATTCTATTCGGTGCTCTGTTGCTGAGCGGGCAGCTTTCCGCGGCTCAACTGGACATGCAGTTGGGGCAGATCAGTCGCACTTGGCAAACAGAAGATTTACTAACTCATCCTCAACTGCAAGTCATTACAGTTAAAAGTGATGTGGCCTACAAGAAGGACATGACTTATTACGCCGTGCCCTTGAGTGCGCTACTGACAGGCATAAAGCCCAGTGACCACCTGCAGGCAGTCGCTCTGGACGGGTTTGCCGCAGAGCTGGCCGCGGCGCCATTACTCAACGACAAAGGCGCACGGGCTTGGTTGGCGATTGAAGATCCTGCCCATCCATGGCCACCGCTGGGCGCTGGCAAACCCAGTGCAGGGCCTTTCTACCTAGTATGGACAGACCCTCAGGTTGGAAATATCAGCCCAGAGCAATGGCCTTTTCAAGTGGCCAGCATTAAGAGCACGACTTCGGTTGCCGAGCGTTTTCCCGCTCTGCTACCAGACCCTGCGCTCAAGACTGATGACCCTGTCAATAAAGGCTTCGCGGTATTTCAGAAAAACTGTGTGGCTTGTCATCGATTGAACGGGGCGGGCGATGCGCAGTTTGGGCCGGATCTAAACATTCCCTACAACCCGACCGAATATTTGGGAATGGATTTACTCAAGCTCTACATTCGAAACCCTCAGGATTTGCGTCAGTGGCCTCAGGCGAAGATGCCCGGGTTTTCGGAAGCGGTATTGCCGGAAGCTGACTTGCAGATGCTGATGGCGTATTTGCACCATATGGCTGGGCGCAAGATAAAGCCTTGATCCTATTCAACGGTGGCGCGACAGCACGAGCTGAAATACCTTTTGATAAATGTAGTGCGTATCAGGCAGAGCAGATGCCACCCTTCACACCTTGCGTCCTGCCGACGAGCACCACTCACAAATCTGATACGCCTCGACTACTGTATGCACATACATAACTTGAGCGCATCACCCTGAACATCGATGAAGGCACTTACAACTACCCATTGAGCGACGCCGAGGCGCAATTGATTCTGCTGGGGCTTGCCCCCCACGGACGCGATTGACGCCCAACAAAAATCCGCGACAGGGCGCGGCTTGATGTGCGTTTTTCGATCCTACCTTAGAACTTCCAACTGACAGACGCAGTAAAGTTACGCGGGTCGCCATAATTGCTCTGGCCATACCGCACAGCTTGCAGGTACTTCTGGTTGGTAAGGTTGTCGAGATTGAACTGGGTGCTCCAGTGTGGGTCTATATCATAGTGCGCCATCAAGCCCACTAGCGCGTAACCACTCTGGTTCGCGGCTGGCGTATCGTCGTTCTGGATCTCGCTTTGCCATTTAACCGTGCCGCCGACCTTGACCTTCGGTGCCATCGGCAGTTTGTAGCTCATGGAGGAGGTTAAGGCATGGCGCGGGATGAATTTGCGTCCACGGTCGTTATCCGCATCCGTGATGTACACGTAGGTGTAACCGCCACTGACTTGCAGACCCGGAGCCAGCTCACCAGAGGCTTCCAGTTCTATACCGTTACTCTTGTAGGACATGCCCTCATACAAGTAACCGCCTAGGCTGGCGTCGTATCCTGAGTAAGTGGCGACGTTGTCCTGCTTGGTATGGAACACAGCAGCCGAGACGTCCAGCTTGTTGTCCAGCAGATGCCCTTTAATCCCGGCCTCGTAGCTCTTGCCTTCCAGCGGGTCGAGCACCTTGCCCTGAGGGTCTAGGTAGTACTGCGGATTGAAGATCTCGGTATAGCTGGCATACAGCGAGTACTGCGGCGTCAGATCGTAGACCAGGCCGGCATAAGGCGTCACCTTGCCGTGGACACGCACATCCCGGCCTGACCCGTAGTTTTCTCCATCGCTGTCGGCACTGAGCATGCGCGCCCCGGTGATCAAGTGCAGATCGTCGGTGAGGCTGAAGCGCGCCCCGGCATACACACTCTTCTGCCGGTCGGTATAGCTGGAGGTATCGGCAGCGTTGGCGATGTCGTAAGTAGTGGGCTTGGCAATGGAGCCATTGAGTGCATCCTGCAACGCTACCGATGTGTAGTACGACGACGTTCCGTATAGCGAGGATTCGTTGTTGCGCGAGCGGGCCACGTTGGCGCCCACCGTCAATTGGTGTTCACGTCCCCCTAGGGAAAAAGGCCCACTGAAGGACAGATCACCGTCCAGTTCACGGTTCTTGTCCTTGTACTTGGAAGCCAGGCCGGTATAGCCCGTAGAAGAAGTGCTGTCAGCGTAGATGTAGAACATCTCGGTGTCTTCCCTATGCTCCATGGCGGTAAGGGTCAGGCGCGACTTCCAGTCGTTGGCAAAACTGTGCTCCCACTCCGCAAAAGCACGAGTGGTGTGAACATCCCAATACACCCAAGGCTGGGCGATGTTGGCGCTTGTACTGCTGTAATGCAGCGACTTGCCACTGGCGTCGGTCAGCGGCAACGCGCCCCAACTGGCACCGTTGGAGTTGCTCTTCTGGTCTTCGTAACCAACAGTCAAGGTATCGCTGTCCGTCAGGTCGAATGCCAGCATGCCGCTGAAAATGTTCTTTTCCCGGGAGTAACGATCCAAGTAGGAGTTACCCACCTCGTTGGCATAGATCAACCTCCCACGAACATTGCCCGTTTCGGTCAACGGGCCCGACAAGTCGATATCGACCCGACGCTTGTCCCAGGAACCAGCGCTTAGATCAACCTTGGCCTGAGTCTCGTAAGTCGGACGCTTGCGCACGAAGTTGACCGTTGCCGAGGGGTTGCCGCTGCCTGTCATCAGGCCATTGGCCCCGTGCAGGATATCCACCTGCTCGTAGGTAGCCATGTCGACATCGCCCACCAGCAGCCCGCCGGTCATCTGCATTCCCACGCCGTCATACTGAAAATTGGTGATATCGAAGCCACGGGCCGTGAAGTAGGTGCGGTCGGTTTCTACTTTCTGGACGTTCACACCCGGCGTGCTGTCGAGCACATCGCGGACACTGTCGAGTTTGAAATCGTCCATTTGCTCGCGCTTTATGCTGGTCACGCCTTGCGGGGTTTCCCGGGCCGTGAGGTTCAACCGTGTGGTGCTACTGTCGGGCTTGGCCTGATAGCCCGGCGGCGCGCTTTCCTGATCTTCGGCTGAAGTGCTGATGGTAGTGGACGGCAGATTCAGAGTGCTGTCATCCGCAAAGGCACTGTTAAGAATACCCAAGGCGATCAAAGTGAGGGCTGACGTGGGCAAGGAGGACATTTTGCGCATGAATGGTTGAAACTCCGAAAAGCAATAATGCGAATGATGTTTATTTACAATTCTCACATTCAGAGATAACGAAAATCAATGCCATTTAGGTATCAGCTTTGTAGCGAGCAGGATGACGACTCTGCCATCATCTAGTAATGGCCCTAACGTAAGTCTGGCAGGCCCGCAGCGCGATCAGTCCTTGGTCGCCGGCGTCGGTGATGGCGATAATTCTTTGAGCATGCGCTGGGTCAAGCTGGGCTCGACGGGTTGCATGAACCACGCCGACGGTGCCGGGGGCGGAAGGCACGTTGCAGTCACTGGCTGGATCCTCGAGGAGGACTGACAGCCGGACATCAGCAGTAGCAAGCTGGTCACGCAGGCGAGCCTGGTTGCGCTGGGCATCGGATAATTCCTTGGTGCGTTGTTGGTCCTGGCCGGCGAGCTTTTGCTCCAGGGTCAGCCGTTTGTCTTGCTCGGCACGGGCCTGGGCGGAGGCGGCATTGCTGATCGCCGCCAAATCATCCTTGTACAGCCCGGCCTGCTCGGCGAGCTTCTTTCCCATTCGCCAGTCCTGCACCTGCCAGGTGACGCCTGATGCCGTAGCCATCAGCACCAGGATCAGCACCACCAGACCGGCCAGCTTCTGCACCGGCGTCATGCCAGCACCTTCAGCGCCTTCAGCGCCTTTTCGTACAGCGCCTGGCGGTCGGCCAACCCGTTAAAGCCGCCGTTGATGCGCCGGGTGATGGTCACGAACTCGCTCTTGTCTGCCAGCGTGTTGAGCGCGGCCCGGTGCCAGAACCACCCCGCCGACATCGCGGCGTGCTGCGCCAGCTCGAGCAATTCGGGATGGTTGATCAGATCCAGGCCCAGCGCTTCGGCGCACTCGGCATAGTTCGCCCGACCAGTGATCTGGATCAGGCCACGCCCACGGTATTTGGAGCCATCGCCCGGCACGGTATTGCCCAGGTCTTTGCGCCCCTCGTACCCCAACTGCTGCGGAGTCGGCCCCCATATCTCGCGGACATAACGCAGCTGACCGGACTCATGGCCGACCTGGGCGATGAACGCCGCGATGCGCAGCGGGGTCACGATCTGGTACTTGCTCATCGCCGTATTGAGGACGGGTGCAAAAACGCCGGCTTTCTGGCCGGCGTTCGGGAGTATCTGCAGTAGTTGCTGCGTGGTGATCGGCATCGGTGTTTCTCCAGGCAAAGAAATACCCGCTCGATGGCGGGGTGCGGGTGTCGCTGTTCAGGTTTTACGCGGCGGCAGGTTCGGCTGCTGGCTGTGCAGCAGCCTTGAGCGCGGCCAGTTCGGCACGCAGCTCTACCGATTCTGAATGCAGCTCTTTGACAGCGCCCATCAGATCGGTGATCAAGGCCATCGGGTCCAACTGCTGAATGCGTGCGTTGCCGTTTTCGTCGACGCCGTCCTTCTCGCCAGTCACGGCCAGGGGATTTACCTCCTGCGCCTCATGTGCAATCAGGCCTTGATAGGTGGTGCCGTCGCCACGAAACACTGCGCCGAACACCTTGCGCTGGTAGGTGACGATTCTGTAAGCGTTGATGCGATCACGGTACGACGGCACTTTCGCATCGGTGATGTACTTCTTGAACCGGTAGTCAGACCCGAACAGCGTCATGGTCCCGACATAGGTGTTGTCGATCCAGACGTCAACGTTCGATCCGGTCCAGTTGTAGTTGTATACCGTGCCGCCACGGCCTGCGTTCAGGCCTGCCCTGCACCAGATGCCTGCTGACTCAAGCCTCCCTGTGATCTGCATCGCCCCCTGCAAGGTCAATATGCCTCCGGCAGAGTTTATAAGCCTGACGTCATAGTCCGCTGCGGTGTTGTTGTAATGGAAGTCGATATAGGGGGCGTTGTTGCTGAGTTCCAAACCTGCAAAAGTAGGAGCAGAGGCAGGGCCGATACCTAGAGAATTCCGCGCTATAGTCTGGCTGTTGCCGCCAGTGCCGCCTGATGCGATGCCGATCGGGGCAGCAGTCACAGAAAGCGACGACACCGTAAGCAACCCTTCGTAGCTGTAAGTCATCGAAGGGCCGGTAGCATTATTGGCGGCGTTGACAGATCGCCAGGTGAAACCGCCAGCGCCGCCGCCACGATTTACAACGAAGTGGCCCTCACCCTGTGAGCCAGAGTTCCAGCCCATGTACATGCCTTGCACGTTGTAGAGTGCAGCCGCCTGCTGAACCCCAAGCTCCGAGAAGACAATGCGCCCATCGGTTCGGCCCGTACCGCCCTTCGCGACCGGAACTGTGCTCTCTACGGCCACCGAGCCCAAGCCTAGCCCAGTACGCGCCTCCGCTTGGTTAACTCCGCCAGTGCCGCCCTTGGCCACCGGAAGCGTGTCATAGTTGCCGGTGGTGCCGAGCGCGGCCATCTTGTCGCCAAACTGTACCCGCAGCTGGTTGAAAGCGTCGCGCAGCATTTTATCGTAGCCTTGCACAGGCATGATTGCGTATGCGGCTCCGCTGACTGTCGCGCCCTTGTAGGGTGGCAGAATGGAGATAACCGTGGGACTGGCCACGTTGGCGATCTCGTAATTAAGTCCGTCCGGACCTACGAATGCATCACCCACTCGCGAGTTAGCGTCAAACGCTACGTTTACGCCAGTTACAGCTGTTGATCCGTTTGTCACGGATACAGTACCGTTTCTAAGCCAAGGCATATTTGTTACTCACTAAATGAATTTCAGACATTCGTCTTTGCGAAGACTGCTGGGAGGAAGAATGCTGTTGGGTTGGCGGACGCAATAGTGATCGCGTAAAGCTTGCTGTTCGGAAAGTCCCACCAGCAATACAGTGCCCGAGATATGGCACTACCCGAGTTCAGTCCCATGCCGAACGAGTTAATCAATAGATATTCGTTCTCAGGAAAGTTAAACGGTACTGAGTAATAACACCTAACAAGATTCTGGCTGGTGTAATCAAACCTCTCATAGGTCCACGATTGGAACGAGCGAGTGAAGTTTGCACTTGAAGTACCAGAATCAAACAGCAAGTTGGTTGCGCCATCCCATAGCCGCATCCCAAAATCAGCCACCGGTTGAGCGGCAAATTGAGCGACGAAATAGCGGCCGTTGGGTTGAGCGGTGTTCGCGTCATACGCCCTTACGTAGAAACCTGTCCAGTTACCGGCCGACCCCACAAGGCGCATCATGCAAAGCCCCGCAACCGCATTCACAGTGTCGGGCCGCACAAACACCAAGGGCGGCTCCTGTGATGTAACAGGCCGAGGAAAGTAGGTGGTTGAGCCAAGCCCGCTTTCCTCCGTGGGCTGATAGCGCCCCGAAGCAATCACCATCAGACGCGCATATTGCGAATCGAGAACTACCACATTGCTATTGTTGGAAAACTCCAGGCCATAAGCTTCCGCCATTATGAAAACCTCATGACAAGCAGCCGCATGGTGCCGGTTGAAACCGTGCTTGAGCCGTAAGTTCTGGTGTGGTTGTAAACCCTTGCTATACCGTCAACGAGTTCCGTTTCGTGCTGCCTCTGATTGCTGTCGTAAGCGCCAGCCGGTATCACGATTGCAACACCGTTACCCGGACCGACACCCGGCACAGCAAAGTCCTGGCTGGTCTTTGTTGTGCCGGAGAAGGTAACGAGCGTCGACAACACAACCCGGATCGTGAACGAATTCTCGTCCAGCTGAAGCGCAGCATCTGCGCCCCATACCCTCATCCCGTTGCTCATTCGCTGAGGTCTCCGAGCTGCACTCTCTTAACGCCGTTCTGGTCATACACGCGGACAGAGCGGTTTGTAATAACCAATCTTCCGCCCCCTGCGACCAGACCGTTGATTTCGAGCGTGCCGTTTTTGTTGAGAATCCAGCCGCTCTGCCCGGCCAAGTAATTGGTCGAACTGATGTAGCTACCAATTTTTGCGTTGGTAATTGTTCCGTCTTGAATGAACGCCGACTGAATGAATGTCTGCCCGCCAGTAATGCCGAAAAACGACTGCGGCGATTGCGAGCTGGTATTCATCACCAAGAACGTGTCGGCCCTCACTACGAACTGCGAGGTCGTGCCTGCCGCCCCGCTTTCAAGTCCAAGACCGAACCCGGCCGCGTAAGGGATGTTGTTTTGCGTGAGCTCCATTCTCACCGACCAGATTCCGGCCAGCTTGTTGTTGGTGGTGGCCAAGGCGCTGGTTGTCTGCTGAACCGCAACAGTCGCGTCGTTTGCCTTGGCCTGCGCCGTCTCAATCCGGGTAGACAACGCACCGTCAGCGTTAGACCTCGTGACCGCTTCGGACTGAAGGGCCGCCTGAACCGTTGTTTGGTTCGTGGTAACCGTCGCCGTCAGGTTCGTAATTTGCTGGGTGGTAGCCTCCCTGTCCGTAGCTTGAGCAGTTTCAACGATGCTGATTTTCGACTCGGTGCCTCCCACCCGAGCATCCAGCAACGTAGTGCGCTGCGCCTGGGCAAAGTCCTGCTCTGTCCTGACCTTTACTTCCTGCGCGTAACTGGCCGTGCTGTCCCACCCTTTCAATGCTTCGAGCAGATCGCCTTCCACGCTGTCTGATCGGTACTGAGCTTGAACCGCTTGCAGCTGGGTAGCTGTCGCGGTGGTCTTGCCGTCAACCGTCGAGATATCGGCGGTGTTCTTGCTGACCTGCGCCGCTTGGGCATTGGCCGAGCGAATCGACTGCCCGGTATTGACCCAGTACGCCGGGTTCGGCGGACCGTTGGACCCATCAGACGCCGCTGGCACCGCCGCAATGGCCGTCCAGAGGTTGTCACCCACGCGCACGGTGTTGTCCCGCACATAGGCATCAGTGGGCACATAGACCAGCGCGTCGGTGATTTCCCCGATATTGGCTTTGAGCTCTTCCAGTCGCTCGTTCACCGAGCCAGGGCCGTCGCCGTCGATGAGGTCGAGCCTGCCAAGCAGGTGTTCACCGAACTGGCTTTCGGTCAGCTGCTTGTCCAGCAGACCCAGAACAGGTCCTGCGTCACTGCTGGTCTGCCCCATCACGCCAACGCCGGTCGGGTACCACGGCCCGATATTCCCTGTCCGGTCCACTAGTCGCGCCCAGAAGAAGAACGTCACGCCTGCTTTCAAGTGCTGCATGACGTGTTCAGACTGCGGGTAGGCCAGGTCGCTGAGCTTCGTGGCCTTGGCCAGGTCAGTCGTCGGCCCGTACCAGATTTCCGTGCGCTGCGTATCCTCTGCACCCGGTGGGAAAGTCCACTTGAGCGCGATCCCGAATATCAGCGACGCGGCAGTAAGCGACGTAACGGCAGGTGGCAAGCTGGTCTTGCCCTGCAAGTTCGTCAGCAGCGACGTGGCCGGCAAGGACGAGACGTTCAAGGCGCTGACAGCGCGCACCCTGGCCATGTACTGACCGGAGTAGATACCCGGCACATCCACCGACTGCTCGCCAGTGCGCGGCACCTTGACCCACTCGCGCGAGCCCCAGCGCCATTCCACGTCGTATGCAACCGCGCCTGGCGCAGCGTCCCAGCTGATGGTCATGTTGGTAACCGCGATGCCCTGCTCAATCACAACGTGCTGGGTCACGAACACTGCGCCCGGCGCAGCTTGCACGCCCACTGGAATGCCGCTGATTGGGCGGATGTCCACGACGGCACCGAAGTCGATAGCGTCAAACTTGCTCGGTTCGTGCTGGATGCACTCAAGCTGGTACTGGTGCCATTCCGGGCGCGTGATGTTGCGCACCAGAAACTGCATGGTTTTCAGGTCGTCGTATTCGAGTATCCAACCACATTCGGCTTCTGGCACTTCGCTGAAGCTGGCTGCAACAGTCACCCGCCGACCGGTAAGCGAGGTGATAACCCGTGCCTCCGTCTTCCCGCTCGGCAAGTTCACCCGCAGCTTGGCACCGGTGGAAAGATCGATGTCGCGATCAACGGTGATGACGCGCCCCGCCACCGCGCTGATCCGACCGCCGTTAGCACGACCGGCCAGCATGGGGTCAGCCACGGCAATGATCTGCCCTGTCTTCGGAATGCCGCCGTCCAGGCCGACGCGGAAGGTCGCGGGCCTTGTCTGCGTCTGTTCGGTGATCAGCGCGTACTGGCCAGCGCGCTGCGCCTGCCCGAGTGAAGTGCAGCCGTAAGCGTCCACCGACAGTTCGTTGACCGATCCAGATTCGGCCATCGCCACGTCATCAAAAACGGGCTCTTTGTCCGTCGCAAAACTCTGGTCCGGGTTGTCCCACGTCACCATTGCCAGGTTGTGTCGGTCGCGCGCCCGGGTGCCCGAATACTGGATTTCACCATTGTTCAGGATCTGCGACGGGTTGTAGGTGTAGACCGGGTCGCCTGGCATGTCGGCGTTGAACGTGATCTGGCTGCCATCCCAGGTGCTCATGCCGTGGAAGATGGCCGACAGGTCCTGCAGCACCGCGTAAGCATCCGCCTGCTTTTGCAGGTAAATGTTGCAAGTCATCCGGGGGTGCATACCGCCCATGCCGTTTGGCACCATCTGGTCGCAATACTGCGCAATGCGGTACAGGTTCCAGCGGTCCACCATCGTGGCATCGATCCGGTGCCCGAGGCCGTAGTAAGGGTTTAGCGCCAGGTCGTAGCAAACCCAGGCCGGGTTGTTTGTGTAGGCCTCTTTGAACGTACCGTCCCAAATCCCGTTGCTGGTACCCGCGCCGGACGTTGCATAGGTCCGCGTCTCCGTGTCGTAGTTGGTCGGCACGCGCACGATGCGCCCACGCATCAACACCGCGATCTTGGCGATATCGCCGCCGAACTGCTGGGCGTCATATTCCACGCAGCCCACGGCGGTGAGCGGAAACTCCTGATCGCTATCTACGACCTCGGCGACCGCCTCGATAAACATGCTGTCCTGAATCAGCGAGCTGTTGGCCTCGGCTGTGATCCGGCGCACGCGCATAGTCCAGCGGCTGCCCGCAGGCAGGTTGATGCGGTGACTGCGTTCGTACTTGGTGACGTTCTTGCGGTCTACGTAGTCCGCCAGGATCTGAACGAACGGCCCGCCATCAGTGGCCAGGTCGATCGCGTAATCGATTCGCACGCCGTTGATGTTGCCGCTCTGGTCCTGCGACTGGAGTTGTGGCCAGCTGAGCCGGATGCGCAGCGCATCCAGCACCGGGTTATTCACGGTGCGCAGGTAGGGCGTGGTGCTGAGCAGCTGCTGGTTTACGTCGACTTCGTTGCTGGACTCGGCAATGCCCTCAAGACGCTGCTGGTTCAGCTCGCCATTGCGGAACTGCCATTTCACGCCTGGGAAGTTGACCGTCCCGTCCTCGGCCACCAACGGAGTACCGTCGAGCTTCACCGAGCGCAGGCCGTCCACTGGGCCAACGATCGGCCCCCAGCTCCACAGGTAGACGATGCGCGCGGTGGCAATGGAAGCTGTGCTGTTTAACGCAATCGTCGGCTGCTTCTGCGTGGCCTCGCCGCCCTTGCTCCCGCGAATGCTTCGCGCTGCTACCGCACTTCCCATACCGCCCCCAGAAAAAAGAAAACCCGCCGAAGCGGGTCTGGTGTTACCTGATGATCAAATCTGATCTTGTGTGTAAATCCCGCCCGACTCGACGGCCCCGCCGATCTCTCGTTCGCCGTAGAGCACGGGATAGGGGTTGCCTTGGGCAACGGTGGTCACCGCGCCGCCAAAGCCATAGCTGGGGTTGTTTCCGTCGTCGTTGTTGCTGCCGACGCTGGCAGTGGTCGTGGGGGAAAGCATCTGCACCACGCCGCCAAGACCTGTCGCCGCACCCGCACCGAGCAGGCCCAGGCCGAGCGCTGTACTCGTACCGCCGGAGACAAGGCCGCCCACAACCAGCGCGACGCCCAGCACCACCTGGAACAGGCCAGCCTGCTTGCTGCCTTGGATCAGCGGCACGATGCGGATATCGGTGTTGTCGCTGCCCTGCATATCGAACTCGGCCTCGCCGGCGTTGCGCTTGCCGCAGAAGACGCTGAACACCAAGCCACGCTCTTCGCCGGTCCGCAGAAACTTCTCGAAGCCAGGCTTCATCGCGCAAAGGGCATTCACGGCATCGCGCACGCTGTGTACATCGATGCGGTACTCCCGGCCGAAATGCTTGCGCAGAACGCCGTAGAGCACGATGGTGCGCATGGTCATGGGGTGTATTCCTTGTGGCGCAGGATCAGTTTCACGCGGTTAGCCATCGACCAGCCGTAGACCTCACGGGCAGCCAGGCGACCGGGCATGTGGTGGTAAATGAACGGACCAGACCCGCCGAGTGCCGGCGCGTCCTCGCTGTGCAGGCTGGCATCGGCGCCGAGGTAGATCGCGGCGTGGTTCGGGAAGTGGCAAGGCCTGCCCACTGTCGGGATCTGGAACACCAGCAGGTCGCCGCGTTGAGCCTGCTCAACCCGAACGAAGCCACAGGCCTCGAAGTTCTCTTCGTAATGGCTCGGGCTTTCCGGATCCTCCCACCACAGTTCCTTTCGCTCGAAGTTCGGCAGCGGCAGTAAGGCCTCGCGGGCGTACCAGTCGCGGCAGGCCGACCAGCAATCGAGCAGGCCATGCGAGAAGTCCCGGCCCAGCAAGGGTGCCTGGAAGCCGCTCGGCTTGAACCACTGAATGTCACCGCCAGGCCAGCCCACGATCGCCCAGGGCAATTCATGCAGCTCACAGCTGACCAGATCGGTCATGCTCGGCGTTGCGGCGCGGTCCGGATGGCTGTGCACGATGGCCAGCACCTCGCCCCTGTCTTCTGCCGCCGCAGCGTCGTGCTTGTCGATCAGGAAGTGCTGCAGCGGGTTGGTGGCCACGTTGCCGCACGGCACGTACTCACGCCCTGCCTCGGTCTTGATCAGCAGCCCGCAGGCCTCGGCCGGGTGTGACTGCTCGGCGTGCGCCCGCATGGCGTCCTGAAGCTTTTGATTGATTCGCATGGTTACCCCTTGGCGATCAGGCTTGCGCCCATTGAGCCGCCGAACCGGCGGGTATTGCCGCGCAACTTGCAACTGCTCCACCAGCCCCCGCAGCGGTCAAGCGCAGGGTTGTCGGTGGGTTCGTTCTTCTTGTCGAAATAGGCGGTGCCTGTGTAGGCGCAGGCCTCCTGCCGGTACTGGCCGCGCATCGCCCAGCGGCATAACTTGGTGATCTGCTGGGACGGCAACTGCTGGCCTTCCATGTCGATTGGGCTGGAAAGCTCAAAGCCGATCGCCGAAAAGTTCTCTTCGGTCTTCTGCTCGATACTCCAAAGGCTGGTGCGGCTTTGATCTGCGGCATCTGGGTTGCCCCCGTCGAAGTTCGCGGCATCCAGGAAGTGCTTGAACGTTTCGATCACCTTGAAGCTCGCGCCCGCTAGGTCCTTGAACTGAAGGCAAAGCGCTGACACTGCTCGCGGAATACCTGACAGCTCGTTGGCCAGCCTGAGCTTGGGCGTGGCTGGGCGGCCATCACCACGGATGTCTAAGCCGGTGACCTCGATCTGAATAGGCGAATACAGCTGGCCCTGCCAGATAATGTCGCCCTCATGCTCGTGCCCGTGGAAGCGCCAGAGCGTTGCCCCAAGTCGCGTGGCGTCCAGTTCGTACAGGCGAATCTGGTTCCCGGGCTCCAACTTCTGGATGTCCGCGCTGTAAATCATGGTAATTACCTACAAAAAACCCCGTACTTGGCGGGTGATTAGGGTCAAAAAAAATCCCACACCCACTGTCTATATAACCACATATGGATGGAAATCCAGTGGCGACGGCATGGTGCATGCGGTAGCGTCAAAGTTTTAACGGACGATAGGAATCAAATGGCTCTCGTGACGGAGGAGACAGTAATACATCTGTCCAAGGCCAGAGCGTCACTTCTGGGCGATGTCGAATGGAACAGGCTTCATATGCCTGGAGACAGTGCTCTGGCATCTGGGATTTATCGTTGTGAAGGATGTGGGGATGAAACTATTTCACTAAGAGGGGCACACCTTCCCCTACCTGATGAACACAAGCATAGAGACGCGCGTAAAGTTCAATGGCGATTGATAGTTAAAGCAGAAGCGAAGTTTTAAATAGTTCCTAGGAGGTCAAGATGTCTGATGTAGAAAAGAGCGCGTTTGAGGCAGGCGTAATGTCTGCTCTTGCGGCGATCGCCGCCGCTCTGAAGTCGTCACCCGAGTTCAACAATGAGGCGCTGGTGAATATCGCACAACACATTCTGGATGCCGGGACACCGCACTCGTTTGAGGGCCTTGAGGCAAAGCAAGCTTTTGCACGCCCCTTACGCGTCTTGGTCAGCGATCAAGCTGCCTTGACACAATGGCTACAAACAGGCAGCTCAAAGCATTAACTATATTCTTTCATCGGCAGCATCGTCCTCAAGAGTTAACCGGATGAATTGCTGCCGCTCCTCTGCATGCTCGGCATACTTTCTACGTAATACTGCTTACACTCGGATACTTGAGCACGCATTACTCTTTTACCCTTGTTCCCTAAGCTCAACTAAATTCTCAAGTTATCACGGGTTAAAGGCTTGTTTGAAGCTCACGGACAGTGAGTGTAATCCACCTCCCAAGGTAGCTGGCTTGTAACCTTTCGCTCTATAACGACCTTGGGAGCCACCAGGGGGCGTCCAGTAAAACGACTTGTAGCCTTCATGTCGGTCGAGAAAGTCCCGCACCTGTTGCAGCTTCTGCCCAGGCCCGTACCTTCCTGTGACGGTTACGTCCCAAGCTTCAGATCGGTTGTTAATGCCCACTCCACCGGATTGGCTGTAACCGTCACCGAAGTCGTTCTCCCAAGCGCGCTGTGAAACATCGCCCGAGGCGCCTACCTGCACATCAAAATCAAATGTCTCAGCCATTACGCGCGCCTCCAGAGCAAACCGCCCTGCCTCATCTCCTGCTGGAGAACCTGACGGACCTGTGCAGCAGCACTGTCGCCTATTGCTTTACCCTGACTTGCCGCTTCAGCAGCGCTCATGCCGGGCTCAGCCTTGACGGTGACAGGTACGCTGATACTGATCGGCGTAGACCCGCCGCTACCAACAGACTTGTCAGCTAGGTACTTGGTCAGGTCGCGGTTCTGGTTCGGGTTGAGCACGCGCTCACCGCCATCGAGCAGCCAGGTGCCTTCCTTCGGGATGTTGTCCATACCGTTGTGAGCCATACCGGCGAGGGCTGATGCGGATACAGCGGCGACCATTGGTGTGGTTGCCGCAGTAGCAGCGAGGGCTGCGGCAGGCGCAAGCTCCGGGCCGATCAATGGAATGCCAGCAGTAGAAGCGTAAGCGTTCAGCGCTGCCTGCGCCGATGCGGCTTGTGCGTTGGCGATCAATCCGGTAGCAGCCGCCGATTGGCCGCTTTTACCAACGAGCAATTGAATACCCTGATAGATCAACCATTGAGCAGCCATGTCAGAAAGAGCATTTATCGCAGACTTGGCCATGCCGGCGAACAGGTCTGTTACCGCGTCTCCCGCATCCTTCGTTTTCGTGGCAATGTCCGCAAACATATCGCCCAACCCATTGGTAGCGTCACCCAAAGTCCCTGAGACGAAGTCGGCAGCCTGAGCTGTATAGTTTTGCGCGTAGTCGACATAGTTCTGCCAAGCCCTCCCGACACCATCCATCCATTTGGCCTGATCTACGTCTACTTGAGCGTAAAAACCCTGCTGTTTAGCCAAACGCTCGGCCAGCGCATCTGTGAGAATCTGGGTTTCCTTCTTGTACAGACCCTCGCTTATATCGCCGCTGTTGCGCTGAAGGACTAGATCACGCTGCTGCTTATTAAAGTCTTCTTGAATGCCGAGCATTTCCTGAAGCCGCTCACGCTGCTTGTCACCCATTCCAGCGCCAGCAAGCTGTTGGTCAAATCCTTCGCTTATGGCACGATTGCTTTCGCTAACACTGGCCTGAAATGCCGCGAGCTTATTCGTTTCCTCGGTGGCGATTTTCCTCAGTCCGTTTTCTTTTTCGAGTGCCGCGTTACGCTTCAGGTCGGCGGTAATCGAATCCTGTTTAGCCAACAGAGACTTCTGCTCGGCGGTCAGGATTTTCTTTGACTTTATATCCGCGAGCTCCTGCTCCCACTTGATCAACTCGCGAGAGGCAGCTCCGATTTTGTCGATATCGCCCTTCTGAGCGCCGAGCAGCAAGGATTGTTCTTTCAAAACCGCGTATTGCTGACGCGCCTGATCGAGAACCTTCTGCGCGGCATCTTCTCTGTATTTCGATTGGCCTTTGTTTGGATCTGTAGTTTCGGTGATCCGGGCAATTGCTTCGTTTGCCCGCTGGACAGCATCCTTTCTCGGGTCTTTCCCAACGCTTGGCGTATCAGCGCCAGGCAGCACCATGCTGCGACCAGTCACATCCATCTGAGCCGGAGCCGTCAGCAGCATGTTACGGCCACTGAGGAAGCTCGAGTTTTTGGAAATATTTGCAGCAGCATCGATAACCCGCTGCATTTCCTTGATTTGCTTGGTCGCGCTTTCCGTGGCGGCTTTCGCAGATGAGTTATGTGCGCTTGTGGCCGCAGCGGCGGCGTCTTGAGCAGCCTGTTCAGCCGTGTAAAGGCCGATCAATTGCCGTCTAAGCGCATCCTGCTGCACCTTGTCGTTCGATTTGACCGCGTCTTTATACTTCTCCAGAACGTCCTTTTGCTGGGAAATTACTTTCGCCTGCTCACGTTGCTGAGAGGTAAGTCCCATCTGATCAGCAGCATAAGCGGCCTGCGCCTCTGCGTTTGCTCCGAACAGGTCGCGGCTTTCGATCAACTTCGCGATGTACTTTTCCCACTCCGCAAGCTGAGCCTTGGTCTGTCCACCAGAACCTGCCAAGGCCGTCGTGAGCCCCTTCGTCTGCGCGGTCAGGCCAGTCGTCTCTTGGGTCGCACCAGCGAGAAGCAACCGATATTTCTCTGCCTGCTCGCCACTCCTTTCATTTGCCGCCGCCGATTGCTCAAGAGAAGAAATGTAGGCCGGCATAATGTTGCCGTTTTCCTTCACAGAAGCGGTAACGCTCGCAAGCGTCCGTGAACCATCGCGAACCTGGCTGAGCATCTGCTCAAAGGCCTTGCCGCCTTCAATACCGGCGACACCCAAGCTCTGATACGCATTCCGACCGCGAATCGAGAAATCATCAAACGCTTTAGCCGCGGCCTCGGACGCTTCGGTTTGTTTTTCCGTCCAGGTCGAAAACTGCAGCATTTTCTGGGCCTGGCCCAGTTCTTTAAATTTCGTGATCGACTCTTCCAGCGTCAGGTTCTGGTCGATGAGTGCAGCGGTCGCGCTGTTTGCGCCGCCGCCGAAATCGATGAACGAGGCCGCTACCAAAGCCGTCATCGCAATCAGGCCCACCGGCCCCGTCAGAAGCCCGAGCACCCCTCGGCCGGCCGCTGACGCCGCCACCATTGCGGTGCTACTTCTGGAAGCGGCCGCAGTAGCTGCATCAGATGCCCGGGAAGCGGCATCGACAGCGAGCTTAGTCTCTCCAGCCGCTGCCACTGCGGCACTTCTGGCGGCATAGGACGCCTGAATCTCTGCAGAGGTCGCGACCGTGGTGGCTGCAAGGCTCGTCTCGGCAGCCTGTATCTGCCTGATAATGGCCACTTCATCCAAGCGCGCCAAAGCCATACGATTGCGAGCGGCAGCTCGGCCTTGCTCACTGATTTGCGCGGCAAGGCGCTGCTCTTCGAGTACCCGCTCAGCAGCAAGTGCTGCCTGGACACTTTTCAGGTTATTGATTTCGGACTGTTGACGTAGTCGATCTGATGAAACCTTTTGACCTGCTGCCGCGATTTCAGCATTTGCCCTCGCCAAGCTGGCGTTGGCATCTGCATATTTCGACTCTGCATTTAGAAGCGACTGCTTCGCCGCTGCGGCCTCGGCAGCGGTATTTTGTATGCTCTGCGTAGTTGAGAGCGCCAGGGCCCCGGCCTGCATGATTGAGGCCTTCGTGGCCATCGCGAAACCTGCCGCACCCTGGGCAGCGGCAATAGCCATGCGGGTGCCTATGATGTAAGCCAGTGTCTCAGCCGCGTTCGATATCTGTTCGAAGGTTTTCGAGGTAGCACCGAAATCCTTGGTAAGCCCATCAATGGACTGAGAAAACTTGACGATATTTCCCGACATTGCAGCGCTGACACCGCTTGCCTGATCCATCCTGCCGATGAATTGCGTCAGTGAGTTGGTGGTAGCAGTAATGCTATTGCCGATCGTTACCGCAGTTTTGTTGAAGAGGTCGGAAACAGCTTTTTCCTGAGCCTGCAACGCTTTCACGACCGAATCGGCTGTCAGTTTGCCTTCAGCTCCCAAAGCACGCAGTTCGCCAACCGTCTTGCCCATGCCTGCCGCAATGGCTTGAGCGAGAGCCGGCGCTTGTTCCATTACGCTGTTCAGTTCCTCACCGCGCAGTACGCCAGATGCGAAGGCCTGGCCGAGCTGCACCAATGCAGCGTTCGCCGAATCTGCGGAAGCTCCAGATATCGCCAACGTTTTACTGATGGTCCCCACTACACCAGCAACACCCTCGCCGGTGAGCTTGAGTTCCTTTTGGTTGGTCGCAATACGCTGGTAAAGCTCGGCTGTTGCGCTGAGAGGCTGATAGGCACTCTGCGCAATGGAGAAAACTGCATTCTGAGCCTTTGCAAGCTCTGCAGATCCATCGGTAACGAGCTTGAGACGGCTGGTCAGGGACGTGTAAGCCTCGGACGCGCGGTAAATAGCGGTCACGCTGAAAGCAGCAGAAAGCGGGCCAGCTAGACTTGCAGCCATGTTGGATAACGACAGCATCTGCCCCTGCATGGCGGCGACTCTGGCCGAGGCAGCGTCGGCTGCAGATCCCGTGCGTGTAACCGACTGCGATGCGCGATCCATGTTTTGCTGAAATCCGCCGATTCGAGCAATAAGATCAAGCGTCAATGTGCCAAGCGATCTTGACGCCATAGGTTTATCTCCAGGCAATAAAAAACCCGCCGAAGCGGGCTAAATCGTAAACGTGACACGGGCGGACAAATCGGAGTCAGGTCAAACCCACTCATTCATCGCCTGCTCAAGCGATACCTCTACAACGCGCTCCGCATTTGGCATGAAGTCGATTAGCTCGGCTGTTCCGCCATTGCCACGGTTGATCTGAAAGGCAATCAGCGCACTAGATAGCTCACTTCTGCGCATAGGGTTGAGCGATCCATACTTGTCCCTATACGCCGACCAGGCCTGAACCTCAGACCAACTGATGTTGGCCTTGGCCTCGGCGATAGTGCATCCCCCTATACCGTTGAGCACCAGCTCATGCATCAGCTCATCAGCAGGGGTCAGCTTTTTGCTGCGTGGTTCACCTCGTTAACGGCCTTCATGAGCGCAAAGCCCAGCTCCGGATCAAGGTTCATCGCGTCATCGTAAGGCAGTGGCTCGTCGCCGTTCTGCCCGAGCAGGATGGTGGCAGCCAGATAGCTCGCGTTTCTGGATTTTTCAGCATCATCACCTGCGAACAGCACTTCCATCTTGCCGTAGGTGTGCCGGCGGACATGGACTGTGAACTTATCGGTCACATTTTTACCCTTCGAATCAGAATGCGTCCACTGCACCTCTTTCTTCACTAGGGTTTCAGCGACGATTGCACCTTTCTTTTTCAACTCAGCCAAATTCATGATTTTTCCTTACGCTGCAGGTGGCGTGACTTTGGGAAGCCAAGCGGAGCCCCCGGAACGCTGAATGGTTGCGGCGGTGCTCACAACGGCGTTTGCAGCGAAGTCAAACGGGAAGTCAGAGACATAGCCACGGAAAGTGAACCAGGTACGCGTGTCTGGTAGGTCAAAGCCACCGGTGTCAGCGTCCAGCGTCGGTGCCGCGGTTCCGTCGGACCAGCCCACTGCCCAGTCAATGGTCGTGTCGCCATTCGCTTCAGAAAGCTGATGAAGACGGATATGGCTTGCGTTGTTCGGGTCAGCATTGACCGTCAACGATGCCTGGCCAGGCGTGCGCAAGCCTTTCTTGTAACTGCGCTCGTTATCTTCGAGGCAAGTATCTTCAATCTGGTCGGCCGGAGAGCCCCCTGGACTGAATGCAGTGGCGCACTCAATGGCCAGCACAGTTTTGGGACCGGTTCCTGACACCGGCGGGACGAGTGCGTAAATCTTGGTACCTTGCGAAAGGATCGACATGGCGTTCTCCAAATGTCGGGCAATAAAAAACCCGCGCATGGCGGGCTGCTGTGTTTAAAACGGTTTAACGACGAACTATCCAATCTACGTCGAAACTACTGCGGTATGACTTAGTGACCGGGTCGCGTGATTCCGCTCCCCAGCGGGTGATGTAAGCGGTTAGTTCGATGGCGTCTCGTATAGCTTCAGTTACTGATCGAGCTGACGAGGCGCTGTCACCGTAGATATCTACCTGCAAGCTGTAGCCGTCTACGTCAGGACGGCCTGCGAGGTAGTTCTCTGGGCTGCCGCCGATGACCTGCCAGACCGCATATGGCTTGGCCACTCCCTCGGGCGCTTCACCGAACGGGTAAAGCCTTGTGGGTGAGACCCCGAGCAGCGCCTGCACAGCCGGATCGGCGGCGCATACTGCAAATATCGGTGCGGCCATCAGATTCCACCCAGCGCGATGTCGATCTCTTTCATCAACTCGCTCGCAAACTTATCGGTGACGTTCTGAACGTTCGACTGGAATGCTGGGCGCATGAAAGGTGCTGCAGGATTGTGCTCGGTGCCAAACTCTATGTACCGCCAGTGGCGAGTGTCGCCGCCGGGATTGCCCGCCGCTTCTTTACTGTGTTGGTTGCTGCCAGCTCCACCGCGAACGCCAACGCGCATGACCACACCGCCCTCTTGCCTGGATCGCTTCGCCGATTCCTGCGTGACGATGTTTTTCCAAACCTTTTCGGCAGTCGCCGGATCATCCAGCGCCTTGGCATTGGCCTTGGCTGCATCACGCACAATGTTCATTGCGCGGCGGGCGGCTTTGCGAAGGCCCGAGCGCTGTAGCTTGCCGGGCAGCTCCCTCATCTTCTGCACAACGCCATCCAAGCGACGCATGTCGACACTTGTCTGGTTAGCCATCGAGCACCCCCTTCGAGACCAGTAGGGTCAGATATTCCAGCCCCGAAACCGTATCAGGCAGCGGCTGGCCCTTGATGCTGTACACATCTCCCCGGAACAGAATCCTCATCGTCGGCAGCACCCCTTTGCGGTAACGAATGACGATGCGCGCCGAAGCATCAGACTGCGCAGCTTTGGCAGCGATAAAAGCGCTGGTGCTCAGCGGCTCAACTGAAGCCCGCACCTTGTCCCACACGGTTATCCAGCCCTTGACCTCTTCACCGGTTTTCGGGTCCTGAGTGGTGCCGAGAGCTTGGAAAACGATTCGATGGCGCAGGCGACCTGCATTAAGGCTCATGCGAGCGCCGGCATGCGTAGTGAATAAAGCAGCGCGGTCACGGGTTTCGGCAGGTCGCCTTTCTCGAAAGCGCCGTTCGAATTTTCATCGCGATCCTTGTACAGATACCCAAGCATGAGCATGGTTGCGGCTTGGACTTCGTAAGGGATTGAGGCTGTGATGACCTCCCCATTCGCATCAAAGTAGATATCCGCTGCCGACTTCAGGTAATTGCGAACTGCACCGCTGGCAGCGTGAGTCTTCAACTTGATGTCATTGTCTTCAGCATCATCATCTACACGAAGGTGTTCTTTCGCCTCTTCCAGAGTGATGAACATCATTTGATGGATACCCCTTTGACCAGGTCTTTGCCGTTGTTGCCATCCTTGCCGTCTCGGCCCTTTTTAACGGCCAGTCGCCAACCCTTGCTGTTGAGCTCGCCAGGCTTGTCGCTGGTGGCTTCATCGCAGTGCCAGAGACTGCCGCCCCACGTCACTGTGTCGCCTGGAACATGGGGGGCACCGCTGAACACTCCACGGTAAATCATCACCGGTAACGTAAGCGCTTTTTCCTCGGTCTTGCCGCTGGACAGCTGAGCAACGGCCTTGAAGCCCCGTTCACCATCCTGTTCGACGCTCAGGCTCGCAACACCATCAACAATGCATTCCCAGCCCCGCATACCTGACGTGGTCTCAAAGCTTCGCCATAAGCCGCCCAAGTGCTTGGCATATGAACCGCGCGGATAGCTTTTTTCAGGATCGATGCCCGGGCCGATTTCAATATGCGCTGCATCTCGCCCAGGTTCGCCGTCCTTTGGCGGATCGATACCAGCCAAAGCTGATGCGACAGCTTTATCAACGAGCACCTGCACTTGCTCAATGGAGACGCTCTCACCATCTCTTGGCAAAGGTATCGCGGCAACTGCAGCGCTGACCTGCTGCTCTATCAGAGGCAAGACATCATCGACGGTGACGGACACGCCATCCGCAGGCTTGGGAATCTTGGCCACCTCTTCAGCGATCGTCCTGTGAATCTGTTCCTGATCTGCATCCTTGCCGTCCTTCGGTACCGGCATCGAGGCGAGAGCCGTTTTTACCTGCTCCTCAATCAGGGGCAAGACATCATCGACGGTGACGGACACGCCGTCCGCAGGCCTGGGAATCTTGGCTACCTCTTCAGCGATGGTCTTGTGAATCTGTTCCTGATCGGCGTCCTTACCGTCCTTCGGTACCGGCATCGAGGCGAGAGCCGTTTTTACCTGCTCCTCAATCAGGGGCAAGACATCATCGACGGTTACGGACACGCCATCTGCAGGCCTGGGAATCTTGGCTACCTCTTCAGCGATGGTCCTTTGAATCTGTTCCTGATCTGCATCCTTGCCGTCCTTCGGCGGAGTGATCAGAGCAGCAGCAGCCTGGGCGATCTCATCGACATCAGTGGGAAGCCCCTCTAACGACTCCGAAATACTATCGCGCAGCTTTTTATCACGCTCATCCAGATCCTTCGTGAGCGAGCCGCGAAACGCATCAATAGCCCGATCAACAACGCCTTTAAGCATGGGGGCGAACGCTTTCGCCTGGGCTTCCAGTTCACGAAGGTTCAATGGTCAATTCCTTCTCTATCAGTAGCGCGAGCATGCGCGCCTGGTCAGCAAGATCATCTTCAGATTCAGGGGCTGGTGGTGTTGAGGCGGGAACCGCCGGCGAGACTGCATCAGATCCTTTAGCGAACGGATCGGCTTTTGAATCGCGCTTGGCCAGCGCTGCCAGGGAGTAATTCTGCTGTTGAGCCAACGGCGAATCACCGCCCTGCACCGGGGCCAGTCCAGCTCGGCGCCGAGCTTCGTTCGGCTTCATCCAGCCACCACCGACTGCGTCGTTGTTTGCCTTGTAGAGAGTGGCCGTATCCATACGCAAAAGGCCGTCGAGATCAAACTCGGTCCCGTACGGAGCTGGCAGCTCAAGTCCCTCATCGAGGCACAGTTCCGCTGCCTCGATCAACGATTGAAGGCAGTCAGAGTAGTAAATCTGGTTGGATATCTCTGCACTGGTGTTGGTTGGCTGGGCCCCAACACCGACTTTGTATCCTGGCACGTGAAACGCCGAACAAACCGTTTCCGCAGACCACCGCAGCTGCTCGATCAGCTGCGAATCAGCCGCGGAGATCGCCATAGCCTCGTATTTCAGGTTGTCGCCCAAGACCGCTACCCGTCCAGCATTCTCTCCAGAAAAGTTGTTGTCCCAGTGCTCTTTCAGTCGCTTCGCGGTGTCGTCTGCAATAGCGCCAGGAGCAGTTAGAACTCCCCCCGGCTTTGACCCGTTGCGGAAGAAGTTCGCGGAGTTGTTCTGAATAGCATTGCCCTGCATAGCGGCAAGGCCGCATGCATAGATGGGTGACACGCCTACCAGAGGATGAAAAAGGCAGTTCATCCGGTCGTGAATGATCTCGCTGGCTGGCACCACCACGCCATCTTCCAGCGTCGAAAGGTTGTCCGCGAGCAAGCGGTAATAAACGCTGCCATCATCTGCCACAAGCGGCGTCACCCTGCGCGGATCCAGTACGTACAGCTTGATCACCACACCACGCCCGTCGCGCAGTTTCATCGCGTAGGTGTTGCCCTGAGTAAGCTTGGACAAAAACCATGTTTCAAAAAACTGGATTCGGTTTTGAAAATGATTTGGTCTTTTGATCACCGGGGAAAACGAAGGGCTTGTGGTCTCCTCCCATATCCGGTCATCAGTCAGCTGGACCAGCTTGAGCCGTAGTTTTGCGATATCCGATGCGATCAACGTGATGCAGGCAAATACAGCAGAAAAGGCAAGGACCGTATCCTGATTGACCTCGACGTTCTTCTGCCACGCGCCGGCGAATGCCTCTCGCACCACGCCGATCCAACCGCCGCGATTATCAGCCGGCCGAAGCGACTTTTCCTCAGTGCCACGGCCAAATTTGAAAAATTTCATCGCGGCTCCACGTTTTATTCTGCCGTCATGTCCCGGCGTTTGTAGACCCGCTTTTTCGATGCGGATTTGTCCTCAGTCAAATCCTGAGTCGAATCGGCCGGCAGGAACTCTTCGGTGTGCATTCGCGCGTTTTTTATCGCGCGAAGCACCTTCACATCTTTATCTACTGCATCGAACGAATCGCCTGCAGCAAGTTGCTTTCCGGCATACCGAAATTCCTTCAGCGCTACCATTCTCACTTTGATACCTCCTTTCCTTGCGGTAGGCCGGGGGTAAACCCCGGCCCTAGGTGATCAGGATTCGTAGTTAGCCGAGTCGATGTAGCCGACCGCCGATGGACGACGGCGCTTCCAGTTGATGAAGCGTTCGGCGCGCAACGCCACCATGTTGTTCTGCCAGAGGCTGACCAGCTCCTGAGAACCAGAGCCTGGTGCGCTATCCATCTGCAGGGAGGCTTCGCGGCTCACGTCGATGGTCACTCCACCGTCGTCGGCGAGCAGAATTTCTGAGGCCTTGGCCAGAATCAGGCGCTGCCCTGCACCGGCTGCCGTATCACCCGTCCCAAGGTTGGACGGCACGCTCTCCGACACTACGACCGGCAGTCCCACGAAAATGCCGCCATTCATGTCGATGTCAGGGAACTCGGACTGACCGAGGGCGTTGGTCATCATGCTGATCGTGAGCGCCATGGTCGGAGTCATGATCCAAACAGCGCCAGCTGGGGTCACTTTGGCGGCCAGGAAGCTGGCGAACAGGCGCTTCACGTCTGCTTTCAAAGCTTCGGCGGTGTTGCCGCTTGCAACAATCGGAGTAATGCCGTTAGTGATCGAGGCTGGCGACACATCAGCTACTGCTGCAATTGCAGGGTCAACAAACGCAACGTCCAGGAACTCAGCCATCGACGCAGTCAAGTCGGTTTGTACCAGAGCCTCCGCGCTAGGGTTGCTGAAGCGCACCAGCTCGTCGGTCAGCACCACGATACCGGCCGCTTTAGTGAAGCGCAGGGTGGTTGTGTCAAACGCCAGAGACGATACCGGCTTTGGCTTGCCCTCACCCACCCAGCCCACGCTGGAACCAGACGTCTGGCCGGGCATCTTGATGTTGAACGGAACCATACGCAGACCTTGAATCTTGCCGAGAATGGTCTGAGGGCGCAGCAGTTCGATGAACTCACTGGACATGTTCTGGTATTCAACCAGCGGAGCTGCCCAGGCAGGGTCGGTGGTGGTGCCTGCCGCAACGGCTGCTTTCAGAACAGTGAGCACCTCCGGCGTGGAATCTTCCCAGCTTTTTGCGATCTCCTGCGCCTGCATCAGGTTGCCCTTGGATCGAGCCAGAGCAATTGCGTAGCGGGTGAACGCGGTGCCTTTAGGCAGCGAGCGCTCCACACGAATGACAGCGTTATCACGGAACTCATTTCCTTTTTGTACGCTGTTCACGCGGTTTGGCTCGACAGGCTTTGCCTTGGAAACCATGGACTTTTCGAGACCGCGCAGCCGACCCAGGTGGCTGTCCACCGATTTGAGCTCACCTTCAAGGCCGTCGTACTCCTCCGACTCAGATGCATCCAGCGTGCGACCTTCGTCGGCAGCGTTAGACATGATCTCTTCCAGGCGAGCCGCCTTGGCAGCGCGAGAGGATTCGAAAGATTTGATTTGTTCCTGAATGTTCATGTTGCCCTCCTCGGGCTTCGGTATTTCGAAAGTTTTGATAACGGGTGCCGAAGCGCCGGCGGGTTTAGCGAGATGCACAACAGGAAGCACCGACTGGCCAGACGCGGCCCGCTGCTTCAAGTCGATTGATTTGATGGTCTGAATGGTCGCCTCGGCGTTTGCGGCGACCGTAACGGCCGAAAGCTCAAGCCACTCCCACTTAAGGAAACGCCGGCCCCAACTCCCGTCGATGTTTGCCGATTCGATGGGCGAGAAACCGATAGACAAGCCTCGAACAAGCCCGGCCTTGATCGATTGCCAAGCCTCATCGAGCCTGTCTTTCAAAGTGCCTGGCTCCTCGATCTTCGCCAGCTGAACGGTGACTTCGATACCCTTTGCGTTGACAACGGCTTTCGTCACATTGCCGACCGGCGCGTCATGGCGGTGCTGCCAGAGGAACGGGATCGGCAACTTGAATTGAGCACCCTTTGGCTCGACCACGTCGTCCATGCGGTCTGTGGCCGGGGTTGTGGCTATGCCGGTGATAATCCTGGCTTCTTCATCTACCGCCTTGATCTCAAGGACGCTGTAGGCTCTGTTCATTTTCGGTATCCCAGAAAAGCAAAAACCCGCTCAAGGCGGGTTGGTTACGTAGCCATGGGCTACACGAAAAACATCTGAAATCTCTTTTTCATCGGCTCAGGGTTGAGCGCCATCATTGTCACGGCATCAAAGGTCGCCATCAGCGGATCAATCTTTGCCGAGCCGCTCACCTGTTTGTTGATCGTCACGGCGTTGCCGACCGCTACAACTCTGGCATTGCCTACGCTCCAGTTCATCAGGGGCGCGCCGCAATGAACCATTTCCCCTCCTGCGATCTTCCGCTCAGTGGTTTTGATTGCGCCGTTGAGTTTCCAGCCTTGAGACACCGCGTTGATTTGCTCTTCAACAATTCCCCGTCCTGGGGCCTGAAGTTCGTTGACGATATCGCCGATGCCTGCGGCGTCAGCGCCGATGGCATGCTCAGGAGGTAGTAGTTGAAGATCGTTGATGCGACAGATCACATCAGCGACCTGCTGAACATCATCACCTGGCTTATCGACAATGGTCAGGCTGCCTTGCCGCTCGAAATCCAACAGCGCCGGCGCGATGTCCTTACGGCGCTCGAGCACTATCTTGTGCGCCCAAGCATGGGCCCAGTGCAGCCAGCGCCTAGTGCCGATTTCACGACCGATGAGGCTCAACCCGAGCAAGTCATCAAGCCCGCCGCCGTCAATGCCTACCACGATCACTTCTGACCTTTCAATCAGACTCTCAAGTGTCAGTCCCGGCTCGGCTGCTGCCAGCCAGAAGTCTGCGCCCGCCCAGCGGTCATTTCTAAGTGCCAGGCCGATCTGGACGTTGAGGTGTTTGGCAAGAAACTTGTTTCTGGCCCCTGCGTCCTTATCCAATGTTTTTCGGATCTGATCTTCAAGCCACTCCCGACTGACCGACCTCCCCATATTCGGGTTGGGAACGTGAAAGTTTTCCGGCTTCAGATGAGCACCCGATTCGATCATCGCCTTGGGGTACTCGTAGATCACACCCAACGATTTGTTGTCGACGACTATTCCGTCTCGGACGTTTCTGAAGTAGTCGACCTTCTCCTTAAACACTCCGGCTGGAGGCTCGTCGCTTTGTGTGGAAAGGAAAATAACCCAACCTTCGTCACGCGATACCTGGCCTCCGGTCGCCTCCATCAACATAGCGTCCGCGTTCGGCCGTTTCCCGAACACCCAGAGCTCATCAATCAGAATTTTCCCGGATTTCTTACCCGACACGGTGTCGGAGTCAGCGGCAACGACCTTTAGGGCCGCTTTTGTCACCCTATGAGTGATTGTCCGAATGTGGTCCTGAACATGCAGCAACTCGTTGAGCTCTTCATCGGCTCGCACCATTGCAGCGGCAGGCTTATAGCTGTTTTGCGCGACCTCAATCGTAGGGGCCAGAATCAGCAGCTCTTCGTTGTCCCGCCAATTCAGCACAAGGGCGGTAACCATGATCCCGGCCGCAATCGTGGACTTAGCGTTTTTCTTGCTGATCAGCAGGAAAAACTCTCGAATTTTTTGATTGCCTGTCTCGGCGTCGTAGGCGCCAAAGATGGCAGCTACGAAATCGAAAACCCAAGGCTCACAGCACTCACCAAAGGTGGGTTGACCAGGTACATCGACAACCCGTAGCGATTTAAAGATATCGAGCGCCGCTTCGGCTTCACTCGGATAGAGGGGAGCGAACGGAATCAGAGACTCGCCCGCCACGATCCGCCTTTCCCAATCCAGGCAGGCCGTGGACCATTCCATTTATTTCACCGATCGAAGGGGTGGCGCGCTGGTTTTGAATCTGCCGGACGCAACCCGCTGGGCGGCATCTGCTTTTTGCTCTTTCTTGCCCGACTCGCCTGGCTTTGGAACCGTGAATGCGGCTAACGCTTTGGCGGCCTCCAAGCGCAGCTTCGGGTGTGCCACCAGATCGTTCATCATCGATTTGAAGAAAACGAGCGGGTCGTCTGCTGCTTTGGGAATGTAGGGGTCAGGGTCACCAGTGGGTAACTCGACCTTGGGCGCGGAGTTAACAAAGGTTGCCCGCCCCATCGCTGCTTGGACCTCGGGGTCTTTTTCAAGTCTGGATGCAGCTTGAGAGGCAGTCTTTACGGGGCACCCAGCGCTGATAGCCGCCTGCTTTTTGCCTTCACCGGACAGCCGCGCTTCGGCGTACCGGCGCTTTTGTTCGGTTAACGCCATAGTTAACGGATCCTGTTAAGGGGAATTAAATCTCTCGATGGGAGGGTGAGTGGTCTTTAGCAAAAAGCCGCCCATTATTTTGATACCCCCCCGGTTCTCGGGAATGGGCACGCACCGAAAGAGCGCGCAAGCATAGATGAGAACTATTACCAACTATAAAAGCGGTCCGCCAGCCACTTACGACCGACGAACGGCACTACATAATTCTTGACTTAGCCTCTTCAACCTGCTTCGCCGATGAGTGGCAAGGGGTGCAAAGAGACATCCAATTTGACCTGTCCCAGAAGAGCACCATGTCGCCTCTGTGGGCGATCACGTGGTCAACCACTGTAGCTGCTACCACCCTACCGTTACGCTCGCAGTAGACGCACAGAGGGTGTGCGTTGAGGTGTGTCAGGCGAGCCTTCTGCCACTTCGAGTCGTACCCACGCTGAGCCGCCGTGGTCTTGCCAGCTCGCCATGAGTCGGGGTTAACCGACTTGAGCTGCCGACCCTGCACCTCTTTGAGTTTAGGCTTGATAGCTTTCAATGCCATCAGCCACGACCTGGGATGATCGTGCCGTCCATATAGCGAGTGGGCTCGGCGTCGGGGTCTTCTGCCTCGCTGCCTGCTAGGGTCTCAATCAGCATCAGTTGCTGCTCTGTCATCAGCCGAAGCAGTTCAGTCTGCTTGCGCATCTCTTCAAGGATCGCAGCACCGTTCGGCTGCAGAACCACCTGAATGCCAGCTTGACTTACCAGCAGGTTGCACCCAATCCGCTGAGCAAATGGCTCAAGGCTCTTGGTCACTCGTTCGTGCTGGAGGACTGTCATAGGTTTCTCTGGGTAGATCACCAGTAGATCGCCCTTGCTCGGTGTCAGCGTTTGTATCTGGCTTAGCAATGAGTTGCTGTGCTCGTTCATATGCCACCTTGCTCCACTTCTTGAACTACTAACGCCGAAAGGCATACCCAATGCATCTCGCCACCAAACCCCGCAAGAAAACTGTTTGCGGTCAGATTGATACCGTTCGGCGGGATTCCTTGACAACCGCTCAAGCCGAGAAAGTCTGTGCCGATATAAGATATTTGAAGCTTGGCAAGATAGCTCAGGAGGAGCCATGCCCGACTTGGACCAAATAATTAATAACCATCAATTACTCTCAGACACAGTCCTAAAGCTGAAGGCAATATACGCTTCAGAAGACCCGGTAGTTGTTGGGCTTTTGGAAAAACTTAATGACTCATTAGTTGCGCAGCACGAATGCATGAGCCGTTTATATGAGCTATCCATTCTGAACGCTAATTTGGCCGAAAATTCGCAGCCCGTATTATGCTTGGTAAACTCGAATAGCCGTTCGATTTTTTAAGCGTTTGCTTCCTTGGAATATCACTTTGATTTGCTACGTTGTATCTGCGCATCCACTTGGTCAGCACAGGTATCCAGCAGGTTGATGGCGCGATTTTTCAACGTCCAAAGATCGCCATTCAGGGCTAGCTCGTCGTCGCTTTCACTTACCCGCTCACACGGGACCATTTCCGGCGCTTCCAGTCTTACAGATGTCGTCTTAACCGCCACTGGCTGCGGACTTGCCGCGCAGGCCGTTAGGCAGAGGCTGAGGAGTCCAGGCAAAATCAGTCTTTCTGTTGACTCTGAGCGTATCAACGGTCTTTTGTGGCTAAAAAAACGGCCCTTCAGCCCCCGAGCAATCCGATGGAACAAAGGGCGCCGCAAAGGCTGCGAAACTAGGGAAGGGCTGCGACCTTTAAAGGTGTTTGTCATGGATTGCCCCTCAAGTTTAAGCCCATCTGGCAGATACATTCGTAAAGCCCAACTCACAGTACATTACACAGGGATGACTTCATGAAATTTAGATCCTTACGCATAGCTCCCAGGGCAGCTATTGCCTTTTCTATTATTACGGTTTTCGTACTGTTGCTGGGCGCCTTTGCCTTCGAGCAAATACGCGAACTTAGATCGACTCAACAGACCCTCGAGAACGACTGGTTACCTAGTATTCAAAAGGCAGACGATATTCAGATAGCATTGCTTCATACTCGACTGGAAGGTATCCGCCTACTTGCCTCCACAGACTCCGAAGTGTTCGGCACCACAGCAGAGGCAATAAAAAGAAATCGTGATGAACTCAATACGCTCACAGATTACTACAGACGATATTTAATTTCTGGAGAACAAGAAAAAGCACGATTTGAAGAAGCGTCCACACTGATGAAGCAATACCTTGACGGGTTAGACCATTTGGTTGGACTCGCCCAAGCAGATCGGGATGCTGCTATTGAGTACGCCAATGGTCCTCAAGCAGATAACGCCAAAAACTACCAGATTAAACTTACAGCCCTGCGCGATGTAAACTCCGAAGGAGTGAAAGAATCTGGTGAGCACTCTGCTGCCGTATACGAGCACAGCCTTAAAGTCATGTTTTTTATAGTCATCATTTCCCTTCTGGTCACAGTTTTACTTGCTTGGAGACTTACAAAAAGCATGTCTAGCCCCATAGGAGATTGCCTGAGTGTCGCTGAGGCCATAGCTAGAGGTGAATTGAATCGCTCCATCAACGTGTCTGGAAAAGATGAAGCCGCCGGTTTGATGCAAGCCCTCAAACAAATGCAAGAAAATCTTAGGCAGACGATTCAGGGTATCGTGAATTCTTCTGCTGAACTGACATCGTCAGCCACGCAGATGCAAACAGTCACCGACAAAGCTGGTTTAACTCAAGAACAGCAAAACGGCCAAATCGATCAAGCAGCCACGGCCGTTACCCAGATGAGCGCCGCCGTTGAAGAGGTGGCACGGAATGCAACGTCCACATCTGAGTCGGCACGCGAATCGAGTCACGCGGCAAAACTTGGAAATAGTAAAGTGACTCAGACACTGGACGCTATGAAGCAACTCACTTCTCAGGTGGAAATTACCTCAGAACAAGTACAAGATGTTGCGGACCAGGCCCAGAATATTGCTGAAGTCGTCAGCGTAATTCAAGCGATCGCCGGTCAAACCAACCTGCTTGCATTGAACGCTGCCATTGAGGCAGCACGAGCTGGAGAGCAAGGCAGAGGCTTTGCTGTTGTAGCTGATGAGGTTCGTGCGCTAGCCCAACGCACGCAGGAATCGACTAAAAAAATCGAAAGCATGATCATTGCTATCCAAGAAGGTACTAAGGGCGCTGTGAGCTCGATGCAAACAAGTACATCTCAGGCGCATGCTACGTACGACATAGCTCAGGAAGCGGGTAAAGCATTACAAGAAATTATGGACGCCGTACAACTTATTGAGGAACGCAACATGCAAATTGCTACAGCCTCAGAAGAACAGGCCTATGTAGCAAGGGAGGTGGACCGCAACTTAATAAGCATTCGAGACCTATCTGGCGAAACTGAAAAAGGTACACACCACATAATGAGCGCAAGTAAGAAAATGTCAGGTTTGGCCGTTGCCCTCGACGGTATGGTGAGAAAGTTTACACTTTAAGCTTGACTAAAAAATCATGTAGCCTGACCTAATCGAGTTGAATTAGGTCAGGTGCCAAGACGGTATTAGCATCCTTGGCACTCATGTCTTTACCACCACTGGTCGCGGGCTTGCCACGCAGACCGTCAGGCAAAGGCTGATCAGCCCACTTACGAACAGCCGGGCTCTTACGCTTGAGGTCTTCAAAGTCTTTCCTCGCCTGTCGAGCCTTGTCTTCACTGGCCTTGAGGCGCTGCTGTAGATCGGCCAGGTAGTTGGCATTACGCTTGGCCTCAGCCTGGAGCGTGGTGATTATCTTCTGGCTTTCGGTGTTGGCGTCGGTTGCATCCTTGGCGGACCTCGTTTGCAGCGTTACCTGCCCTTCCAGCGCGATGACGCGATACTGCTGGATACTAACGAGCAGCAGGGCAACAAGGCCGATGATGATTGCAGCGGCAATAGCCTTCATACGGAATCCACCTTGCGGCCAATGAATCGGGTCACCAACTCGCGTATGGCCGTAACGCCGAGAAAGCCGATGGTTCCACCAGCGGCAACAGACAGACTGGGCGGCCATGTCATCCACTCTATCAAGCTTGAAGCAACCAAGCTGAGGGCGCCGCAGATCAACGCTTCAAAGAAAATCCGGCGTTTGCTGGTTTCTTTGGCGTCATAGAGGATGCGAAGTAGAGAGACGACGATGGCCATAATCATGCCCTGCCACAGTGGGTTTGAAATGGCCGCCACGATCCTGGCCCACGTATCTGGTTTGTCAGGCATGGTGCGCATCCGGTCTCAACCCTTTCGGGATCTACAAAACAAAAAAACCCAGCAATCGCTGGGGCTAACGATGAAAGTTATGCCGTGAATAAACTCACCAAAAGGCCATTACCTCGTTGCACTAGGGGCCTTAGCGATCGCTCGATTAAACATTTCATCAAACAAAGGATGCATATCATAAATACCGACGTCGAAAGATGTTTCATCGTCGAGAAAAACTGTAACACCCGTTTCTGATCGCTCCATATGGAGCTGAAACAAGAGGATGCCCTGCTCAAGACCAATAGAGTCTGGGTCGAAGTTTAGACGAATGACAAATTGGATTTGTGAACTGGATACTCGAGGAAAAGCCGCGCGCGTAACACTTTTAAATCTGCCTTGCTCATCGAGCAAACCAATCGCCATAGCGGGCTGATTCTGTTCATCGATTAGATTGGAATTGGTTTCGGACAAACCAAGGTACTTCGCAAACTCTTTGCGCAAAGTCAAAGCGGTACCACGTAAGCTTTTAGGATCCTGGACATCATCTTCCAAGGACTTTCGATATGCGTTGGCGATTTCTGAAAATTTCGTCATCGTCTTGCTCCGCGATTTGAGCAACTGCAATGCCACACATGCGCACCACATCCAACAAAAAGCCCAGCGTTTGGCCGGACTAAATCATGAGTGGTGCCGCGCTGGTACAGCTGAACACCGTGCAATGAAAACAGGTGTTTATCAGGCCTGAAAGAACTTTCTACGCAGCTGCGCAAAAATCTCCCAAAGCACCGTCAACCCATGCCACCCCTTGGCGGATTATTTCGCGCGCGGACCGCTCCGACATCTTGTGAGACTCAGCGATTCGGACCATCGTCCACTTGAAGCCGAAGTACCACCAGATGAAATCGCCCATCTGCTGGTTGCGCGCGATCAGCCTTGAGATAGCTGCATCAACAAGCATTGCAGTGTCGTCGGTGATGACATAACTCGTTGCAGTTGGCTCTGGTGCGCACTGGTTCATCAACGCTGCCAGCGGAGAGACATAGCGCGGTACGCCCATGCCAGACATACGCCAGGAGCCCCAGTTTTCCAGCAGGTATTCGGTATCGCCCAACGGCTTGTCGACATATGTACGTTTTTTCACGGTCAATCCCCTGTGTAATTCGATCCACCGGCACCGCGGCGGTTGTTCTGTTCGTACTGTTGGTGCGCACCGCCAATCTGTCTGTTAGCACCTGCGATTTCGGCCAACGCTTCTTTGAGTCTTTGATTGAGCACCGGAACGATGTCGCTGAGTGGCAACGCCTGAAGCGTGTGGCCGCAGATCCAGCCAGAGCCGTGGCACTGGGGACACTCCAATTGGTGAAAAAGCCCGGTGTAAAAGCCCTTCCCGCCGCAGATGTTGCATTCCACGATGAACTTCAGCTCTCGACGGAGCGATGGGCCGTGTGCCTTCTTCATTGGCGGCCTCGACCTTGGTATGCGTGAATAACGCCTTCAAATGCCGCGCCGATTACCAGCACAGCGATGGCGACGATCCCACCCGTCACTGAGTTCATCCAGCAAGCCAGGCCAACAGCCACGATGGTGATGTAGTGCTGCCAGAGGCTGATGCTCGACTTGAAAAGGTCTTGATTCGCCATTTTTAAACCTCGCCTATGGTGGTGTCGGCATCTGCGCTGCAAGCCACGTCATCCGTGGCCTGTAGGCGATTATCAGAATCTTCGAATCTAAAGCCGGTCAATGTGTGAATGCGGCCGAAGCCCTTTCCGTCTAGATGGGCGTTCCACTTCTCCAATGCATCCCGCTTGCGCGCCATCACGCCCGACTGAACGTAAACCTTCACGTTGTGGCCCATGGCGTGGTTGATCAGCAGCTCACCGATCAGGTGGTCGATACCGATGTCTGCCCAGCAGGTGCGAGCCAGTTTGCGCAGATCGTGGCTGGTCCAATCGCCCTTCCCTATCCGAGCAAATACCGCACTGGCCCGGCCCTCGCTGAGTCCTTCACCTGCGCGACCTGGGAACAGGAACTGTCCGTCGTACCCGGCAGCCTGTTGCCTGTCGCGATACCAGATCAGCAACTGCCGCACCTGATCTGTGAGAGGCAGATGATGCTCGACGCCTGTCTTGGTGTTCTCGCCTGGAATGAACCACTCGCGCTCTGCCAGGCTGATGTGCGACCAGCGCGCTTGCCGCGTCTCGCCAATGCGGGTGCCGTGGCAGAGCATCATCACGGCCAACATGCCGTCGAGCGGATTGCACTCTATGACCTCGGCCAAATGGTGGAGCAGGTCCTGCAACTGAGTGCCGCGCAGCCTGGACGCCTTGATGCCGACCTTGGCTTTTGAGAAGTCTTTGAACTTGATGTCTTGCATCGGGTTGGCCGATATCAGCCGCAGTTTGAATGCCTGCCGGAACGCCAAGGCGAGTAGCTGGAAGGTGGATCGAACGTAGTCAATTTTAACGGTTCGCTGCATTGGCCAAATCAATTGGCGGTCCAGCGTGGCTTTGTCGATGCTTGCCAGCGCAATATCGCCCAAGCATGGCATGAGGTGACACCTGAGCATCGACGCACTGGTGTCCTGGCGTTTCTTCGACAGGCTTCGGTCGAGCGAATACCGCTCGGCGAACCAGCCCAGCAGCTCGCCTGTCGTTGCCCATTTGGATAGCGTGGAGTTGTCACCGGCATCAATGCGAAGGCGAATGCCAGGAAGAGCCGCAACGACCTGTTTCGCTGACAGATCGGGAAAGCGGCCGACTAGGTTCCATTTGCCCTTGCTGACCAAGTACCACGACGCCCGCGCACGGTCCCGGGTGAAGCGCAGGTACAGGCCACGGTTCTCCACGTCGCGCAGGTCACGCTCCGTCCCTGCGGCCTGGCGCTTGATTTCAGCGTCGGTGATGCGTACGGCGGCGGTCATGCAGGCTGCTCCTCCTTGGCTTCCTGATGGTCTGGAGCGAACTCGCCACGGAGAGGTATCAGCTCATTTTCACCGTAGGCAGTTCGCGCTCCCGAACTGTTTTGGATCACGTACCAGCCAGGCGTAGGAGCCTTGAATGCATAGCCTTTGCCGCGAATCAGAGTTCCTTTTTCTATGTGCTCAGTGAGCTCTACCAAGCTTCCTGCAGGAATATCCACGTCAAAAACCTTGGTCAGTGCAAGGTCGCCCTGCTTGAATTGATTGCTCATGCGGCCACCACAGTCTGAGGAAGTCGGAGGTATGCGCGGATTTGCTCCATCGCGTCGAAGTGACCACGGCAGACGATCGCCAGATAGCCTTGCTCGCCCAGCTTACGTATCCACTCGTACTGGCTGCCCGAGACAGCGGCATCGTGCGGCGGCGTGGCCTTGAATTCGATGTACAGGCCGAAGTACCCGCCACGGGCCATAGGCAGAAACAGATCGGGCACACCGGCACGTACACCCTGCTCTTTCAGCTTGATCGCAACCAGCTTGTGCCGGTGGCCACCGTTGGGAACGTGATAGATCAGAGCGGCCACCAGAGGCATACGCTGCGCAAGTTCGCGCAGCAGTGCGGCCTGTTCCAGCCCTTCACGGTCGATGGACTTGGCGCGGGTGCGCTTCGGCTTGAACAACGTCATTTCGGCAGGCTTCACGGTGACACCTTCCCTTCACGAATGAGCGCGTCCTGGGTACGCATGACGCCCTCGGCGTGGAACAGGCGCACTTCGTTACGGCTCAGCACCGCCGGAGCGCGCAGGCGGCCATCTGCGATGTCGTGGCAGTACGCGCACGCCCAGGCGGCCTGCAGGTCGTTTGGCTTGATGCCAATGCCGCAAGTACCTGCGAGCCGGTAATGGGCCAGCACGGTGGTCGAGGATTCGCTCGAGCAGCCTGGGTAACGGATCTGGCATTCGCGGTCGCGCGCGGCCTTGGTGAGTTTGCTCATTGCACGTCTCCGCTGCGCTTGGCACGGAGTTCGGCCAACGCCTTGTTACCCACTTCGGGAGTGATTGATTTGCCCGGTGCTGCGAGCTGCGCTACCGGCACGGGCGGCAACTCTTCGCCGCGCCAGATCTTGCGGCACTGCTCGAGGTATTTCTGCTCAAAGCGGGTCATACCCAAGTCGCGAGGAAGCGTTTGCAGACTCAGGAATCCAGCGGCGGCAGTGGCGTGGTATATCGCTGGGTGAAACCACTTACCGCGCCCTTCCATGCCTGGGTGTGAGTTACGCAGAGCCTGGGAATACGCGACCTCGACGCTGGGCAAGCCAAGACCCTCTGGCGCAAAACACCAGCTCACGAACACGCCAGGCGCGGGCACGAATGCCGATTTGCTCGCGCTGACCATGCGCATACCGTGGCGCAGTTGATCCATTGAGTTGATCCCCGAGCGCATGAATTCCGCCAGCCACTCCAGCTTTGCGGCGTTCATCACCTCCTCGGTCGGCCAAGACTGCCTCCATGCGCCGCAAGCTCCGCGCAGCCGCAGAAACAATTCGTCGATCACTTGGCGGGTGGCCGGGTCGATCTCGACAGAGACCGCAGGCGATGGGGTGTAGGTCGGATCGGTTCGCCGATTCTGGACCAGATAACCAGCTCGAACAGGCCCATTCACAGGATCACCCCCTTGGACGCCCAGTCGCCGCCGACTGCCGCTTCCTCATCGGCTGAGAGCGAGCCTTTTGCACGCTCTTTCACGTACCAAACCACCAAGCGGTTACACCAACCGGCGGATGTATCTACCGTGTTTTGCTTGGCCACGAACCAGCCGATGAAGCTGCGGATCAACGCGTCAGGGATATCGGCGGGCTTGACGCCAGCAATCTGAGCCTGGGCGATCAGGTAGCGGCTGTCCGGTGCCCAGTCGGCGAACATTGCGAAGCGCTGGCGATCATCGGTCGATTCAAGGGCCTTCTTGTCCTGGTCAGCGATCACGTCCGAAATCTCGCGCGGCTGCTGCTGTTCGGTTAATTGATGGTTAAGTGACGGATTGGGTGCAGATTTCGCACCCCGTTCGGTCGAATTCTGCACCCCGTTCTGCTGTGGTTTGCACCCCGTGCCGTCATCTGCACCCCGTTCAGTGCGGGGTGCAGTATTTGCACCCCGCTTTATCGGCAAGTCATAGACGACTGGGCGTCGGTCATGACGTTCGATGTACACGGCGGCCAGCGCTTGATTGCCTGGAACGATCAGTTCAGACGCCCGCAATAGCTCAAGCTTGGATCGGACGGTGCGCTCGGAAAGGCCAGTGTCTTCACTCAGGGTGGTGGCCGAAGGGAACGCCCCGCGTCCGTCAGTACCGGCGTAGTTGGCCAGGCACAGCAGAACGTGCCTGGCGCTGGAATCGGAAAGGGTCACGCGCGGGATCTGTAGCGCCCACGACATTGCTTGAACGCTCACAGTGCTACTCCAATCGTTCTGCCTGTGTTGCCTTGCTCAGGTCTGATGTGCATAATCTGTCTCGTAAAGTTGTTGAAGAAGCCGGTCTAGCCACCGGCTTTTTTTTGCCTGAAACTCAGGTGTTTTAGGTGTCCGGCGCATCTGTGGTAGCTTTCTGATTCCACTCGAAAAGGCCTAGGAGGCCGGACATGAAAGTCGTTGACTTGATAGACGCGGTAAAAGGAACTGGCGATATCGACAAAAAGTTTGAATATGTCGTTACAACTCTCGCCACCGCCGCAACAGCAAATACAAATGGCATGCTGATGCTCTTGGATGTACTGAACAAAAGCCCTTCATTCGATAAGGCCGCGCTCAAGAAAAGCTTGGAAATGCTTCGCGACGAACCGCCAGTTTCTGGGGATATCAATGGCGGCTTGCACTCGCAAATGATCGACATGTTCATTTCGAGCCTCAGCTAGTCACTGTTACGAGAAAGCCAGCTGCGTAAAGCTTTCCGTCGGGCTTATGCTTGTGCGATACGGAAACATTGCAGTGGATCTCAGTGCATGCGGCGGTCCGCGAGGAAGCTGAGATCTTTTTGGCGAGGCAGTCGAGCTTCTCGATTGCCCCGCCCTTTTCTTGATATTCGTTGTGGCTCATCGCCTTTCTCCTGGCCTGCTCTGGGCCATGAACGTTGCTTAATTCGGTACTGGATGAATCAACAGCCTATCCGCTGTACTACCTGCCCTTCCCGCCTGAGCGGATAATTCCCATCACGCCACTGACGTACGCGGCGGATGAATGGGTTTAAGCACCTGATTTCTTGCTGGGATTGGTTTGATCTCATAGGCCGAGAGCGAACCGTCATCCATCAATGTGATGTTGATGTTTCGCCCAGATCTGTGCATTTGGGATACGGCGCTCTGCTGAATGTCCAGAGCCTTGGCGAGGTCACTCTGAGTGCCATGAGTTGCCAGATACTCCCCAAGGGTTACGGTCTTCATTGGCGAATCTCTGATGGTTTTGCGTAAATATTAGCACTGCTGTTTTATAAAAAACAAGGAAAGGATTAGCAGTGCTGTTTGATTAAATATCAGCCCTGCTACTTAATCGCGCACATGAACAAACCGACAAGAACTCCGCTGGCCGACTGGCAACTCGCCGATGCAGAGCGGCTGCGGGCCGTTTACAAAAAGCGAGTAGCAGAGTCAAAGCACCTCCCTCACGCGCGCCCGCTCAATCAAACAGAGGTTGGGGAGCGATGCGGATGGAACTCCCCTCAAAGCGCTTTCAGTCAGTACGCGAACGGCAAGGTCGCCCTGAACCTTGACGCCCTTATAAGGCTGTCCAAGGCGCTCGACTTTGAGCCTGCGGAGGTGAGTCCCACCCTGGCGGATGGAATAGCTCGAGCGTCCGACGACTCCCTTGATTTTGGCGCCCAATCAGTGCGCGCACCGGCCAACACACCAATGCCCACAGATGTTGAGCCTGAGATTGATCTCGACAGCAGCTACTCATTCATTCCCCAGTACACAGCGATGGCGGCAGCTGGCACAGGCCATGACAACCCACACGTCGAGATTCGCAGCACCCTGGCGTTTAAGAAGGAATGGCTGAGAGCTAAGGGACTGCAAGCTCGGAATCTTCGCGTCATTTACGCCGACGGGGAAAGTATGTGGCCAACGATCAGTGATCAGGATGTGCTGCTCATCGACAGCTCGCAGGTTGAGCCGGTAGATAATGGTGTCTTCGTGATACAGAGCGTATCGGATGGCACCATGGTAAAGCGCCTGGTTAAGGCACCGCTTGATCTGTGGATTCTGCGCAGCGACAACGTAGACAAACAGGCGTATGCGGATCGGTCGTTCACACGCAGCGAACAGAATCAGCACCAGATCATCGGCAAGGTCATCTGGCGCGGCGGGGATTTGTAGGAGTACCAGTCATGGGATTGACAAAGCCGAACCAAGAACTCGCGCGAGACCTTCAGGGCCTCGCTGCCGACTTCAAATGGTCAGCCGTGGAGCTGATGCGGATCGCCGAGCGGTTGAGCCTGGTGGGCAATGAGGCTGACGCCCAGGCCATTTTCAAGATGATCACGGTGTTCCATGCCGGCGAGGACAAATTGGCAGGGTATGTAGGTGAGGTTAGGCAAGGAAGGATTGTGCGGGAACGATCTGAGTAGCCGGGTCATCTGGCGCGGCGGGGATTTGTGGCAAATAGGGATTATTTATGGCTGAAGATCTAGTACACCGCAGATCATCCAATTTTCAGGATGAATATGTAGACACATTTACGCCAATAGCTATGAGCTGGAATGGCTCGGAGCGCATGCATGTGACATTTGGTCGAAACTCCCTAGAGGTCACAAAGGAGCAAATAGTCCCGGACCCAGAAGATAATCAGCGAGCTATCCTCGCCAACCCTCACGTAGCAGGGTATCGAAATGACGTGGTTGCCCTTACGATGCCACTAGAGGTGGCAGAGAAATTGGCCCACGAGCTTCTCAAGATGGTCGGCCAAGCGAAGAAACGAAAAGAATCTGGCGGTGCCCAGTGAGCAGCAAGTTCGGCATGGGGTATATTTCCCCCGGTGATAATGACGACGGCAGCGATGAATACGTGATAGCCAACTACAATTCGGCTGGCTACCGAGAAAATGAATCCTACGTTTTTTCTCTGGATCAAAATGAAGATATTCATCAAGATCACAATACTAAGCTGCGTGACAAAGCTACGGACGAAGACGATACTCAGCGCATGAGCGGACCACACGATTATCGACATGAGCTTTCCCTTCGCGACGAGCAGATCCGTCGGGAGATGGACCTGCGTCAGGAATCATTCCGGGCAGAGCAGGCAGCTCGCGATGCGGCATGGAATGAGCGGTTTTCGGGGTTTCTATCAACCCAGGCTGAGCACGACAAAGTTATTGATGCAAAGCTCGATAGCATAACTACAAAGGTCGATGGTATAGCTGCAAACGTTGGCAGCTTTGAGTCAAAAATAGATCATGCTTTAACAAATGTGAGGAAATCTAATCGCGCAACCTTGGGAGGCCTGATCACCGTCGGCATAGCCATTGTGCTCGGTGTGTGGGGCGTAAACTCCACGATCATCAGCAGCGCGTCTAGTATTTTCACAGCTGGACAGGATTCGCAAAAGTCGCAACAGGCCAGCGAACAAATATTTAAGGATACCCAAGATCTTCTTCGACAGCTTAAGCAATCCCCCGCCCCGCCAACGCAATCATCCTCGAAATAGTTACAGCCCGGCCCAGCGCCGGGCTTTTCCGTTGTAGCGCCAGGCATCAAGACGAGCCCCAACCCCGCTCAGGCATCGGCCTGCTCCACCTGCATATTTTGCGTTGACCTGCTGATCTCCAGGTGACCTGCAACCCACCCTTTCCGATCTGACCTGACCCGCCACCGGACGGGCTATGCGATCAGATCAACCCTTCATCCGCCTCTCCTCATCATCGATCTCAATCATGAGCTGCAAAGCTTCTATGTCTGACTCCAGATAGTGCACCGTGCCATCTGAGCTCTCGACTTTGAAAATTATGTCTAGCCCTGGTCTGCGCAAGGCAGCAGGTATTTCTTCTCCCACCAGCGTGTTCATGCGGACTGTCATTGGCTGCATGTCCTAAGTATCTGTCGACCCTTTTCAGCATAAATGCAAATACGATCCCGTCCAGCGGCAAACGCTTTATTCAAGTTGACTGAGCGTTTCGGTTAAGGCTTCATCTGCCCAAGCCGCCCACCCTGGTTGCCTTTGTCATCGCTACCCCATACTGGAAAAGCCCATGCCCTCAATCGGAGATCGGCTGAAAAGCGAGCGCAAGCGATTCGGACTATCGCAGGACGCTTTCGCAGAAATTGGCGGTGTCAAACTGAACGCCCAAGGTAACTACGAGGCCGGGCGAAGGATTCCCAAGGCAGACTATCTGGCACGGCTAGACAGTGCTGGAATTGATGTTCTGTACGTGCTGACTGGTCGCAGGTCAAAGCAAGTGAACACTCATAGGATGACAAGACGCCACACAGCCGACCGTTCAGCAGAGCCGGCCAAGATCCGACCAACTGCGAGTTATGCGACAGATGTGCCTGCTACGATTTCCGCCCCACTAGGAGGAATAGCCATGCCATCTGACCCGATGATTGCTCTTCTCTACCGCCTTAACGAAAACTCCAACGCCATCGCCAGTGCCGTCGAGGAAATTGGTCAATGGATTGATCAGCGAGGCTCTACGGATGTATCCGGACGTGTCGAGCAGTATCTAGGAGTGCTGGAGGAAAATTCCGAAATGGTTACCGAGTGCTTAGCTGAGCTGCTGTTTCGATCGCAGAGCTGACCCTCACGCATAAAGCGAGCCCGCCACTGAGCGGGCTTTTTTGCCCTTCATCCAGTGATGGCGGACGGCTCGCGTGGTAAGGTCTCGGCCCAACTCTATGGAAGGATGAAAGATGCGCACATCGAAAATCTTGGTATTGCTGCCTGTCACAATTTGCATGGGCGGCTGTGCTGCCCCGCAGCAAAATCAGTCCCAAAGCGTGACGCGAGAAGCTCACATCTTCAAGCCGATTGAATTCAAGTACGACGAAAAAAGACCAGCGGCTGCCAATTTCGCCCAACAGCTCGATATCCCGACTTTTCAGTGCGCTCTAGAAGCAAGCAATGGGAGCTATGCCGTTAGATATAGAAATCCACAAGGGATCACTGAGTACACCCGATCACTACTCGACTGCAATAACAATGCGAGATCTGAAGGCGATGCCGCGGTTGCGATGCTTAAAGCCGCAAAAGTGAGCCTAAAGCAGGCTGATTTGGCAAAAGACCTTTACGCCAAATGGTCGGCGTATCTCTCGACCATGAGTATCTACAGCAGGCCAGACATACGGGCCAAAATTCAGTACATTGCCGCCAAAGAAGCATTGGCGGCTGAGGTCAAACTCGCGCAGTAACCAATCAACCAAACCGATCTGAAGCCCGCCTCCAAGCGGGCTTTTTCGTACCCACCCCAGATTTTCGATCTGGCCCCGCCCGCCACTGGCGGTTCTGGCGCGCCAAATATATTAGCACTGCTGTTGACATACAATTATCAGCAGTGCTAATTTTAATCCATCGAGACGCAGCAACCCTTCAATGGGCCCAGCGGATTGAACCGCTCTTTAACATCGCCAAAGACAACCCCTGACGCCAGATGGCCGTTGAGTTCAGGGAACAGCACGAAACACAGTCTGCTACCGCGCACGATTACCCGGCGCGAAAGGTTTGCTGGAAAGACAGAAAAAAACGGAAAGCATCACTGAAGCACCTGGCTTGCCGGGTGCTTTGGGATGACAACCACCGAGTAAAACGTAATGGATACCACCATCGTATGTGGGGCATGGAGAGGCCACCTCGGCCGTGGTCTTGCGCCGCGAGAGTTGCAGTATTTGTTGTCAGCCGCCCAGGGCTGCACAGCCAAGGAAATCGCCCGAACGTTCGGCATCGCGCCGGGCACGGTCGTTAAGCGGCTGTCGGTCGCTATGTTCAAGCTGGGTGTGAATCGCCAGACAGCGATGATCGCCGAGGCCATGCGCCGCCAGATCATTTCTCCACTCTGCCTCATGTTCATGTCGGTCATCGTGCTGCACGCAGTGCTGGGCGACGAATCGATGAGGCGCGAGCGCAGAGCACCCGAGTCACGCCGGGGCGGGTACGAACAGAAGTTCAGCCGTAAGGGCTCGGACAAGCTGAGGCCAGTTGCTGCGATCTGCTGAGCAACGATTTCGCTGGCTGGCCTTGGCGACAGGGCCAGACGGGAAATCAACCGAAGGAACAGAAGATGACCACTGAACAGAGAGCTCCCTACCCGCGCTCAGCCGACAACGCGGACAAGATGAACCTGCCGGAAGGTATGACCTGCGGCGACTGCGTGCACTGCCGACGCTGCACGATGATGTTCGGCCACATACCGGAGGACGAGGCGTGTGACTGGAGCCCGTCGCGCTTCACGCCGGTGAAGCTGGTCGCCTGACGATTTACTGATGCCGCTTCTATGAGGCGGCATTGGAAATCAACCGAGGACAACACCATGTTCAAATTCTTCGCCTGGCTCCTCCGCCGCAAGGCCTCCGCAACACCAGCGCAACCGCCCCGCGACGCACCGGCAAGAACGTCACCCACCAAAACAGCGAGAACAGCGCCGAGTGCGGCACCTATGTCTCCCGCCCCGATACGGCGCGGAAGCTCACCCAGACCGACAACAGCAACCGAACGCCGCACTACTGAAGACCCAATCAGCTCACCTCTGCATCCGCTGAACCCAATCAACTCTACGATCTACAGCCACAGCGATACGCCGTCGCGCTCTCACTGCAGCGGCCAGAGCAGCAGTGACAGTTACAGCAGCTCATCCAGCTCCAGCAGCGACTGAGCAACCAGCGTCAGCCTGACGAAAACTGCCCGATCCCTGTCATAGCGCCAGGCTGCATCGGAGATTGATCGGAGCGTGCCCAAGCGGGCTGCAGCGCTAGGATCGCAAAGCCCCGGAAAAGTCCTGAGCCGAATCTGTCGGCCAATACCTGAAACGCGGCGGGAATCAAGCAGGGGTAGCGCCCTGGTGTTCCGATCAATCTCCGATGCGGATGAGTTCAAACCGTTAAATCGGCCCCCTGCATCACCGCAACAAAGCAGATGAATGCGCAGGCTGATGCGTAAACCTAGTTCCGTTGATGGCTACTGGAACCTAATAGAGTTAGGCCATCAAGCCGGAGATCAGCACCGGCCATCTGCATCACCCTCCCCCAAATCAAAACGACCGCATCGGCAGGTGCCAGGCCAGTCTCACGGCTGGGTTTGGTCACCCGCGCCTGTCATCTGGCCAATGCGGTCAAGGAGCCTCACATGCATCAGACAATCAGCCAGCGTCGTGCAATCCTCGAAGGCCTGCGCCAACGCTGCACCCTTTCCACTGCCGAGTTTTACGACAAGGTCGGCCGCAAGAACCCGGCAGCTCTGCCGCGCTTCAAGGTCGTGCCGAACGGCAATAACGAGTTCGGCATCGTCGAGCGTTCGACCGGTACGGTGCGCGGCGTGCATCGCGGCCACAGCGCGGCGTGTAAAGCCGCTGATCAACTGGAAGCCCAGCCTGTACATCAGTGGTCGTTCGCCACTCACATGCTGCGCTGGACTGCTGCCATCGCCACCGGCCTGGCACTGTTCGCCCTGTACGGTGCCAGCTGATGATCAGTCCAGAGCTGAGCACGATTCAGCGCAACAAAGAGCGGTCCGCCATCCTTGAGGCTGAGGTGGCTGCGTTCCTCAAGCGCGGCGGCGTGATCGGGACGCTCAAAGGCTTCCCGGTCAGACCGGAGCCGAAGCCATACGGCCGCATGATCGCGCCAAGTGCTCCCCAGCCCGCACCACGACGCCGCACAAAGGAGGCTATGCGCGCCGCCGCCCCTCGAGACGCCATCCAAGACCGCTGCCACGCTCGGACTGAACAGGTGGAAGTCGTCCGCAAGCTGGCCGAGACGATGACGATCACCGATGTCATGCGCGAAACCAGCCTGAGCATCTACAGGCTTCGGAAAATGGCCCGCGTGCACGGCTTCGAATACAAAGCGTTCAGCCCGGCTTCGAACCTCATTCCGTACCAACACGATCCGGTGGCCGACGCATTGAACGTGGGCCGGATCAAAGCCGCCCGCGACCGCGGTATATCGCGGAAGGCAGCCGTCGTTGAGCTGGGACTGAGTAACACGATGATCAATCGGCTGATCCGTGATTTCAAAATCGATTACCCGCTGAAAGGACCAAGCCGAAAGTTAGGCGCGTGCTCTGACGCTCCAATCCTGAAGAATATCTAATATTCAGCGTATCACGGGATAATAGCTGCCTTTTTTATCAGGCCCTTTAAAAAAGCGAGTTTTGACGTTAAACATCAAATCCACAGTATCGATTTCAGACGGCTCAATTACTCGATTAGCGACAATTTTAAAAGCGTGAGGGACGTTCTCTGCTTGTATGCTGGTAACTCTTGTTACTCCGGGTATCAGTGACAAGAAATTTTGAATCTCCGAAGGCTTTTCATAAGTATCCTTTACATATATAAGATACCCAATAGACTCCGTGACATTGACTATATCGCTTGAATTATTAATTGGAGACCCAAATCCCCTAACCTTGAGATCACTGATGAATGATTCAATGTAATCCAGCTTCTTAATCAGAAAGGTCTGAGCATCATCGGGCTCTACCGACTCTCTTAACACCCTGGTTTTTGTGACTCTGTAGACCGGATTATCAGGCTCTCCATTCAGCATGGCCGCGCTTATAGCAGCTTCTAGCTTAGGGGCAAGGTCAACCGCACCGAACATGTCATTTTGGAAGAATACTGTTCTCTCATCTGATATATCAAACGGCAGCCTAGTACCTGCCTCAGCTAAAACCACTATAGGTAGCCCTACACAATGCCGCACCGCTAGCTCATACATGACATTCGGGTTTAGCTCACTGAGATTAGCAATCACCAACTCGTCATATACAACGTGCTCTATAACCTGACGCGTTATTGAGCCGGGGCTGGCAATCTCATGAGCTACAAATGTCTGAAAGCCTAGCTTATCTAGAACCGGTCGCATTACAGCGCTGATCAGGCCGTCAGCGGCTCGCCGTGTCGTTGATGTGTCCGAACCTATGGGGGTGACAATGAAACATCTTTTAGGAGCGCTGTCCTTCAGAGCTTCAACCTCTTCCTTCGCTGCCTGTGTTGCATTCTGTCTAGCCACGCGACATCTCCTAGCCCAAGAGCTTTCCCTATTCGCGGTAGAAAACACGAAAATCGAGCGTATTACCAGAGCGAATTTGAAGATTACGTTTGGACATTGCGTACCTGTTCTAGGGCAATGTCTAACAAAAGTGGAGCTTTGCTACAGCCAAGAGCCGATTAACGCCGCAGCTACCCTCAAATACATCCGCCAATTGAAATCAAGTCCCCGGAGAAATATTCATGTCGAAGCCTACAGACACCAGTGAATTCCTCAACGAACTGAATGGCGGGGCTTTCGCCAGCCAGATCGGCCACGCCCTTTCCGAAGTTGCCGCCGGTGTCGTCGACCACGGCAAAGCCGGGAAGGTGGTCATCACCCTGGACTTCTCCCAGATCGGCGAATCCAGCCAGGTGAAGATCAAACACAAGCTCGACTACAAGGTGCCGACCAAGCGAGGCACCCGTAGTGAGAACACCAGCCTCGACACGCCAATGCACGTTGGCTCCGGCGGCAACATCACGCTGTTCGCCGAAAAGCACGACCAGCTGTTCACGCGTGACGATGCACCTATCCCACGCCGCGACTGATCACCCTCCCACCAAGCGAGACCGGAAATATGTCACTCACGAAAGAAGCAATCCAGCTGATCACCGACACCGCGCTGATCGCAAATGGCAAAGACCTGGGCACAGTCATGCCCACCATCGTGCTGCCGGAAGGCGCGAAGGTCGTGAACCTTGAGCAATTCGGCGCAGGCCGCAGTCGCTTCCGTGGCACGTTCTCCACCAACTCCCTGGCGGACTTCGCCAAGTACGTGTCCGACCGCGCAGTCGCCGACGCAAAAGGCTTCATCAATCAGGACGAAATGACCTGTTCGGTGCTGTTCAACCTGGGCAACGAGGAAGTTCCAGGCCACGCTGATGACCGCGCCGTACTGAAGCTCAAGCCCACCGCTGCCTATCAGGCCGTGCAGGCGATCAGTGGCCGGGCGATGTCGCAGAAGGATATGAGCGACTGGATTGAAGACTGGCACAGTACCCTATCGGCGGTCGGCGATGAGCTGCAGAACATCCCGTTGGCCAAAGCCATCGCCGCCGTGCGCACGATCACGGTCAAGGCGTCGTCGGAAAGCGATCACACCGTCAGCGAGACCCGCGCCAGCCGCAGCGCAATGGATGCCATCGAGGCGACCAGCAAAGAAACCTTGCCCACGTCGCTGATCTTCTCGGCAGTGCCGTTTGAAGGCCTGCAGCAGCGCGAAATCATCCTGCGCATTTCGGTCATCACCAGCGGCGCACAGCCAGTGCTGAAGCTGCGTTGGGTAGGCGAGGACGTGCAGCGCGAAGAAATCGCGCAAGAGTTCAAGTCGGTGCTTGAAGCGAAGGTGGGCGATGCTGCTCAGCTAGCGTTGGGAAGTTTCGTGTCCTAATGTATGAACCCGCACCACGAGCCCCCTACTTTAAGAGTCGTGGCGCGGGCATTTCCTTATTAGAGCATTCTGGTAATTTCTGGAGTATCCAGGAGGACTAGCTGCCTACGTATTATGAGATGCCGCTTGCGACATCAGAGATAAAAGGCCGGTACCGTTATCATCTGGGGTCATCCGCGATTCCTTAAATAGCTCGTCCGCAGTTATTCCGAGGCTTTCGTCGTCAATGTCCAGGCCAAGAGTAATTAGGTATATGCACAGACGAAGCAAGGATTCAGTGGATAGCTGATGCTGCAGCATCTCTTCTGCCGTGAGAGTATCTACGTCGGCGTGCGCAAAATACTTGTTTCGATAACCGTCTATCTGCAGCTCATCAAATAATAAGATCGCCTGCCGGGCTGCGCCGCTTCCATTTTCAGAAATGGCATCGGCGTACGTTTTCTGAAGATAAGCGACGCTGAGATTTTTGTTTCCTCGGCGATCGCCGGCTGGATCAAAAAATGAGCAAACGTTAAGAACAATATTCTTTAACAACGAATATTGAAGGATCTTAAATGTCTCAGGATATATCTTAATGAATACGTCTGACTGAGGCGACGCGAACAACCTCGCATAAAGCTCTATCTCCCGGCTGGTCGAAACCGCCGATGATATGAAGATTTCCACATCTTTTCGAATCACAGGACGCTACCTCAGAAATTTCGGCTCCATGCCGGTGATCATCTATAGCTCACCCCCAACCTATTTGCCACCACCGGACACGGAGGGCGGCGCCTGACTGGAGATAATCCATGGATAAGAACACGAAGATCCTGATCCCGGAAATCCCCGGTGAATGGACACAGCGCCTTCGTTCAGGAAATACAAACATCTGGAACGAAGCCAGACATGGCAGGCCGCACGCCAATGGTTCTCCGGAGGTGAGGCTTGACCCTCCAGAGCCAGGGCTTTATGCCGAGCGTATCGATGGATCTTGGTACTGGGTATCTGGCTGCGCCAAGTGCAACGGAACAGGCGAGAAGTACAGCTACTCGGTGTGCGACAAGCACAATGTTTGCCGACTGTGCAGCACTCACCGATCGAAGCTTACGGAAACACCATGGGGCCATCCTGACGGCTTCACATGCAAGCCTTGCCAGGACGCAGAAGACGCTGTTGCGAAGGCCGAAGCGCTGGCAAAGGTCGCCGAAGCTGAGTACGACGAGTGGGACTACCGCGATCAAAGCGAGTGCAAGTGCCCTCACTGCGCAACGGTGATCCACATCGAGACTGAAGACTACAGAGATAAAAACATGGACTGCGACACCTGCGGCGGCGCTTTCAGCCTCCAGCTCGAATATAGCGTCACCTTCACCACTACAGTGATCGGCGAACGCATCACAGCTTAAGCACAAAGCACACCCTCACCTACTACGCTGAAAGCACACAAGTGCACTTTACGGTAACTGCGGATCGGGCGGATATGGGCCAAGGACCTTACGAATATTTGGCCACACCATGTAAGCCTGCCAGTGCTTGTTGTCTCGCGAACAGTAAACCAAGAACTCAGTTTTGCTTTTACGGCTTACGCGGTAACGGTATATGCCACACGCTTTTATATCTGCGGCAACGAGAGTCCGGGTGATTTCTGTGTTGAATTCATGCAGCCATGGCCCCGGATACGTCTGACTTATCTGCTCGGGTTTGAAAGCGTCCGAGTCAGATGCACTGGTTACTGAAGCATCGCGTTTGCCGGGGCTGTTCGCAGCGCCAATGACCACGACAGTCGCAATTACACATGCGAGCACGATCCCCACAGTCCGTTGGCTCAAAACCTCACTCCCTTAAGTCTAAACGGATCTTCGCAGTCAACCTGCGAAAACGTCCGGTCGCAATCGATACCCCACTTCAACGACTCATGCCACCCCGGCGAGGATGAACCATGTCCGAAAAACAGATCGATCCGAAAAAACTCGAGCGTGCTATCCGCAAGATCAAGCATTGCCTGGCGCTTTCGCAAAGCTCGAACGAGAACGAGGCGGCCACAGCGATGCGCCAGGCGCAGGCGCTTATGCGTGAATACCATCTCAGCGAAACGGACGTGAAGGTCAGCGACGTTGGCGAGGCTCAATCCTCGATGTCCCGCGCTGCACGTCGCCCGTTATGGGACCAACAGCTGAGCGCCGTCGTGGCCAAGGTGTTCAACGTCAAGGCCCTGCGTTACACCCATTGGTGCGAGACCAAGAAGAATCGCGTCGAGCGTCCCAAGTTTGTGGGCGTGAGCCCTGCCCAGCACATCGCTCTCTACGCCTACGAAACTCTTCTTGCGAAGCTGACCAAGGCTCGAAACGCTTACATCGCTGGGGTGCGCGCCGGGAAGTTCAGGAGCAGCTATTCCGCCCCCACTGCCGGTGATCACTTCGCCATAGCCTGGGTTTTCGCGGTTGAGAGCAAGTTGCAAGAGCTTGTGCCGCGTGGTGAAGACCCGACAATGCCAGGACACCAAAGCGCAGGACAGGGGCTGGTAGCAGTAGAAGCCCAGCACCAAGCGCTGATTGATAGCTACCTCGCAGATAAGCAGATCGGCAAGGCCAGGAAGGTCAGAGAGGCAGAGCTCGACCTCAACGCCCAGATCGCCGGAATGCTGGCCGGCGCAAAGGTCGACCTGCATGCAGGCCTAGCCAATGGTGCCGAGCATGCACAAGCCATATGCTCATAGCAGAAGTCATTGAAGGTCGCTTTGATCAGCATACAGTGAGTTGCAATATTTCTTCATAGGTCTAGGCATCAGCCATGTGGAGCGTGAATATGGCTGCTCCACGCCTCAAAGGCGCTAATCTGGAGTTTTGCGGCATCATCCCATTGCGCTCCGCAAACCTCTTTAGCAACAACCAGCATCATCATTTTGGCGGTAGTTGCGTCAACTTGGAGGAGAAGTTCGTGACACCTAAATCGGTACTCATCAGAATCGCGCATGAAATCTACCCAACGACGCGCGTGACCAGGAGCTCCGGACTTCTCGTTCGCGTCTGGCTAACAGACTGCCCTTATGCTGAATAATTCCGCCAACGATCCGATTTCAGTCTAGGAAGACGCTATTTTTTGAGTGACAAATTGATTTTTCCGACAGACAAAGGCTCAGCGGGGCGTGACTTGACCTTGCCCCTGAAAAACGTATCCCTTGCCAGGTGCCTCAATAGCCGCAAGGATACGACATGACTAAGCTCAAGACAGACCGCGTTAAATACACCCTCGAGTTCAAGCTTGAGGCCGTGCGAC
>NZ_JALHBH010000084.1:0-52720 GCF_022836805.1 Pseudomonas sp. RGM 3321
GCGCTGTTTTAAGGGAAATCGATGAGTTAAAAGCGGGAAAAGTCTGATTATCTGACCAGGCGAGCTTTTTTGAACCTGAGGCCACGAGGGCGTCAAAAATCGATGCCTATTTCAGACCTTCCTTAGGGCGTCAAGAGGAAATCGCTTCAAGTAAGCCAAACTCGAATAGCCCGTTCCGAAATCATCGACCGAAAGGCTTATACCATACGATTTTATATCCCGAAGCATTTCAACCGCCGACTCGGGATCGATCATCAGCATCGACTCGGTCAATTCGAACTCTAAAAGAGCAGGGTTGATACCGTACCCTTCAACGATATGTTTGACGGTCTCAGCCAGGCCTCTTACCTGAAGCTGCCTGACGGACAGATTGATGGCGATCGGTACCTGCCTGATATTATTCTCTTCCCAGCTTTTTATGGTTTCACACACGTTGCGGATAACCCATTCGCCGACAGGAATTATGAGGCCAGTGTCCTCAAGAATAGGGATAAACTCAGCCGGAGAAACCATACCCTGCTCCGGGTGATTCCACCGCAACAAAGCCTCCAAACCACTTATTCTGCCATCGGTGAGGCTGACCTTTGGCTGGAAATGTAGAATAAACTCATCACGATCAAGCGCACCTCGCAAGAGCGTTTCAGTTTGCAAGCGTCTGACTAAACTTTCGTTCATCGTGGCGTTATAAAACTTGTAATTATTACGACCACTTTTTTTCGCATGGTACATGGCGGTATCTGCATTCTTCAGGATAACGCCAGTGTCACGCCCATCAAACGGATAATTAGCGATGCCGACACTCGCTGAAACAAATACATCCTGGCCGTCCAGATTGAATGGTTTCCCCAACGCATCAACAACATGGGTCGCAAGGGTTTTTATAAGGCTTTCGCAATAAACATGATGTGTAACGACGATAGAAAATTCGTCGCCTCCCAGCCGCGCAACCACACTATTTTCATCAATGCAGTCTTTCAAGCGTCGACCCGCCTGTATAAGCAATTGGTCGCCCACTGAATGCCCCATGGTGTCATTCACTGCTTTGAATCTGTCCAAATCGATGAATATGACGCTTACTGCATCTGGCACTGACGTTTTCCGACTGATTATATCGCGCAGATAATTGCTGAGAAACCAGCGATTAGGCAGATGGGTGAGCGAATCATTTTCGGCCAGATAGATTAGCTTTTTCTTGGCGTCATACCGTTCAAGCGCGGCGGCCAACAGGTTAGCAAGTGTTTGAAGGTAGCTGACATCTTCACGTGTAAAAGAGTAGTCAGTGCGGGCATACACCCCAAGAACACCCTTGAAAACCTCCCTGCAGGATATCTCAATCTCTAGACCACCTCTAATACCGCAAGCCTCCACTGTTTCACCCGGCAGCAGCGTGTACCTGTTATCAGGTGTATCAGAATTAATGACGCACCCTGCGGAAGAAGCAGTACCGTTCAGAAAATCATTGTGGTAACCACTGCGGACTTCAACGTGATTCAAGCCAACCTCCGCGTTGAGGATGACCCCGTGACTCACTCGATCAACGACTAACAAAGCCGCCTTGCTCAATGTTAATCCTTGCGCTGCAGTCAGTGCTGCCAGCTCACCTAGCGCACTGACGTTTTCTTCTGTCAATGCCTGCTGACCAAACAAGGCGATAAGGTTTTGCTTTCTGGCGTTATCCAGAATCGCGACCTCAAACTCCTTTCGATCAGTAATATCGATATCGATGCAAATATATTTTTCAACGCCACCCATGTCATCGAGAATAGGTATTATGGTGCGTCGATGCCATGCGTCCTTACCGGTACGACCCGAAAGCCTGACCTCACCGTTCCACACCTCATTTTCAGGAGCCCATCGCCACGGCTCAGAGGCTGAAGACATACCGGTCCAGACTTCATCGATCGTCAACTCTAAAAGCTCAGCTCGCGAATGCTGTGAGCTTGTCACGAATCGTTCGTTAACGTAGGTGATACGTCCGGAGGCCGAAACTTCGCAAACGATTGAAACCTCATCCAGGGCATTTTTGTGCTGCACCAGAGTATTCATCAGCGAGTCGATACGCAGGCCAAAGTGATTGCGCATACTGGCGGCAGTGCGGTTTACCGCTTTTATAGCCTCCTGTATTTCCATGGGGGCATCAGCGACCAACATAGCTTCAGCTGCCACTGCGCCTGAAGCAATTTCTGCCTCGTAAGAATGAAGTTTTCCCAGATGAGCAAGCGAACGCTTGATCATGAACCCCATTAAAATCAAACTGATCAGTAAAAAAAATGCTGCAAACAGTGTGGCCTGAACCACCAGGCTATAGAGTTCAGTAGCAATTCTCTCGGCATTAAAAGACAGACGCATCACGCCATAATCTTTCCCGCCGACAGTGATCGGGCGATTGACATCGAATAATCTCGCAGCGACTTCGGACTCTATCCACGCAGGGGCCCTTCCAACAGGCGCACTGGCTGCCCGCAGGCGAATGACGCCACCCGACAGGTCAATGAACACGGCCGACTTGAACGGCGAGCGAGCCAGCGTTTTTTCGAGGGTCCTTTTGATGGTGTCGTAATCACCGATGACAACACTTTCCTCTACAGCTTGCGCGGCAACCTCTATCAGCATGTTAGCGGTGTCTTGTATCTCTTCAATGTGCTGAAGCAGCTGATTTTTATAAAACAGAACCAAGCCAGTCGTCAGAAAAGTCAGTATCAAAATAGATAACATCGTCAGGATGCGCGACGTCAGTGATTTGGGCAGCAGGCTTTTAAAGAAATTCATTAACAGCCTCTCCAGCTCAATGTGAAATTACTTACTTAAGGCTTGCTGGCAAGGCATTATAAAAATCACGATAGGACGCATAGTCCGCTTCCGTCGCAGGAATAAAGGTAATGGGTACGGGTGCATGGACTAACTCGGTCGCCTGACGAAGAATCCTGCTACCGTAAGGATCATGTTGCATATTAAAAAATGCGCTGGCTACCGCATCACGCTCTTTTTTAGACACTCGAGGGGATGCCATGAGGGCCAGGTCATTGAACGAGGCCGAACTCCACAGTACGCGGAACGACTTTCCTTCTCTCTCAGTGTAGCCGCTTACAAGCTGTGAGTTGGCCCCCATCGCTTGAGCCTTGCCACTAAAGAGTTGGCTGAACGCGCCATCCATGTTTCCGGCAAACACAGTAGACGTGTTGATCCCTTTCTTTACCAATTCCGAGCTTGTGACTTTATAAGCGATGAACGCTTCCGGTCCCGGATACACGACTTCCTTGCCCTCTAGCTCCGAAAGGCTATGAATTGGCGAGTCGGCAGGTACCACGATTTGCCCCTCGATGGCAGGCGCGTCACGGCGACCAAACACCTTCCAGCCCATCTTGTCGCGTTCCGGGCTAAAAAGATGGTTGGTGAACGCGAAGTCAACTTCTTGCGCGAGCACATAACTTGTTGTATCAGAGGAGGTCCGCCCTAATTTCAGCGTGAGATTCACACCGCTTTTTTCGGACACATAATTTATGATTGGATTCCAAAAACCGGCTGAAAGATTAAGATTGTATTGATTGACAGGCGAAAACTTGTAGACGTTCAGCTCTTCAGACGCGGCCATATTCGACAAAGCAAAAGACAGGGCGATCATTATAGCTTTGCAGCCTAGGCGTAAGTTCACTTGTCCACTCCACATGTATAATAACTTCTTAGTCAACGGTGATGGGCGCCAACTTAAGCCCAGCCATCTAATATTATCGGCCGAGGTTCTTGAATCTTAAGCAACGACGGCATGAAGAAATATTGATCGGCCAGCCGATACACCTGCCTGCTGCGTCCGAGCGATAGTCTCGAACTGTACAGGCCGAGGTGTCTTTTGCTGCATGACCATTGCCTTGGCCGCAACGTGCAGTACCCCGCAATGAGCTATCGCTGACGAAAGATCAAACAAAAAACCGCTCTTTCAACGGCACCAGTGCCGCCCCGATAGCCGCCGCATCGCCATTGGTCTCACTAAGCAACAACTGAGGCCGAGGCGGTGGCGCGTTGTAGCGGTGGACTCCCCAGAAAGCCGTCGCCGCAATCAGGCGTCTGCCCAGTTCGGGCGGCAATTGCCCGCCAAACACCACCGCCTGTGGATCGAACAGGCCCGCCAGTGCGTTAACCAGACGATCCAGGGTTGGTTTGACGCGTGCCAGCCAAGTGTCCACGCCGGGCCAGTCGGGGTCGAAGCGCAGGCGCAGGTCTTCGATTGAGTCCACCTGTACGCCGTTCTGATGCAATTCATCCAGCAGGTAACGCAGGGCCGGACGGTTTATCGACTCTTCGTCGTTGTAGAGGGTGATCTCGCCCGCGTTGCCGTGGCTGCCGAAATAAGGTTTGCCGTTGATCACTACGCCTGCGCCGAAACCGAAGTTGAACGACAGGTAGATGAAGTTGCTGGCCCAGGCCCCCACGCCTACCAGACTTTCACCGATGGCCGCAGTGGTGGCGTTGTTTTCCAGCCAGACCGGCATGCCGAAGCGCTCTTCGAGTATCGGTTGCAAGTCAATCAATGACCAATCGCGCAGCGGTTCGGGTGCGTTGATCTGGCGGTTCTCAAGAAAAAAACCGGCGATGGCGAAGCCCATACCAATCACTCGTTGCGCCTCGATGCCATTGCGCTGAAGCATGCGTTCGATGGTCTGATCCAGCGAATCCAGCGTGCTGTTGCGGCTCAACGGCGGCGTACGCAAGGTGACCTGTTCCAGCACATTGCAGCCCAGATCGGCGATGCAGACCACTGCCGAGTCGGTATTGATCGATACGCCGATGACATACACCGCCTCGTTGACCAGCTCAATGCGCGGGCTGGGCTGACCACGGCCGTTCTTCACTCGCTCGCCGCTGCGCAGCAGGCCTCGGCTGATCAGTTCTTCGATCAGGCGGTGCACCGACTGCTGAGCCAGGTCCATCTCGGTCGAAACCGTGGCGCGGGTGATCACACCTCGACGGCGAAGGATATCCAGCAATTTGCGTTCATTCAGGCTCAGCGGTTGGTGCGCATAAAGTGGCGTATCAAGGTCGAGGGGCATGGAATCTACAAATCAGAGGAGGATTAAAACAGTGGGCATATAAAGCAGTGTATCGCCCGCCACCCATTGCACACTTCCATCATGAAAATTTAATAAAAGTCGCGCAGGTCACAAATACTACACACAAGCTGTATTAAATGGCACTGAGTTCTCGTGGGTGTCCTCATGCCTTTCATCAGTAAGACGCTTTCCATGCTGGCACTGCTGCCGCTCGCTGCTCAGGTCTTCGCCACTCCAGCCGAGTTCTGGTATAGCCACGGCGGCGCGGCCGGAAGTGCCATTGCAGATTTGTGCAGAAGCTTCAATGCGCAGCGTGAGGATGGGGATCGCCTGCACTGTATCCGCCAGGGCAGTTATGAGCAGACGTTGCAGAAGACCGTCGCCGCGTACCGTGCAGGCATAGGCCCGGCGCTGGTCGAAATTTACGATGTGGCCACGCCTGACATGCTGCTGGGCGGAGCCACTCTGCCCGTCGAGACCATCATGGCCGATCATCAAAGAGCCTATTCCGACGACACTTTTCTGCCAGCCTTGCGGCGCTATTACTCCGATGATCACGGCGCTCTGGCGGCCCAGCCTTTTGCGGCGGCCACAGCCGTGCTCTATACGCACCGAAATGCCCTGGCCGCAGCCGGTATCAGCGAGCCACCCGCCACTTGGGAAGCATTTGCTACTGCCTTGCGGGCCTTGAAGAAAAACGGCCACACGTGCCCTGTCGTCAGCGAATTTTCGCCGTGGATCTGGCTGGAGCAGACCAGTGCAGCGCAAGGTACCGAAGTCGCGGTTCGCGCCGCTGGCACCGAACGCTATCAGTTCGACAAAGGCGCCCACCTGCGGCTGATGAACGATCTGGCGCAATGGACCGCCGAAGGTCTGGTTGTGCACGAGGATTCGACCCGCAGCGGCCAACAGGCGCTGGCGTTCGCCACCGACGACTGCGCCATGCTGATGGACTCCACCGGTGCCTGGAATATCGTGCACAGCACGCTCAAATCCGATATCGACGTCACAGCACTGCCGATCTACGCCAACACCCAACGCCGTCCCAACGCTCCCGGAGGTTCCTCGCTGTGGGTGATGCGTGGGCATGCCGCGCGGGATTACCGGCTGGTCTCGGAGTTTCTGGCGTTCGTACTGCAACCGGATAATCAGTTGGTATTCAGTGCCCGGACCGGCTACCTGCCAGTCACTCAGACAGCCGCAGCAAGATTGCAATTCGCAGGCAGAGAGGCGTCGGCCGTGATGGTCGGGCTTGCGGCACTTCACGACATCGACGGCCAGCCCTCTGCGCCTTTGCGCTGCGGTTTTATCACGCTGATGCGTCTTATCTGGTCGCAGGAAATGGAAAACGCGCTCGCAGGTCGGCAGAGCGTTGAACACGCCCTGCGTCAGACAACGCTGCGCGCCAACGAATTGCTCAGTCTGTTTCAGCAGATGCATCAGGCCCAGGCCAGCAACGAGTCAGACAGGGCAACGCCATGAAGCCTCGTGCGCATTTTCCGCAACCGCGCCTGGCGCTGCTGTTTGCCCTGCCCCAATTGCTGGCACTCGGGTTGTTCTTTTATTGGCCTGCAGTCCAGGCAATCTGGTGGTCGTTTCATCTGGTACCGCCCTTCGGCGGTAACGAAATTTTTGTCGGCCTGAGCAACTATTGGCGGGTGTTGAGAGACCCTGGCGTGCTCGCGTCGCTAGGCTCGACGCTGGTGTTCAGCCTGTCGAGCGTTGTGCTTTCGATCCTCATCGCACTGGTGCTTGCGCTGTGCCTTGAACTGAAACTGCGCGGCAACGCAGTGTTTCGCAATCTGCTGATCTGGCCCTACGCGGTATCGGGTGCCACCATCGGCATTGTCTTTCACGTGCTGACCAATCCGGTGATGGGAATTTTCGCCTGGCTCAACGCGATTGCCCCCGGCACCTGGGCACCCTATGCCAGCCCGATGCAGAGTATGTCGTTGCTGATCGTGGCGTATGCGTGGTGCCTGGTGCCGTTCAACTTCGTGATGCTGGTCGCCAGCTTGAAGTCCGTCCCCGATGACTACCTCGCCGCCGCCGCACTGGACGGAGCAGGCCCCTTGCGACGCATGCTCGACATACAGCTGCCGCTGATTGCGCCCTATCTGCTGTTCGTGTTTGTCATCGACCTGCTGGAAAGCCTGTCGAACAGCTTTGGGCTAGTCGACACCCTGACCCACGGCGGGCCCGGCGATACCACCAATGTGCTGGCCTACAAGATTTACACCGACGGTTTCATGGGCCTGGATCTGGCAGGCTCATCGACCCTGTCAGTGCTCATGCTGCTGGCGGTGGTGGCGCTGAGCGTCGCCCAATTCAAACTCTTGTCCCGCTTCCAGCGCCGTGGAGTGAAAGCATGATCGAGCGTCACCGCTTGCTCGATACGGGCGCTTATCTGCTGCTGACGCTCGGGTTGGTGTTCGCGCTGGGGCCGCTGTCCGTCGCAGTCTGCTCGGCAACGGTCAGCAACCCACAACTGTTCGCCCACGGCCTTGCGCTGATACCCGGCGACCAACTGCTGGAGAATCTGCAACAAGTCACCCGACGTCTCGACCTGCTGCGCTTGCTGGGCAATAGCCTGCTGGTCGCCACGCTGGTGGTGATCGGCAAGCTGACACTTTCGGCGCTGACGGCATTTGCCGTGGTGTACTTTCGCAGCCGCTACACCTCGGTGATCTTCTTTGCCGTGCTGGGCGCTCTGCTATTGCCGCTGGAAGTACGCATCATCCCCACGTATGCGGTGGCCAGCGACCTGCTCGGGCCGCTACGCAACCTGTTGCAATGGCTGGGCATCCAGTGGCTGCCGGTGCCGACCATCAACCTGCTCGACAGTTACACCGGGCTCGCCTTGCCGCTGATCGCCTCAGCCACCGGCACCTTTCTGTTCCGGCAGTTCTACCAGACTCTGCCCGCCGAACTGGTCGAGGCCGCCCGCATGGACGGTGCAGGACCCTGGCGTTTTTTTGTCGACATTCTGCTGCCGCTGTCGAAGACCAACTTCGCGGCGCTCGGCACGCTGGTATTCATCGGCGCGTGGAAAGACTACCTGTGGCCGCTGGTGGCAACCAATCGCGAGGACATGCGCACGCTGGTGCTGGGCGTGGCCAGCTTTCTGCCGACCGATGCAACCCAGGTCCCCGAGTGGAACCTGCTGATGGCCGCTGCTGTGGTCAGCATGCTGCCGCCCATCCTCGTCATTGCGCTCATGCAGCGCTGGTTTGTCAAAGGCCTGATCGGAGTCGGTAAATGAACGCGCTCACCCCTATTACCTGCGCGCCGGATATTATCCTCACGGACCTGCACAAAACCTACGGCACCGAGCGCATCCTTCACGGGCTCGACCTTGTTTTCAAGGCGGGCGAGCTTAACGTGATCCTCGGCCCGTCCGGGTGTGGCAAGTCCACGCTGCTGCGCATGGTGGCCGGGCTGGAAGAGGTCAGCCAAGGGCAGATCCTCATGGGTGGCCGTGACGTCACGCGTCTACCGCCCAAGGAACGCGGCTGCGCCATGGTGTTTCAGAACTATGCGCTCTATCCGCACATGAGCGTCGCCGACAACATCGGTTACGCGCTGAGGCTGGCACGCATCTCACGCAAGGAGCGCGAACAGCGTATTCGCGAGTGTGCCGGTTCGCTGGGGCTGGAGGAGTTGCTGCAACGCAAGCCCGGAGAGCTTTCCGGCGGTCAGCGTCAGCGCGTCGCGATCGGTCGGGCGTTGATCCGCAAACCGCCGGTGCTGCTGTTCGATGAGCCGCTGTGCAACCTGGACAGCGCGCTACGTCATGAAATGCGTCTGTTGATTCGCAGCCTGCACCGGCAGACCGGCGCGACGATCCTGTATGTCACCCACGATCAGACCGAAGCCATGACCCTCGCCGAGCGCGTGGTGATTCTCGACAAAGGCCGTGTCGAGCAGATCGGCACGCCTGCCCGGATCTACGATCAACCCGCCAGCACATTCGTCGCCAGCTTCATCGGCACGCCGCCCATGAACCTACTGCCGGTGCACTGCCTGGACGACAAGCTCTTGATGCTCGCCGATGGTCAACGCCTGCCCATCAAGCTCGGCATTGCCAGCAACCGGACCGGCAAATGGCTGATGGGCCTGCGCCCCGAGACCTTCATGCTCGATCAACAAGGCGTGACTGCCACAGTGGAGTCTTCAGAGAATCTGGGCAGCCACACGCTGCTGTATTGCCAACTGGCTGGAACGCGCTGCGTTGTCAGCCTCGCCGGACGGCAACACCAGATACCCGGCACCCAGGTTCGACTGGCGATCAATTCCACGCCCTTGCTGTTCGATATCGAGACCGGCCAGCGCCAGCTCGTGACCTTTTCCCACACCACCAAGTGCCCCCCCATGCTCAAACCTGCTCCCCTCGTCCGCTCGCCCCTGATTGCCCATCGCGGTGCCAAGGCTTACGTGCCGGAAAACACTCTGCTGGCCCTGGAAAAAGCTGCCGAATGCGGCGCCGAGTGGGTCGAGATCGACGTGAAGCTGACCCGCGATGGCCAGCCTGTCGTGATTCATGACGACTTGCTGGACCGCACCACCAACGGGCGCGGCGCCGTCGTGCTGCATGATCTGAAAGCTATCCGCACACTGGACGCGGGCAGCTGGTTCGCGCCTGAATTCGCCGGCTTGCAGGTCCCGACCTTTGAAGAGATCGTGGCCTGTGCGCTGCGCCTCAACCTGGGTCTGCAGGTCGAACTCAAGCCGACCATTGGCGACGATGTCGAGACGGCGGAAGTGGTGATGCCGATCCTCAAAAACCTGTGGCCCGCCGACAACGACCGGTTGTTCGTCTCCAGTTTTTCGGTGCGCTCGCTAACGGCCGCCCGACGCTTATGGAACGACGTACCACTGGCTATTGCCTCGGTGGTGGCGCCTGCCGACCCGGTCGCGCTGTTGGCCGAATATGACTGCCGAATACTTCACGTACTTGACGATATGCTCGATGACCATCACCTTGTTCGCCTGAAAAGCAGCGGCGTCGAATTCGCCGTGGCTACCATCAACAGCCCGAAACGTGCGCGCTACCTGCTGGAACATGGCGCACAGTCGATTCTCAGTGATTACCCGGACTTGTTGAACCTGCCGAACGGAGGCTGTCTGCAATGAACAACCGACTCAGCGTCGCCATGCACGCCGTAGAACAGGCCACTGGCCTGGCCATGGCGTATTTTAACGACCGCCACACCCTCGACATCACCACCAAAAGCGCGCAAGACCTCGTCTCCCGCGCCGACTTTGAAGTGGAACAACTGCTGCGTGCAGAACTGAGCAAACACTTCCCCGACGATACAATCCTCGGCGAAGAAATGGGCGGCGAATTCATCACCGACGGCTGGGTCATCGATCCCATCGACGGCACCGGCAACTACCTGCGGGGCACCCCATTGTGGGGAATCGCGGTGGCGTACATGTCGGCAGGCGAGCCCGAAATCGGCGTCGTCGCCTACCCGGCACTGGGCTACACCCTGGCAGCCCGCACGGGCGATGGCTTGCTGCGCAACGGCGTCCCTTTTATCCGCCCTCAACCACCCGAGCACCTGCGCATCGCCGGCGTTGGCGAAAACACCCGCTGGGACGCCGAAGAGATGGGCAAACTGCACTTGAGCCTGCGCCGACAGGGCTGGGGCCTTGCTGGTTATCGCTGCGCCACCATCGGCCTGGCGTTCGCCGCGCTGGGGCAAACGGATGGGTACATGGAGAAATTCACCAGCCTGTGGGACATCGCAGCGGGCGCGGTTATTTGTCGAGAAGCTGGATTGCTGTGCACGATTGAAGGCGAGCAGAAGCAAGGATCAATGACCGTGATGGTCGGGCGTGAGGAGTTGATGGGGATTTTTGGTGCGTAATGCGCCGGGCTAGTCGACGCAGTTTTCTGACTGCGTTTGTCCGCCTGCTGGCGTGTATGCCCTTCATCAACAGCAGGCTGCTGGCGGCAGAACCCTTTCCCGCATTGCGCCAGCCTGCAGCCGAGAAAGGTATTCGGTTCGGCTTTGCGGTTGATCCGGCAAAGCTTAATGACGATGCGGCCTATCGGCAACTGGTCGCCCGTCAGGCCAGCATCGTAGTGCCAGAAAACGCCTTGAAGTGGCAGACCGTCCACCCCGAACCAGACCGTTACAACTTCGCGCCCGCCGACGCAATCGCGGCGTTTGCGAAAGCGCATGACCAGCGTATGCGCGGCCACACTTTCTGCTGGCATCGCTCTTTACCCGACTGGGTTCACCACACCGTCACCCCGACGAACGCCGAAGCGGTGCTGACGGCGCACATCAGTACCGTCGCCAGCCATTATCGTGGCCTTATCAGCGCATGGGACGTCGTCAACGAAGCCATCCAGTTGGAGGACGGCCAGCCTGACGGGCTGCGCAATTCATTCTGGTATCAGATGCTCGGGCCTCGCTATATGGACATAGCCTTCAAGGCTGCGCACAAGGCCGACCCGGACGCCCTGCTCTGCTACAACGATTACGGCCTGGAAAAGGATACCCATTATGGCGAAAGCCGACGCACTGCCGTGCTCGCCATGCTGCGCGGGCTCAAGCAACGCGGCATTCCGATACACGGCTTGGGCATTCAGTCCCACCTGCGTGCAGGCGACACATTTGGTCCGGGCCTGTCTCGCTTTATTCTGGCAGTGCGTGATATGGGGTTGTCGATACACATCACGGAACTGGACGTCGACGACAGCCACTTGACGGGGTCTATCGCAGAACGCGATGGATCAGTTGCAGCGACTTATAAGCGGTATCTCGACGTGGTGCTTGCCACGCGCTCGGTATCTACCGTTATTACGTGGGGTGTTTGGGACAGCCCGCATGTTGCAGGCGCCACGGCCAGCAACGGGCCGTTGGCACAACGGGCATTGGCGTTTGGCCCACGAGGTGAGGTGAAGCCGGCGAGCTGGGTGATCGCACATTGTTTCGAAAACGCGCAAACACAGAAGGATGCGCGGTTTTAGGCGCACAGCAGCCTTCATGGCAGCAGTACCGCCAGAGCGGTTCAGCGCTTTCTGACGCCTGAAAACGACGAAGCCCCCGATATACGGGGGCTCTGGGCCTGAACGGCAGGTTCCAGCTATACCCTAGAACGGAATATCATCATCAAAGCTGTCGAAATCAGCAGCAGGCTGCGGCGCCTGTTGTTGCGGCGCTGGGCGCGCGTCGCGTTGTGGCGGCTGCTGGTTGTAATTCTGCTGAGGTGCGGACTGCTGCGGCGCCGATTGCTGTGGGCGCGACTGCTGTGGACGCGGTGCGGACTGGTTGTAGTTGCCGCCGCCCTGACCTTGTTGGGAGTCGCCTTGTGGACGGCCGCCCAGCAGTTGCATGGTGCCCTGCATGTCGACGACGATTTCAGTGGTGTAGCGCTTGATACCGTCTTTTTCCCACTCGCGGGTCTGCAGCTTGCCTTCGATGTAGACCTGCGAACCCTTGCGCAGGTATTCGCCAGCGATTTCGGCGACCTTGCCGAACATCGATACACGGTGCCATTCGGTCTTTTCGACTTTCTGACCGCTCTGCTTGTCAGTCCATTGTTCGCTGGTTGCCAGACTCAGGTTGGTCACGGCGTTACCGTTAGGCAAGTAGCGAACTTCGGGATCCTGGCCGCATGTACCGACCAATATGACTTTGTTAACCCCACGGGCCATAACGTTCTCCTAGGCTTCGCACGCTTCTGACGCTGGATTGACCAGCTTTTCGAGAGAGGCGCGATCCAATAATTTTGTGTCGAGTTTTATGTAGATGGCCGCCTCTTCAGCAACCACCACTGCATCTGTCACGCCTGCTACGGACATCAAACGCTCTGCCAGGCCTGCTTCACGCTGCGCCTGCGGCGACAACGGCAGACGTAGGCTGGTCACGTAAGGCGGTTCTCGCATGGTCACTGCGAAGGCGAGCCAGACGGCGGCCATGGCTGCACCACCAAGGAACACCACATCGAGCCCACCGTGCTGGAACAACCAGCCGCCCAGTATCCCACCTGCGGCCGATCCAAGAAACTGGCTGGTGGAATAAACTCCCATTGCCGTGCCTTTTCCGCCAGCCGGTGAAACCTTGCTGATCAACGACGGCAACGACGCTTCCAGCAGGTTGAACGCAGTGAAGAATACCACTGTCCCGATGACCAGTGCCCGCAACGTGTCGCCGTATGCCCAGAAGAATAGCTCAGCCAGCATTAAAACTGTGACAGCGCCCAGCAGAACGCGCTTCATTTGACGCTTCTTCTCGCCATAGATGATGAACGGGATCATCGCGAAGAACGAAACCAGCAAGGCGGTCAGGTAGACCCACCAGTGCTCTTCCTTGGGCAAACCGGCTTTTTCGACCAGCGCCAGCGGCAAGGCCACGAAGCTCGACATGAGCATGGCGTGCAACACGAAGATACCCAAATCCAGGCGTAGCAGGTCGGGATGACGCAAGGTCGCCCCAAGGGCCTGTCTGGCAACGCCGGATTCGCGGTGCATCAACGGGCCATTGGCCTTGGGCACCACAAACGCGACGATCAGAAGCCCCAGCAAGGCCATACCGCCTGTGGCCAGGAACAATCCCGAAAGACCGAACATGCCGGTGATCACCGGGCCGACCACCATGGCGATGGCGAACGACAGACCAATGGTCATGCCGATCATGGCCATGGCCTTGGTGCGATGCTGTTCGCGGGTCAGGTCAGAGAGCAAGGCCATGACCGCGGCGGAAATCGCGCCAGCCCCCTGCAGGATGCGCCCGGCTATGATTCCCCAGATCGAATCGGCATTTGCCGCCACCACGCTGCCAATCGCAAAAATGATCAGGCCAAGGTAAATAACCGGTCGCCGTCCGATACGGTCGGAAATGATCCCGAACGGAATCTGCAGCACAGCCTGAGTCAGGCCATAAGCGCCAATCGCCAGACCGATCAGTGCAGGGCTCGCGCCCGCCAGGTCCATGCCGTAGGTTGCCAGAACCGGCAAAACCATGAACATGCCAAGCATGCGGAACGCGAACACCAGGGCCAGACCGCCTGCTGCGCGGGTCTCGCCGCTACTCATACGCTCGCTGTGGGTATCGTGCATGGAATAACCTCGTGTGAACCGGCGGCGATTCTACCAGTCCCATCGTTGTACAGCACATACGCGACGCTTTGCCGCGTAATGGCTCGGAGCCTTATACTCCGTCGTTTATGCCCGCCAAGCGAGGCCGCAGTGGACAAGATCCTGATACGTGGGGCACGAACCCACAACCTGAAAAATATTGACCTGACACTTCCCCGCGACAAACTGATCGTTATCACCGGGCTCTCCGGCTCAGGCAAGTCTTCGCTGGCTTTCGATACGCTGTATGCCGAAGGGCAACGCCGTTATGTCGAGTCGCTGTCTGCCTACGCCCGGCAGTTCCTGTCGATGATGGAAAAACCGGACGTCGACACGATCGAAGGTCTGTCACCAGCCATCTCCATCGAGCAGAAATCCACGTCGCACAACCCGCGCTCCACCGTGGGGACAATCACCGAGATTTACGATTACCTGCGTCTTTTATATGCGCGAGTCGGACAGCCTCGCTGCCCGGACCACGATATCCCGCTGGAAGCGCAGACCGTCAGCCAGATGGTCGATCTGGTGTTGACCCAGCCCGAGGGTAGCAAGTTGATGCTGCTTGCGCCGGTTATCCGTGAGCGCAAGGGTGAACATCTGTCGGTCTTTGAAGAGCTGCGCGCGCAAGGTTTTGTTCGCGCGCGGGTCAACGGCAAGCTGTGCGAGCTGGATGAGCTGCCGAAGCTGGACAAGCAGAAGAAGCACTCGATTGATGTGGTAGTAGACCGTTTCAAGGTCCGCGCCGATCTGCAGCAGCGCTTGGCGGAATCCTTTGAAACCGCGTTGAAGCTGGCCGACGGTATTGCGTTGGTCGCGCCCATGGACGATGAGCCGGGCGAAGAAGTGATTTTCTCTGCCCGCTTCGCCTGCCCGATCTGTGGCCATGCGATCAGCGAGCTGGAACCGAAGCTGTTCTCCTTCAACAACCCGGCCGGCGCTTGCCCGACCTGCGACGGTCTGGGCGTAAAGCAGTTCTTTGATATCAAGCGGCTGGTAAATGCCGAGTTGACGCTTGCCGAAGGCGCGATACGAGGCTGGGACAGGCGTAACGTCTATTACTTCCAGATGCTGGGGTCGTTATCCAAGCACTACGGTTTCAGTCTGGAAGTGCCGTTCAAAGAAATCCCGGCCGACATGCAGAAAATTCTGCTCAACGGCAGCGGCTCGCAGAACGTCGACTTCCGCTATCTGAACGACCGCGGCGATATCGTCAAGCGCGCGCACCCGTTCGAAGGCATCGTGCCGAATCTGGAACGTCGCTACCGGGAAACCGAATCAGCGACCGTGCGTGAAGAGCTGGCCAAGTTTCTGGGCACGCAGCCCTGCCCCGATTGCCGAGGCACCCGCTTGCGTCGTGAGGCGCGCCATGTGTGGGTAGGTGAAAAGACTTTGCCTGCGGTGACCAATTTGCCGATTGGCGATGCCACGCATTACTTCGAAACGCTCAAGCTGACCGGACGGCGAGGCGAAATTGCCGACAAGATTCTCAAGGAAATCCGTGAGCGTCTGCAGTTTCTGGTCAATGTCGGGCTGGATTACCTGACACTGGATCGCAGCGCGGACACTCTGTCCGGCGGTGAGGCTCAGCGTATCCGCCTGGCCAGCCAGATCGGCGCGGGCCTGGTCGGGGTGATGTACATCCTCGATGAGCCGTCCATTGGCCTGCACCAGCGCGATAACGATCGTTTGCTGGGCACGCTCAAGCACCTGCGCGACATTGGCAACACCGTGATTGTGGTGGAGCACGATGAAGATGCGATTCGTCTGGCCGACTATGTGGTCGACATCGGCCCGGGCGCGGGCGTGCATGGTGGTCATATCGTTGCCGAAGGTACGCCGGACGAAGTGATGTCGCATCCTGACTCACTGACCGGCAAATACCTGTCGGGCCGTGTGAAGATTGCTGTGCCCGCCAAGCGCACGCCGCGTAACAAAAAGCTGTCGCTGACGCTCAAAGGTGCGCGTGGCAACAACCTGCAGAACGTCAATCTCGATATTCCGATTGGTCTGCTGACCTGCGTGACGGGTGTTTCCGGGTCGGGCAAGTCGACGCTGATCAACAACACACTGTTTCCGCTGAGCGCCACGGCGCTGAACGGTGCCACGACGCTTGAGGCGGCCGCCCACGACAGCATCAATGGTCTGCAGCATCTGGACAAGGTCGTCGACATTGACCAGAGCCCTATTGGTCGTACGCCGCGCTCAAACCCGGCGACCTATACCGGGCTGTTCACGCCGATTCGTGAACTGTTTGCCGGTGTACCTGAATCGCGCTCACGGGGCTACGGTCCGGGCCGGTTCTCGTTCAACGTCAAGGGCGGACGCTGCGAAGCGTGCCAGGGCGACGGGCTTATCAAGGTCGAGATGCACTTTCTGCCGGACATCTACGTGCCCTGCGATGTGTGCAAGAGCAAGCGTTACAACCGTGAAACGCTTGAGATCAAGTACAAAGGCAAGAACGTCCACGAAGTGCTGGAAATGACCATCGAGGAAGCGCGTGAGTTCTTCGACGCCGTTCCGGCACTGGCGCGCAAGCTGCAAACCCTGATGGACGTAGGACTTTCCTATATCAAGCTGGGGCAATCGGCGACGACCTTGTCAGGCGGCGAGGCGCAGCGCGTCAAGCTGTCGCGTGAGCTGTCCAAGCGTGACACTGGCAAGACGCTGTACATCCTCGACGAGCCGACCACAGGCCTGCACTTCGCGGATATTCAGCAGTTGCTGGATGTATTGCATCGCCTACGCGACCACGGCAATACCGTGGTGGTGATCGAGCACAATCTGGATGTCATCAAGACGGCCGACTGGCTGGTGGACCTGGGGCCGGAAGGCGGTTCGAGAGGTGGGCAGATCATTGCGACCGGCACACCTGAACAGGTCGCCGAGATGGAACAGTCGTACACCGGGCATTACCTGAAGCCCCTGTTGATCAGAGACAGGGCTTAACCGGCGTTGCGAAAACGGGTCTGGCTTCAGTCAGACCCGGATACAAAAAAGCTCCTGTCACGCAAGTGCAGGAGCTTTTTTTATGGCTGCCGAATCAGAACTGCGATTGCAGGTAGTTGTGCAGGCCGATGGACTTGATCAAGCCCATTTGCTGTTCAAGCCAATAAGTGTGGTCTTCTTCCGTATCAGCCAGTTGCACACGCAGGATTTCACGGGTCACGTAGTCGCCGTGCAGCTCACAGAGCTCAATGCCCTTGCACAGCGCAGCGCGAACCTTGTATTCCAGACGCAGATCGCTGGCGAGCATCTCAGGCACTGTGGTGCCGACGTCCAGATCATCCGGACGCATGCGTGGCGTGCCTTCAAGCATCAGGATACGACGCATCAGCGCATCAGCGTGTTGTGCCTCTTCTTCCATCTCGTGGTTGATACGCTCATAGAGCTTTGAAAAGCCCCAGTCTTCATACATGCGCGAGTGAACGAAATATTGGTCACGAGCTGCCAGTTCGCCCGTGAGCAACGTGTTGAGATAATCGATTACTTCGGGGTGGCCTTGCATCGCACCAGACTCCTGCTTCAAAGCCGATAGTTTGAACCAAGCGCCGCGCGAGGTCACTGAGAAAAACGCAATAAACCGACGAAAAGTGGCGAAATTACGCCGTTAAGAAGCGAAAAACCGCCCAAATGAGGGCGGTTCTGTTTCTCACTTCGACTCAGCCCAGTTTTACACCCAAAGCGTTGGCGATGCCTTCCCCGTAGGCAGGGTCAGCCTTGTAGAAATGCTGCAGTTGACGCTGAACGATGTCACTGGAAACACCACCCATCGCGCCCGCAATGTTACTGATCAGCAGCGCTTTTTGATCAGCGCTCATCAGGTTGAACAACTTGCCCGCCTGACTGTAGTAATCGCCATCCACACGATGATCATGACGACCTGCGGCACCGCTCAAAGCCAGCGCGGGTTCTGCATAGCGTGGATCTTCTTTCGGTGCATCCGAATAGCTGTTTGGCTCATAGTTCGGAGCCGCCCCGCCATTGGTACCGAAGGCCATCGACCCGTCACGCTGGTAGCTATGGACTGGGTTCCGCGGTGCATTGATCGGCAATTGCTGGTGATTGGTACCTACGCGATAACGATGTGCATCAGCGTACGCAAATACGCGCCCTTGCAACATACGGTCCGGCGACAAGCCAACACCGGGCACCATGTTGCTGGGACCAAACGCTGCTTGCTCAACTTCGGCAAAGTAGTTGAGCGGGTTACGGTTCAGCTCCAGTTCACCGACTTCAATCAGCGGATATTCCTTCTGCGACCAGGTCTTGGTCACGTCGAACGGATTCTCGTGGTGGTTCGCAGCCTGGGCTTCGCTCATCAGCTGAATGCAGACCTGCCACTTGGGGAAGTCGCCCCTCTCGATAGCAGTGAACAGGTCGCGCTGGGCGTAATCGGGATCAGTGCCCGCAATGCGCGCGGCCTCGGCTGACGTGAGGTTCTTGATGCCCTGCCGGGTCTTGTAGTGCCACTTCACCCAATGACGCTCCCCTGCAGCGCTGATCAGGCTGTACGTATGGCTACCAAAGCCGTGCATGTGGCGATAGCCGTCCGGAATGCCTCGGTCCGAGAACAGAATAGTGACCTGGTGCAACGCCTCAGGCGAGTGCGACCAGAAATCCCACATCATTTGCGGACTTTTCAGGTTGGTTTGCGGAAGACGTTTCTGGGTGTGGATGAAGTCAGGAAATTTCAGCGGGTCACGGATAAAGAACACTGGCGTGTTGTTACCCACGATGTCCCAGTTACCTTCCTCGGTGTAAAACTTGATTGCAAAGCCGCGCGGGTCACGTTCGGTGTCCGCCGAGCCACGCTCACCACCTACAGTGGAGAAACGTAGAAAAATCGGGGTCTGCTTACCGATCGTGTCGAACAGCTTGGCGCTGCTGTATTGGCTGATATCACGGGTAACGGTGAACGTGCCATGAGCTCCCGATCCTTTGGCGTGTACACGACGTTCCGGAATATTCTCACGGTTAAAATGAGCAAGCTTTTCAATCAGGTGGAAATCATCGAGCAGTAAAGGACCACGCGGGCCTGCCGAGCGGGAATTCTGGTTGTCGGCGACTGGTGCACCGCTGGCGGTCGTAAGGGTCTTCTGGCTCATGTAAGTCTTCCTCTGGCGTGTATAGCCGGTTAATTGGCTTGAGAGGAAGTATTGTGGAAAACTATTGCAGCGTCGAATTCATTGCATCATGACTATCAATAGGTTTTTTTAATGCCAGGCAACAAAAAACCGGGCGCAAGGCCCGGTTTCTTGTTCAAACTGACGTCTTATTCAGCGGCTTCTACAGAGCCACCGACAGGACGATCAACCAACTCGACGTACGCCATTGGCGCGTTGTCGCCAGCACGGAAACCGCACTTGAGGATACGCAGGTAGCCGCCCTGACGGGTTGCATAGCGCTTGCCCAGATCGTTGAACAGCTTGCCGACGATTTCTTTCGAACGAGTACGGTCGAAAGCCAGACGACGGTTAGCAACGCTGTCTTCCTTGGCCAGGGTGATCAGCGGCTCGGCAACGCGACGCAGTTCCTTGGCTTTCGGCAGGGTAGTTTTGATCAGCTCGTGCTCGAACAGCGACACCGCCATGTTTTGAAACATGGCTTTGCGGTGAGAGCTGGTACGGCTCAGGTGACGTCCACTTTTACGATGACGCATGGTTCATTCCTTACCAAACTCGCGTTCGGTGATTACGACGATCAGGCCGTAGCCTTGTCGTCCTTCTTAAGACTTGCCGGCGGCCAGTTGTCGAGGCGCATGCCGAGGGAGAGACCACGAGAAGCCAGAACGTCCTTGATCTCGGTCAAGGATTTCTTGCCCAGGTTCGGAGTCTTCAACAGCTCTACTTCGGTGCGCTGAATCAGATCGCCGATGTAGTAGATGTTCTCCGCCTTAAGGCAGTTGGCCGAACGCACGGTCAGTTCCAAATCGTCAACCGGACGAAGCAGGATCGGATCGATCTCGTCTTCCTGTTCGATTACCACTGGTTCGCTGTCGCCTTTGAGGTCCACGAACGCAGCCAACTGCTGTTGCAGGATGGTTGCAGCGCGACGGATAGCCTCTTCAGGGTCCAGAGTACCGTTGGTTTCCAGATCAATAACCAGCTTGTCCAGGTTAGTACGCTGCTCGACACGGGCGTTTTCCACCACGTATGCGATACGGCGAACCGGGCTGAACGAAGAGTCAAGCTGCAAGCGACCAATGCTGCGGCTTTCGTCTTCATCGCTTTGACGCGAGTCTGCCGGCTCATAACCACGACCACGAGCTACTGTGAGCTTCATGTTCAAGACGCCGTTAGACGCCAGGTTAGCGATTACGTGATCGGGGTTAACGATCTCGACATCATGATCCAGCTGAATATCGGCAGCGGTAACCACCCCCGAACCCTTCTTCGACAAGGTCAGCGTAACTTCGTCTCGACCGTGCAGCTTGATAGCCAGACCTTTAAGGTTCAACAGGATTTCAATGACGTCTTCCTGTACACCTTCGATGGCGCTGTACTCATGGAGTACACCGTCAATCTCGGCCTCGACTACTGCACAGCCGGGCATGGAGGACAACAAAATGCGGCGAAGCGCGTTGCCCAGGGTATGGCCGAAACCACGCTCGAGAGGCTCGAGAGTGATCTTGGCGCGGGTTGGACTGACAACCTGCACATCAATATGGCGGGGTGTCAGGAACTCATTTACCGAAATCTGCATGGATGCACCTATTTTCTAGCCCTTACTTGGAGTAGAGCTCGACAATCAGGCTTTCGTTGATGTCGGCGGATAGATCACTGCGAGCTGGAACGTTCTTGAAAACGCCCGATTTCTTCTCAGTGTCTACTTCTACCCATTCTACGCGGCCACGTTGGGCACACAGATCGAGAGCCTGGACAATACGCAGCTGATTCTTAGCTTTTTCGCGGATAGCAACAACGTCGCCAGCACGAACCTGATAAGAAGGAACGTTAACGGTTTTGCCGTTTACGCTGACCGACTTGTGCGAAACCAATTGACGGGATTCGGCACGCGTCGAGCCGAAGCCCATGCGGTATACAACGTTGTCCAGACGGCATTCGAGCAGTTGCAGCAGGTTCTCGCCTGTTGCACCTTTCTTGCCGGCGGCTTCTTTGTAGTAGCCGCTGAACTGACGCTCGAGAACGCCGTAGATACGACGGACTTTTTGCTTTTCACGCAGCTGAGTACCGTAATCGGACTGGCGACCGCGGCGTTGGCCGTGGATACCTGGAGCTGCTTCGATGTTGCACTTGGATTCGATAGCGCGAACGCCGCTCTTCAGAAAGAGATCGGTGCCTTCACGACGAGCAAGTTTGCATTTTGGACCAATGTAACGAGCCATTTCTTACAGTCTCCTGGATTACACGCGGCGCTTCTTCGGCGGACGGCACCCGTTGTGCGGGATTGGCGTCACGTCGGTGATGCTGGCGATCTTATAGCCACAGCCGTTCAATGCACGGACAGCGGATTCACGACCTGGGCCTGGACCCTTGACATTGACGTCGAGGTTCTTCAGACCGTACTCCAGCGCAGCTTGACCAGCACGTTCAGCAGCTACTTGAGCAGCGAACGGGGTGGACTTGCGCGAACCACGGAAACCCGAACCGCCGGAGGTAGCCCATGAAAGAGCGTTACCTTGACGATCGGTAATGGTGACGATTGTGTTGTTAAACGACGCGTGGATGTGGGCGATGCCATCAACCACTGTCTTTTTAACTTTTTTACGAGGACGAGCAGCAGGTTTTGCCATGACTAAATTCCTGTCGTTGCGCTGGTGCGATTACTTGCGGATCGGCTTACGCGGACCTTTGCGAGTACGCGCGTTGGTCTTGGTACGCTGACCGCGTACTGGAAGACCACGACGATGACGCAGACCGCGGTAGCAGCCCAGGTCCATCAAGCGCTTGATTTTCATGTTGATTTCGCGACGCAGGTCACCTTCAGTGGTGAACTTCGCCACTTCGCCACGCAGCTGTTCAATCTGCTCGTCGCTCAGATCTTTGATTTTCACCGCCGGGTTTACACCGGTGGTTGCACAAATTTTCTGTGCAGTGGTGCGACCAACACCATAGATGTAGGTCAGCGAGATAACAGTATGCTTGTTATCTGGAATGTTAACGCCTGCAATACGGGCCATTCAGTGGGACTCCAATTGACAGCTACCTACGCCCCGGAAGCCAAGAAATAGGGCGCGAGATAATATCGCTGTAGTAACAAATAATCAACCCAGCAGCGCACTAGCTGCTGGGCTTAAGCACAAATCACAATCAGCCTTGGCGCTGCTTATGACGTGGTTCCGCGCTGCAAATTACTCGAACCACACCTTCGCGGCGAATAATCTTGCAGTTACGGCACAGCTTTTTCACCGATGCACGAACTTTCATCACCAACTCCTCGAACCTTAGGGGTGCTTCAGCGCAGCATACCGCCGCTGCCACCGTAGCCCTTCAGGTTGGCTTTCTTCATCAGGGATTCATACTGGTGCGAAACGAGGTGAGATTGCACTTGCGACATAAAGTCCATCACAACCACGACCACGATCAGCAACGAGGTCCCGCCAAGGTAGAACGGTACGTTTGCCGCAACCACCAGAAACTGGGGAAGCAGACACACGGCCGTCATATATAGAGCACCGAACATGGTCAAGCGAGTCAAAACGCCATCAATATAGCGCGCCGACTGCTCACCTGGACGAATACCCGGAATAAAGGCACCGGACTTCTTCAGGTTTTCCGCTACGTCTTTCGGATTGAACATCAACGCCGTATAGAAGAAGCAGAAGAAAATAATCCCTGCACTAAACAGCAGAATATTCAACGGCTGACCAGGAGCGATCGACTGCGAGATGTCCTGCAACCAGCCCAGACCTTCAGACTGACCAAACCAGGACCCCAACGAAGCCGGAAACAGCAAAATGCTGCTCGCGAAAATGGCTGGAATAACGCCAGCCATGTTCACTTTCAGCGGCAAGTGGCTTGTCTGTGCAGCGAAAACCTTGCGGCCCTGCTGACGCTTGGCGTAATGAACAGCGATACGACGCTGACCACGCTCAATAAACACCACGAAACCGATGATCGCTACTGCCAGCAAACCGATAGCAACCAGAGCGAAGATGTTGATATCACCCTGACGGGCAGACTCGAAAGACTGCCCAATTGCTCTCGGAAGACCAGCGACGATACCTGCGAAGATCAACATCGAGATACCGTTGCCGACACCGCGTTCGGTAATCTGCTCGCCCAGCCACATCATGAACATCGCACCTGCCACGAAGGTAGTTACGGCCACAAAGTGGAAACCCAGGTCCCCAGAAAACGCGACGCCCTGACTCGCCAGGCCAACGGACATGCCGATAGCTTGAACGAGAGCCAGGACAACGGTGCCATAGCGGGTGTACTGGCTTATCTTGCGACGGCCAGCTTCACCTTCCTTCTTCAACTGCTCCAGTTGTGGGCTGACGGCGGTCATCAACTGCATGATGATCGATGCCGAAATATACGGCATGATCCCCAATGCAAAGATGCTCATCCGTTCCAGCGCGCCACCGGAAAACATGTTGAACAAGCTAAGAATGGTCCCCTCATTCTGTCGAAACAGTTCTGCGAGTCGGTCAGGGTTAATACCTGGAACCGGGATGTGTGCGCCTATTCGGTAGACGATAATCGCCAGGAACAGAAAACGCAGACGAGCCCAGAGTTCAGACATACCGCCTTTGCCGAGCGCAGAGAGAGCACCTTGCTTAGCCATTTATTCCTCGAACTTGCCGCCAGCTGCTTCGATAGCCGCACGCGCACCTTTGGTGGCGGCGATACCCTTGATAGTAACAGCGCGAGTAACTTCGCCCGACAGCATGATTTTCACACGCTGAACGTTCTGGTTAATCACGTTGGCATCTTTCAGGGACTGCACAGTTACGATGTCGCCTTCCACTTTAGCCAGCTCGGACAGACGCACTTCTGCGCGGTCCATGGCTTTCAGGGAAACGAAACCGAATTTTGGCAGGCGACGATGCAGCGGCTGTTGGCCGCCCTCAAAGCCCGGAGCAATAGTGCCACCGGAGCGGGAGCTTTGACCTTTGTGGCCACGGCCACCGGTCTTGCCCAAACCGCTACCGATACCACGGCCCGGACGATGCTTTTCGCGACGGGAACCCGGCGCTGGACTTAGATCATTGAGTTTCATCGATTAACCCTCGACTCGCAGCATGTAGTAAGCCTTGTTGATCATCCCGCGATTTTCGGGAGTATCCAGGACTTCTACAGTGTGACCGATGCGACGCAGACCCAAACCCTTAATGCACAATCTGTGATTAGGGATGCGGCCGGTCATGCTTTTGATCAGCGTTACTTTAACGGTAGCCATGATCAGATGATCTCCTCAACACGCTTGCCACGTTTGGCAGCGATCGACTCAGGAGACTGCATGCCCTTCAAACCCTTGAAAGTGGCGTGAACCACGTTTACCGGGTTAGTCGAACCGTAGCACTTGGCCAATACGTTCTGGACACCAGCAACTTCCAGCACTGCGCGCATTGCGCCGCCAGCGATGATACCGGTACCTTCAGAAGCAGGCTGCATGTACACCTTCGAGGCGCCATGAGCAGACTTCATTGCGTACTGCAAGGTAGTGCCGTTCAGATCAACCTGAATCATGTTGCGACGAGCAGCTTCCATCGCCTTCTGGATCGCAGCAGGCACTTCACGTGACTTGCCACGGCCGAAGCCAACGCGCCCCTTACCATCACCCACTACGGTCAACGCAGTGAAAGTGAAGATACGGCCGCCTTTTACGGTTTTGGCCACGCGGTTAACTTGAACCAGCTTCTCGATGTAGCCTTCGTCGCGTTTTTGGTCGTGATTTGACATAACTTAGAACTCCAGCCCGCCTTCACGAGCAGCATCAGCCAGCGCTTTGACACGGCCGTGGTACTTGAAGCCAGAACGGTCGAAAGCGACTTGCGATACACCCGCGGCTTTCGCGCGCTCGGCGACCAGCTTGCCAACCTTAGTGGCCGCGTCGATGTTGCCAGTGGCGCCATCACGCAGTTCTTTGTCCAAAGTCGAGGCGCTTGCCAGGACTTTGCTGCCGTCGGCCGAGATGACCTGGGCATAAATGTGCTGCGAAGAGCGGTGCACGCAGAGACGCACGACTTCTAGCTCGTGCATTTTCAGGCGTGCTTTGCGAGCGCGACGCAGTCGGGTAACTTTTTTGACGGTCATTTGCTATGCCCTACTTCTTCTTGGCTTCTTTACGGCGGACGACTTCGTCCGCGTAACGCACACCTTTGCCTTTGTAAGGCTCAGGACGGCGGAAGTCGCGGATCTCAGCGGCCACTTGACCAACCAACTGCTTATCGATACCGCGAATCAGGATATCGGTCTGGCTGGGGGTCTCAGCGGTGATGCCATTCGGCAATTCATAGTCCACCGGGTGCGAGAAGCCAAGTGCAAGGTTCAGGACCGTGCCTTTTGCTTGCGCCTTGTAACCAACACCGACCAGCTGGAGCTTACGCTCAAAGCCTTGGCTTACGCCCTGGACCATGTTGTTAACCAGTGCACGAGTGGTGCCTGCCATTGCGCGGGTTTGTTGATCGCCATTGCGAGCAGCGAAACGCAGCTCACCAGCTTCTTCAACAATCTCAACGGACGAATGGATGTTCAGTTCTAGAGTGCCCTTGGCACCCTTCACCGAAAGCTGCTGGCCGACGAGTTTAACTTCGACGCCGGATGGCAACTTAACGGGGTTCTTAGCTACGCGTGACATGCTTATCCCCCCTTAGAACACAGTGCAAAGCACTTCGCCACCGACACCGGCAGCGCGCGCAGCACGATCCGTCATCACACCTTTACTGGTGGAGACGATAGACACACCAAGACCGCCACGAACTTTCGGCAGATCATCGGAGGACTTGTACTGACGCAAGCCTGGGCGGCTGACGCGCTTAACCTCTTCGATGACCGGACGGCCTTCGAAGTACTTAAGCTCGATGGACAGCGAGGATTTAACTTCGCTGCTGATCTGATAACCCGCAATGTAGCCTTCGTCCTTCAGGACTTTTGCTACAGCAACCTTCAACGTGGAAGATGGCATGCTTACGACGGGCTTTTCAGCCATCTGGGCATTACGGATACGAGTTAGCATGTCCGCTAACGGGTCCTGCATACTCATGGGCTAGACGCTCCTAAAACAAAATAATTAGCCTTGCGGCTACAGCTTGATCGCCGAGAACTTCCGGGCAAGTAAAAACACGGGCTCAGGCGAGCCGGCAATTCTAGTCCTACCCCGGAAATGAATCAAGCCCCAAAAGGGGCTCGATTCAAATTCAGGCCTCATCCCGACCGGCGACTTGCGTAACCGACGGGACGAAGCGAGAGGTGTCGCCTTACCAGCTGGCTTTAACCAGACCTGGAACGTCGCCACGCATTGCTGCTTCACGCAGCTTGTTACGGCCGAGGCCGAACTTGCGATAGACGCCGTGCGGACGACCAGTGATGCGGCAACGGTTACGCATGCGCGCAGCGCTTGCGTCACGTGGTTGCTTCTGCAGGGCTACGGTCGCTTCCCAACGTGCTTCTGGACTTGCGTTCAGATCAACGATGATAGCTTTCAGCTCTGCACGCTTCTTGGCGTACTTGGCAACGGTGAGCTGACGCTTCAGCTCACGGTTTTTCATGCTCTTCTTGGCCATTTTCCTACTCCAATCAGTTGCGGAACGGGAATTTGAAAGCACGCAGCAATGCGCGGCCTTCATCATCGTTCTTGGCAGTGGTGGTCAGGGTAATGTCCAGACCGCGGAGAGCATCGATCTTGTCGTAGTCGATTTCCGGGAAAATGATCTGCTCTTTTACGCCCATGCTGTAGTTACCACGACCATCGAAGGACTTGGCATTCAGGCCGCGGAAGTCGCGAACCCGAGGCAGGGAGATCGACAGCAGACGATCCAGGAATTCATACATACGATCGCGGCGCAGAGTCACTTTGACGCCGATCGGCCAACCTTCGCGGACTTTAAAGCCAGCAATGGATTTCCGAGCGTAAGTCACAACGACTTTTTGACCGGTGATCTTTTCCAGGTCAGCAACAGCGTGCTCGATGACTTTTTTGTCGCCGATCGCTTCGCCCAGACCCATGTTCAGGGTGATTTTAGTAACGCGCGGAACTTCCATCACGTTCGAAAGCTTAAGTTCTTCCTTAAGTTTCGGAGCGATTTCCTTCCGGTAAATCTCTTTTAGTCGTGCCATGGTCTTCTACCTAGCAGTGTTCAAGCATCAACCGCTTTTTGGGTCGACTTGAAGACACGAATTTTCTTGCCGTCTTCAACTTTGAAACCAACGCGGTCAGCCTTGTTGGTTGCGCCGTTGAAAATGGCGACGTTGGAAGCGTGCAGTGGCGCTTCTTTCTCGACGATACCGCCCTGTACGCCCGACATCGGGTTTGGCTTGGTATGACGCTTCACCAGGTTGATCCCACCAACAACCAGACGGTCGTCAGCGAGAACCTTGAGCACCTTACCGCGCTTACCTTTGTCTTTGCCGGCGATCACGATGATCTCGTCGTCACGACGAATCTTTTGCATGTCTGATCTCCTTAAAGCACTTCAGGGGCGAGCGAGACGATCTTCATGAACTTCTCAGTACGAAGTTCACGGGTCACTGGCCCAAAGATACGGGTACCGATCGGCTCTTGCTTGTTGTTCAACAGAACAGCAGCGTTGCCGTCAAAGCGGATGATGGAGCCGTCTGCACGACGAACGCCGTGGCGAGTGCGGACTACAACTGCAGTCATCACTTGGCCTTTTTTCACCTTACCGCGCGGAATTGCTTCCTTGACGGTCACTTTGATGATGTCACCGATACCAGCGTAACGACGATGGGAGCCACCCAGCACCTTGATGCACATAACGCGGCGTGCGCCGCTGTTATCGGCCACATCGAGCATGGATTGAGTCTGAATCATATAATTTCTCCGACCCCTAGCCCTTAGACTTCCACAGCGCGTTCGAGGATATCAACCAACGCCCAAGACTTGGTCTTGGCTACCGGACGAGTTTCACGAATCGTGACCTTGTCGCCGATATGGCATTGGTTGGTTTCGTCGTGCGCGTGCAGCTTAGTCGAACGCTTAACGTATTTACCGTAGATCGGGTGCTTAACGCGACGCTCGATCAGAACGGTGATGGTCTTGTCCATCTTGTCGCTGACAACACGGCCAGTCAGCGTACGGACAGTTTTTTCGGCTTCAGCCATGATTACTTACCTGCCTGCTGGTTGAGCACAGTTTTCACGCGAGCGATGTCACGCTTAACTTGCGAGAGCAGATGAGACTGCCCCAACTGGCCAGTTGCTTTCTGCATACGCAGATTGAACTGGTCGCGCAGCAGGCCGAGCAGTTGCTCGTTCAGCTGCTGTGCTGATTTGTCACGAAGTTCATTCGCTTTCATCACATCACCGTCCGCTTAACAAAGGAGGTGGCGAGCGGCAGCTTTGCAGCAGCCAGGGCGAAAGCCTCACGCGCCAGCTCTTCAGTAACACCCTCGATTTCATACAGGACTTTGCCTGGCTGAATCTGGGCAACCCAGTACTCCACGTTACCCTTACCTTTACCCATCCGAACTTCGAGTGGCTTCTTGGTAACAGGCTTGTCCGGGAACACACGGATCCAGATCTTGCCGCCACGCTTAACGTGACGGGTCAGAGCACGACGCGCTGACTCGATCTGACGAGCGGTGAGACGACCACGAGCAACAGACTTCAGCGCGAACTCGCCGAAGCTGACTTTGCTACCGCGCAGTGCCAGACCACGGTTGTGGCCGGTCATCTGCTTGCGGAACTTCGTACGCTTTGGTTGCAACATTTGGCGTACCCCTTACTTAGCAGCTTTTTTACGAGGCGCTGGTGCTTGTGGTTTCAGTTCTTCTTGGCGACCACCAATTACTTCGCCTTTGAAGATCCAAACCTTTACACCGATCACACCGTAAGTGGTGTGAGCTTCGTAGTTGGCATAGTCGATGTCGGCACGCAGGGTGTGCAGTGGCACACGACCTTCGCGATACCATTCAGTACGTGCGATTTCAGCACCGCCGAGACGACCGCTCACTTGGATTTTGATGCCTTTGGCACCAATGCGCATGGCGTTCTGAACAGCGCGCTTCATAGCGCGACGGAACATTACACGACGCTCCAGCTGCTGAGCTACGCTCTGCGCAACCAGCATACCGTCGAGCTCCGGCTTGCGGATCTCTTCGATATTGATGTGCACAGGCACACCCATTTGCTTGGTCAGGTCCTGACGCAGTTTCTCAACATCTTCACCTTTCTTCCCGATAACGATACCTGGACGAGCGGTGTGGATGGTGATACGTGCTGTCTGAGCCGGACGATGGATATCGATACGGCTGACGGACGCGCTTTTTAATTTGTCTTGGAGGTACTCACGCACTTTCAGATCAGCGAACAAATAGTCCGCATAAGTCCGACCGCCTGCGTACCAGACGGAGGTGTGCTCCTTGACGATTCCCAGGCGAATGCCAATGGGATGTACTTTCTGACCCATCTCTTCGACTCCGTTACTTGTCAGCAACCTTGACAGTGATATGGCAAGACCGCTTGACGATGCGATCAGCACGGCCTTTAGCACGTGGCATGATGCGCTTCAGCGAACGCCCTTCGTTGACGAAAACGGTGGAGACCTTAAGGTCATCAACGTCTGCGCCTTCGTTATGCTCGGCGTTGGCTACAGCCGACTCCAGCACTTTCTTCAGGATCTCGGCGGCTTTCTTACTGCTGAAAGCCAACAGGTTGAGCGCTTCGCCCACCTTCTTCCCGCGGATCTGGTCGGCGACCAAGCGGGCTTTCTGGGCGGAGATTCGAGCGCCCGACAACTTAGCGGCTACTTCCATCGTTCCTTACCCCTTAACGCTTGGCTTTCTTGTCTGCCACGTGCCCACGATATGTGCGGGTACCGGCAAACTCGCCTAGTTTATGGCCGACCATGTCTTCGTTCACGAGAACTGGAACATGTTGACGACCGTTATGCACTGCGATGGTCAGACCGACCATTTGTGGCAGGATCATCGAACGACGCGACCAGGTTTTAACTGGTTTGCGATCGTTCTTTTCCGCCGCCACTTCGATCTTCTTCAGTAGGTGAAGATCAATAAAAGGACCTTTTTTCAGAGAACGTGGCACTGTCGTATCCCTCTATTTACTTGCGACGACGGACGATCATTTTGTCGGTACGCTTATTACCACGAGTCTTCGCGCCCTTAGTCGGGAAGCCCCACGGCGATACCGGATGACGACCACCAGAGGTACGACCTTCACCACCACCATGTGGGTGGTCAACCGGGTTCATGGCAACACCACGAACGGTTGGGCGAACGCCACGCCAGCGTTTGGCACCAGCTTTACCCAGCGAACGAAGGCTGTGCTCGGAGTTCGAGACTTCGCCCAGCGTTGCACGGCATTCAGACAGTACTTTACGCATTTCACCGGAGCGAAGACGCAGGGTTACGTACACACCTTCACGAGCGATCAGCTGTGCGGAAGCACCAGCGGAACGGGCGATTTGTGCGCCTTTACCTGGCTTCAGTTCGATGCCGTGTACGGTGCTACCAACTGGAATGTTGCGCAGTTGAAGAGCGTTGCCCGGCTTGATTGGTGCCAGAGCACCTGCAATCAGCTGGTCGCCAGCACTCACGCCTTTAGGGGCGATGATGTAGCGGCGCTCGCCGTCTGCGTAAAGCAGCAGAGCAATGTGAGCAGTACGGTTTGGATCGTATTCGATACGCTCGACGGTGGCAGCGATGCCATCCTTATCGTTGCGACGGAAATCGACCAGACGATAATGCTGCTTATGGCCACCACCGATATGACGGGTAGTAATACGACCATTGTTGTTACGACCACCAGACTTCGATTTTTTCTCGAGCAGCGGTGCGTGAGGAGCCCCTTTATGCAGCTCCTGGTTGACCACCTTGACCACAAAACGGCGGCCAGGGGAAGTCGGTTTGCATTTAACGATTGCCATGATGCACCCCTTCCTTACTCAGCACTGCTGCTGAAATCGAGATCTTGGCCTGGCTGAAGGGAGATAACTGCCTTCTTCCAGTCATTACGCTTGCCCAGACCGCGAGCAGTGCGCTTGCTCTTACCCAGAACATTCAGGGTAGTAACACGCTCTACCTTCACGCTGAACAGGCTTTCGACGGCCTTCTTGATTTCCAGCTTGGTTGCGTCAGTAGCAACCTTGAAAACGAACTGACCTTTTTTGTCTGCAAGAACCGTAGCCTTTTCGGAAACGTGCGGGCCAAGCAGAACTTTAAATACGCGTTCCTGGTTCATCCCAGCAGCTCCTCGAATTTCTTCACGGCCGACACAGTGATCAACACCTTGTCGTATGCGATCAGACTAACTGGATCGGAACCTTGAACATCACGTACATCGACGTGCGGCAGGTTACGAGCAGCCAGGTACAGATTCTGGTCAACAGCGTCAGACACGATCAGGACGTCAGTAAGGCCCATGCCAGTCAGCTTGTTCAGCAGATCTTTGGTTTTCGGTGCTTCAACAGCGAAGTCCTGAACCACGACCAGACGATCAGTACGAACCAGTTCAGCAAGGATGGAGCGCAGAGCAGCGCGATACATCTTCTTGTTGAGCTTCTGAGTGTGATCCTGAGGACGAGCTGCGAAAGTGGTACCGCCGCCACGCCAGATTGGGCTACGGATAGTACCGGCACGAGCACGGCCAGTACCTTTCTGACGCCAAGGGCGCTTACCGCCACCACGAACGTCGGAACGGGTCTTTTGCTGCTTGCTACCCTGACGACCGCCAGCCATGTAGGCCACGACTGCCTGGTGAACCAGCGTCTCGTTGAATTCGCCGCCAAATGTCAGTTCGGAAACTTCGATTGCCTGAGCGTCATTTACATTTAATTGCATGTCAGCTTCCCCTTAACCGCGAGCCTTGGCTGCCGGACGTACAACCAGGTTGCCGCCAGTAGCGCCAGGAACAGCACCCTTGACCAACAACAGATTGCGTTCAGCGTCCACGCGCACTACTTCCAGGGACTGCACGGTCACGCGCTCAGCGCCCATATGACCGGACATTTTTTTGCCCTTGAATACACGACCAGGAGTCTGGCACTGGCCGATAGAGCCTGGGACGCGGTGGGAGACGGAGTTACCGTGGGTATTGTCTTGACCACGGAAATTCCAACGCTTGATCGTACCCTGGAAGCCTTTACCCTTGGACTGACCGGTTACATCAACCAGTTGACCAGCGGCGAAGATTTCAGCGCTGATCTGATCGCCAGCCTGGTAGTCGCCTTCTTCAAGACGGAATTCCATGACGGTACGACCGGCGGCAACGTTCGCCTTAGCGAAGTGGCCAGCCTGAGCGGCTGTAACACGCGAAGCACGACGCTCGCCGACAGTGACTTGCACTGCACGATAGCCATCGGTTTCTTCGGTTTTGAACTGAGTGACGCGATTCGGTTCGATCTCAATGACCGTGACCGGAATGGAGACACCTTCTTCGGTGAAAATACGGGTCATACCGCATTTACGACCGACTACACCAATAGTCATGTTGTAAACCTCATGAGTGTACGGGGCTTTCACCCGCTATGGCCGCCCATTTCAGAGCGTTACACGACTAAGACCCAAGTCTTAGCCGAGGCTGATCTGAACTTCCACACCGGCCGCAAGATCAAGCTTCATAAGCGCATCAACGGTTTTTTCCGTTGGCTGAACAATGTCCAGAACACGCTTGTGAGTACGGATCTCATACTGGTCGCGCGCGTCTTTGTTGACGTGCGGAGAAACCAGAACGGTGAACCGCTCTTTACGAGTCGGCAGTGGAATCGGACCACGCACCTGTGCACCAGTACGTTTCGCGGTTTCCACGATTTCCTGGGTTGATTGGTCGATCAGGCGATGGTCAAAAGCCTTCAACCTGATACGGATTTGCTGGTTTTGCATTGGATTCAGACTCCAGATTGCTGTTCCCACCGAGCGCAATACGCCCGTTAAAAGGAGGCGCAATTCTATAGACGACCTCACTAGGTGTCAACCCAATAAAAAAGCCCCCGCGTTGCGGGGGCTCTTTTAAGGAATCAACGCTTACGCGATGATTTTGGCCACGACGCCAGCGCCGACGGTACGACCGCCTTCACGGATTGCGAAACGCAGACCGTCTTCCATTGCGATTGGCTTGATCAGGGTAACGGAAACTTTAACGTTATCACCTGGCATAACCATTTCTACGCCTTCCGGCAGTTCGCAGCTACCAGTTACGTCAGTAGTACGGAAGTAGAACTGTGGACGGTAGCCTTTGAAGAACGGAGTGTGACGACCGCCTTCTTCTTTGCTCAGAACGTAGATTTCAGCTTCGAACTGAGTGTGCGGCTTGACGGTGCCTGGCTTGACCAGAACCTGGCCACGCTCAACGTCGTCACGCTTGGTACCACGCAGCAGAACGCCGCAGTTCTCGCCAGCACGACCTTCGTCGAGCAGTTTGCGGAACATTTCAACACCGGTGCAGGTGGTGACGGTAGTGTCACGCAGACCAACGATTTCCAGTGGATCCTGAACCTTGACGATACCGCGCTCAACACGACCAGTCACAACAGTACCGCGACCGGAGATCGAGAACACGTCTTCGATTGGCATCAGGAATGGCTTGTCGGTCAGACGAACTGGCTCTGGGATGTAGCTGTCCAGTGTTTCAACCAGTTTACGAACGGCAGTGGTGCCCATTTCGTTGTCGTCTTTGCCTTCCAGAGCCATACGAGCAGAACCGATGATGATCGGAGTGTCGTCGCCCGGGAAATCGTAAGTGCTCAGCAGATCGCGCACTTCCATCTCAACCAGTTCCAGCAGCTCAGCGTCGTCTACCAGGTCAGCCTTGTTCAGGAAGACCACGATGTACGGAACACCTACCTGACGGGACAGCAGGATGTGCTCACGAGTTTGTGGCATCGGACCATCAGCAGCCGAACAAACCAGGATAGCGCCGTCCATCTGGGCAGCACCGGTGATCATGTTCTTCACGTAGTCAGCGTGACCTGGGCAGTCAACGTGAGCGTAGTGACGGGTCAGCGAGTTGTATTCAACGTGCGCAGTGTTGATGGTGATACCACGAGCTTTTTCTTCTGGTGCACTGTCGATCTTGTCGAAGTCAACACGAGCCGAACCGAAAACTTCGGAGCAGACGCGAGTCAGAGCAGCGGTCAGCGTGGTTTTACCGTGGTCAACGTGACCAATGGTGCCAACGTTGACGTGCGGGAGGGAACGATCAAATTTTTCTTTAGCCACGACAAATAACTCCTAGCCTAAAGGCGCTGAATCAGCCTTGTTTTTTGGTTACAGTTTCGACGATGTGCGACGGAGCTGTATTGTATTTTTTGAATTCCATAGAGTAGCTTGCGCGACCTTGGGACATGGAGCGAACGTCGGTCGCATAACCGAACATCTCACCCAACGGAACCTCGGCACGAATTACTTTGCCGGAAACCGTATCTTCCATACCCAGGATCATGCCGCGACGACGGTTAAGGTCGCCCATCACGTCACCCATATAGTCTTCAGGCGTAACAACCTCTACCGCCATGATAGGCTCAAGCAACTCACCACCGCCCTTCTGGGCCAGTTGCTTGGTCGCCATGGAAGCAGCCACCTTAAACGCCATCTCGTTCGAGTCGACGTCATGGTAGGAACCATCAAACACGGTAGCCTTCAGGCCGATCAGCGGATAGCCGGCAACAACGCCGTTCTTCATCTGCTCTTCGATACCCTTCTGGATAGCCGGGATGTATTCCTTGGGAACAACACCACCTACCACTTCGTTTACGAATTGCAGACCTTCCTGACCTTCGTCAGCAGGTGCAAAACGGATCCAGCAGTGACCGAACTGGCCACGACCGCCAGATTGACGAACGAACTTGCCTTCGATTTCACAATTCTTCGTGATGCGCTCACGATAGGAAACCTGAGGCTTGCCGATGTTGGCTTCGACGTTGAACTCACGGCGCATCCGGTCAACCAGGATGTCCAGGTGCAGCTCGCCCATGCCAGAGATGATCGTTTGACCAGTCTCTTCATCAGTCTTGACGCGGAAAGAAGGGTCTTCCTGAGCAAGTTTGCCCAGAGCGATACCCATTTTTTCCTGGTCATCCTTGGTTTTTGGCTCAACGGCAACCGAAATAACCGGCTCCGGGAAGTCCATGCGAACCAGGATGATTGGCTTGTCAGCGTTGCACAAGGTTTCACCAGTGGTGACGTCCTTCATGCCGATCAAGGCCGCGATGTCACCAGCGCGAACTTCCTTGATTTCTTCGCGGGCGTTGGCGTGCATCTGCACCATACGACCCACACGCTCTTTCTTGCCTTTCACCGAGTTGATCACGCCGTCGCCGGATGCCAACACGCCCGAGTAAACACGGACGAAAGTCAAGGTACCCACGAATGGGTCGGTAGCGATCTTGAACGCCAGAGCCGAGAACGGCTCGTTGTCGTCTGCATGACGCTCCATCAGGATTTCTTCGTTATCAGGATCGGAACCCTTGATAGCTGGAATATCGATTGGAGCCGGCAGGTAGTCGATCACGGCGTCGAGAACCAGGGGAACGCCCTTGTTCTTGAAGGAAGAACCGCAAACAGCAAGAACGATCTCACCAGCTATAGTACGCTGACGCAGAGCGGCCTTGATTTCCTCGTTGGTGAGCTCTTCACCTTCGAGGTACTTGTTCATCAGCTCTTCACTGGCTTCGGCCGCAGCCTCAACCATGTTGCTGCGCCACTCGTCAGCCAGCTCCTGCAGTTCAGCAGGGATAGGCTCACGACGTGGAACCATACCCTTGTCGGCATCGTTCCAGTAAACAGCTTCCATGGACATCAGATCGATCTGACCCTGGAAGTTGTCTTCGGCACCAATGGCCAGCTGGATCGGCACCGGGGTGTGACCCAGACGCTGCTTGATCTGAGCGATTACGCGCAGAAAGTTCGCACCAGCACGGTCCATCTTGTTCACGTAAACGATACGTGGAACACCGTACTTGTTGGCCTGACGCCATACGGTTTCGGACTGCGGCTCTACGCCGGAAGTGCCACAGAACACAACGACCGCGCCGTCGAGTACACGCAGGGAACGCTCAACTTCAATGGTGAAGTCAACGTGGCCCGGGGTGTCAATAACGTTGAAACGGTATTGGTCTTTGTGTTGCTTCTCGGAACCCTGCCAGAAGGCAGTAATAGCAGCAGAAGTAATGGTAATACCACGCTCCTGCTCCTGAACCATCCAGTCCGTGGTCGCGGCGCCGTCATGCACCTCGCCCATTTTGTGGCTTTTGCCGGTGTAAAAAAGGACGCGCTCGGTGGTGGTGGTTTTACCAGCATCCACGTGAGCAACGATACCAATGTTACGGTAGCGGCCAATCGGAGTAGTACGAGCCATAAAGCCCTCGCAAAATTAGTGACGCTGAAATTAGAAGCGGTAGTGCGAGAAAGCCTTGTTGGCCTCAGCCATACGGTGCACGTCTTCACGCTTCTTGACCGCAGCACCTTTACCTTCGGCGGCGTCCAGCAGTTCGCCAGCCAAACGCAGCGCCATTGACTTCTCACCGCGCTTGCGCGCGAAGTCTACCAGCCAACGCATTGCCAGAGCATTACGACGGGACGGACGAACTTCGACAGGAACCTGGTAAGTAGCACCGCCTACACGGCGCGACTTTACTTCGACCAGCGGAGCGATGGCGTCGAGAGCTTTCTCGAAGATTTCCAGGGGGTCGCTGTTCTTGCGTTCTTTAACCTTTTCCAGCGCGCCATAAACGATACGCTCGGCAACGGCTTTCTTGCCGCTTTCCATAACGTGGTTCATGAACTTGGCCAGGATCTGGCTGCCGTATTTTGGATCGTCAAGCACTTCGCGCTTGGCTGCTACGCGTCTTCTTGGCATGGATAAGCCCTCAAACGGTCTTCAGGTTAGCTCGGGACCACCATCCTGCAAGGGATGCGCCCGACCTTACTCTTATCGACTCAGAAAAATAGAAATCTGCAATTTCACACAGAAGCCAAAAACTACTTAGGCTTCTTGGTACCGTATTTCGAGCGACCCTGGTTACGGCCTTTAACGCCGGAAGTATCCAGAGAACCACGAACGGTGTGATAACGAACACCTGGCAAGTCTTTTACACGACCGCCACGGATCAGTACCACGCTGTGCTCTTGCAGGTTGTGACCTTCACCACCGATGTACGAGGAAACCTCGAAACCGTTGGTCAGGCGCACACGGCAGACTTTACGCAATGCCGAGTTAGGTTTTTTCGGCGTGGTGGTATACACACGAGTGCACACACCGCGACGTTGCGGGCAGTTCTGCAGCGCAGGCACGTCGGATTTCTCGACGATACGCTTACGCGGCTGACGTACCAGCTGGTTGATAGTTGCCATCTACTAGCTCCACTGTTGTCTTGCGACGCTATTGTCTTACAAGAAAAGCAAATGACAGGGCACAAGCCCCGCCAAATTTAGGGGTACAAGAGTCTAAAGAGGATCCCGCCCCCAGTCAAGACAAAGCCCCGACATCCTCAAGAGGCAGACAACACGAAAATGTGCTGTCTGCCAGATGAAAATGCCGAGGCTTTAGTCTCAATTACCGCTGGAGTTCAACGCTTCAGTCAGAGCGGCTTCTACTTCGCTCGCGCTGACACGGGTCGGTTTGTCCATTTCACGGCGACGCTTGCGCTCGCTGTGATAAGCCAGACCGGTACCGGCCGGGATCAGACGACCCACAACCACGTTTTCCTTCAGGCCGCGCAAGTAATCGCGCTTGCCAGTCACAGCCGCCTCGGTCAGTACGCGGGTTGTCTCCTGGAAGGAGGCCGCGGAGATGAACGACTCGGTGGACAGCGATGCCTTGGTGATACCCAGCAACACGCGAGTGAACTTGGAGACAAACTTGTCTTCCTTACTCAGACGCTCGTTTTCTACCAGTACGTGAGTCAATTCCATCTGGTCGCCCTTGATGAAACTGGAATCGCCGGACTCGGCAATTTCAACCTTGCGCAGCATCTGACGCAGAATCGTCTCGATGTGCTTGTCGTTGATCTTCACGCCTTGCAGACGGTATACATCCTGAATCTCGTTGACGATGTACTTGGCCAGCGCACTCACACCCAGCAGACGCAGGATGTCGTGTGGATCGCTAGGACCATCGGAGATAACTTCGCCGCGGTTCACTTGTTCGCCTTCGAAGACGTTCAGGTGACGCCACTTCGGAATCAGCTCTTCGTACGGATCGCTGCCGTCGTTCGGGGTAATGACCAGACGGCGTTTGCCTTTGGTCTCTTTACCGAATGCGATGGTACCGCTAACTTCTGCAAGGATCGACGCCTCTTTCGGACGACGGGCTTCGAACAGGTCAGCAACACGCGGCAGACCACCGGTGATGTCACGAGTCTTCGAAGTTTCCTGCGGAATACGAGCGATAACATCACCGATCGCGATCTGCGCACCGTCAGCCACACCGACCAGAGCGTTGGCTGGGAGGAAGTACTGAGCAGGTACGTCAGTACCCGGCAACAGCAGATCCTTGCCGTCCAGACCTACCATCTTCACAGCAGGACGGATGTCCTTGCCAGCAGCTGGGCGGTCCTTGGCATCAAGCACTTCAATGTTGGTCATACCGGTCAATTCGTCTGTCTGACGCTTGATCGTGATGCCCTCTTCCATGCCGACGTAGGTAACAGTACCTTTCATCTCGGTGACGATTGGGTGAGTGTGCGGATCCCACTTGGCCACGATCGAACCAGCGTCGACCTTGTCGCCTTCCTTCACCGAAATCACTGCACCGTATGGCAGTTTGTAACGCTCACGCTCGCGACCGAAGTCATCAGCTATGGCCAGCTCACCGGAGCGGGATACTGCAACCAGGTGACCGTCAACACGCTCAACGTGCTTCAGGTTGTGAAGACGGACAGTACCACCATTCTTCACCTGAACGCTGTCGGCTGCCGAGGTCCGGCTTGCCGCACCACCAATGTGGAACGTACGCATTGTCAGCTGGGTACCCGGCTCACCGATCGACTGTGCAGCGATTACGCCGACAGCTTCACCGATGTTGACCTGGTGACCGCGAGCCAGGTCGCGACCGTAGCACTTGGCACAGATGCCGTAGCGCGTTTCACAGCTGATTGGCGAGCGAACGATCACTTCGTCGATGCTGTTCAGCTCGATGAACTCGACCCACTTCTCGTCTACCAGCGTGCCAGCAGGAACGATGACGTCTTCTGTACCCGGCTTGAACACGTCACGGGCGATAACCCGACCCAGTACGCGCTCACCCAGCGGCTCTACAACGTCACCGCCTTCAATGTGCGGAGTCATCAGCAGACCGTGCTCGGTACCGCAATCCACCTCGGTAACCACCAGATCCTGAGCAACGTCTACCAGACGGCGGGTCAGATAACCGGAGTTAGCTGTTTTCAGTGCGGTATCCGCAAGACCCTTACGAGCACCGTGAGTGGAGATGAAGTACTGAAGTACGCTCAAGCCCTCACGGAAGTTCGCAGTGATCGGCGTTTCGATGATGGAGCCGTCAGGCTTGGCCATCAGACCACGCATACCAGCCAGCTGACGAATCTGGGCAGCAGAACCACGCGCACCGGAGTCAGCCATCATGTACATCGAGTTGAAGGATTCCTGGTCAACTTCGACGCCATGACGATCGATGACTTTCTCTTTCGAGAGGTTCGACATCATTGCCTTGGACACTTCGTCGTTGGCCTTGGACCAGAGGTCGATCACCTTGTTGTACTTCTCGCCCTGGGTTACCAGGCCGGACGCGTACTGACTTTCGATCTCTTTAACTTCTTCGGTGGCCGCGTCGATGATGCGAGCTTTTTCATCCGGGATAACGAAGTCGTTAACGCCGATGGAAACACCCGAAATGGTCGAGTAGGCAAAACCGGTGTACATCAACTGGTCAGCGAAGATCACGGTCTCTTTCAAACCAACCACGCGATAGCACTGGTTGATCAGCTTGGAGATCGCCTTCTTCTTCATAGGCTGGTTGACGACGTCGTAGGACAGGCCGGCCGGAACCACCTGGAACAGCAACGCACGGCCAACAGTGGTGTCGACGATACGGGTGTTCTTGACGCTGCCACCATCACGGTCGTTGACCGTTTCGTGGATACGAACCTTGACCTTGGCATGCAGAGCCGCTTCGCCGGCGCGGAATACGCGGTCGACTTCCTGCAGATCCGCAAACACACGACCTTCGCCCTTGGCATTGATCGCTTCACGAGTCATGTAATACAGACCCAGTACAACGTCCTGCGAAGGAACGATGATTGGCTCACCGTTGGCTGGCGACAGGATGTTGTTGGTCGACATCATCAGTGCACGCGCTTCGAGCTGAGCTTCCAGCGTCAAAGGTACGTGAACGGCCATCTGGTCGCCGTCGAAGTCGGCGTTGTACGCAGCACAGACCAGCGGGTGCAGCTGAATAGCCTTACCTTCGATCAGTACTGGTTCAAACGCCTGGATGCCCAGACGGTGAAGAGTTGGCGCACGGTTCAGAAGCACCGGGTGTTCGCGAATGACTTCAGCAAGAACGTCCCAGACCTCTGGCAGCTCGCGCTCGACCATCTTCTTGGCAGCTTTGATGGTCGTGGCCAGGCCACGCATTTCCAGCTTGCCGAAGATGAACGGCTTGAACAGCTCGAGAGCCATTTTTTTCGGCAGACCGCATTGATGCAGACGCAGGGTCGGACCTACGGTAATTACCGAACGGCCCGAGTAGTCAACGCGCTTACCGAGCAGGTTCTGACGGAAACGACCTTGCTTACCCTTGATCATGTCAGCCAGGGACTTCAGAGGACGCTTGTTGGAACCTGTGATCGCACGACCGCGACGACCGTTGTCGAGCAATGCATCGACCGCTTCCTGCAGCATGCGCTTTTCGTTACGCACGATGATGTCGGGAGCAGACAGATCCAACAGACGCTTCAGACGGTTGTTACGGTTGATCACTCGACGATACAGATCGTTGAGGTCGGACGTTGCGAAACGGCCACCGTCAAGCGGAACCAGAGGACGCAGATCTGGCGGCAGAACCGGCAGAACGGTCAGCACCATCCATTCAGGAAGGTTGCCGGAACCCTGGAAGGCTTCCATCAGCTTCAGACGCTTGGACAGCTTCTTGATTTTGGTCTCGGAATTGGTTTGCGGAATCTCTTCACGCAGACGGCCAATTTCGTGCTCCAGATCAATAGCGTGCAGCAGTTCACGAACAGCCTCGGCCCCCATGCGGGCGTCGAAGTCGTCACCGAACTCTTCGAGGGCTTCGAAGTACTGCTCATCATTCAGCAGCTGACCTTTTTCAAGGGTGGTCATGCCTGGATCGATAACGACATAGCTCTCGAAGTAGAGAACGCGTTCGATATCACGCAGGGTCATGTCCATCAGCAAGCCGATACGGGACGGCAGCGATTTCAGGAACCAGATGTGGGCAACCGGCGAAGCCAGCTCGATGTGAGCCATACGCTCGCGACGAACCTTGGCCAGCGCTACTTCAACACCGCATTTTTCGCAGATGACACCGCGGTGCTTCAGGCGCTTGTACTTACCGCACAGGCACTCGTAATCTTTTACCGGGCCAAAGATCTTGGCGCAGAACAGACCGTCACGCTCAGGCTTGAACGTACGGTAGTTGATGGTTTCCGGCTTTTTAACTTCACCGAACGACCAAGAGCGGATCATCTCAGGCGATGCAAGTCCGATACGGATTGCGTCGAACTCTTCGACTTGACCCTGGTTTTTCAGCAAATTCAGTAGGTCTTTCAAGGCTTTTCCTCCTGGCGGAGCAGGGAGCAGGCAATACCGCCCTGCCCCCGATTCGCGTCACGTGTTATTCGGTTTCCAGATCGATATCGATACCGAGCGAACGGATTTCTTTGATCAACACGTTGAAAGACTCGGGCATGCCCGGCTCCATACGGTGATCGCCGTCCACGATGTTTTTGTACATCTTGGTACGACCGTTCACATCGTCCGACTTCACTGTGAGCATTTCCTGCAGAGTGTACGCCGCGCCGTATGCTTCCAGCGCCCACACTTCCATCTCCCCGAAACGCTGACCACCGAACTGTGCCTTACCACCCAGCGGCTGCTGGGTAACCAGGCTGTACGAACCAGTGGAACGCGCGTGCATCTTGTCGTCCACCAAGTGGTTCAGCTTCAGCATGTACATGTAGCCAACCGTTACAGCACGTTCAAACTTGTTGCCGGTACGACCGTCGAACAGCTGCATCTGGCCGCTTTCCGGCATATCTGCCAGCTTGAGCATTGCCTTGATTTCGCTTTCCTTGGCACCGTCGAAAACCGGGGTAGCCATCGGTACGCCGTTACGCAGGTTCTTGGCGAGGTCCAGGATTTCGTTGTCGGTGAGGTCTTCCAGAGCTTCCTGACGACCGCCGATTTCGTTGTAGATCTCGTTGAGGAACTTGCGCAGCTCAGCAACTTTACGCTGCTCTTCAAGCATGCGGTTGATCTTCTCGCCCAGACCTTTGGCCGCGAGGCCCAGGTGGGTTTCGAGAATCTGACCAACGTTCATACGCGAAGGTACGCCCAGCGGGTTGAGGACGATATCCACCGGCGTGCCATTGGCATCGTGCGGCATGTCTTCAACCGGCATGATCACGGAGACCACACCCTTGTTACCGTGACGACCGGCCATCTTGTCGCCCGGCTGGATGCGACGACGGATTGCCAGGTAGACCTTGACGATTTTCAGAACGCCTGGAGCCAGGTCATCGCCTTGCTGCAGTTTGCGTTTCTTGTCTTCGAACTTGTCATCCAGAAGACGGCGACGATCAACGATGTAGGCCTGAGCTTTCTCAAGCTGCTCATTCAGAGCATCTTCAGCCATGCGCAGTTTGAACCACTGACCATGCTCAAGACCATCAAGCACTTCGTTGGTGATTTCCTGACCTTTCTTGAGGCCAGCACCGCCTTCGGCTACACGACCCACCAGCGCAGAGCGCAGACGTTCGAAAGTAGCGCCTTCGACAATACGGAACTCTTCGTTCAGATCCTTGCGGATCTCGTCGAGTTGCGACTTCTCGATGGACAGGGCACGTGCATCACGCTCGACGCCATCACGGGTGAAGACCTGAACGTCAATGACAGTACCCTTGGTACCGGTAGGCACGCGCAGGGAGGTATCTTTAACGTCGCTGGCTTTCTCACCGAAAATCGCGCGCAACAGTTTTTCTTCCGGAGTCAGCTGGGTCTCGCCTTTCGGAGTGACCTTGCCCACCAGGATGTCACCAGCGCCAACTTCGGCACCCACATAAACGATACCGGCTTCGTCCAGCTTGTTCAGAGCCGCTTCACCCACGTTCGGGATGTCGGCGGTGATCTCTTCAGGCCCAAGCTTGGTGTCACGAGCCACACAGGTCAGTTCCTGAATATGGATCGTGGTGAAGCGGTCTTCTTGAACTACACGCTCGGAGAGGCAGATGGAGTCTTCGAAGTTGAAACCGTTCCAGGCCATGAACGCGATGCGCATGTTCTGACCCAGCGCCAGCTCACCCATATCGGTGGACGGACCGTCGGCCATGATGTCGCTACGCTGAACACGATCACCCTTGCTGACCAGCGGACGCTGGTTGATGCAGGTGTTCTGGTTCGAACGGGTGTATTTGGTCAGATTGTAGATATCTACACCTGCCTCACCTGTTTCTACTTCGTCATCGGCAACGCGAACAACGATACGGCTGGCGTCGACAGAGTCGATCACGCCGCCACGACGGGCCACGACGCAAACGCCGGAGTCACGGGCAACGTTGCGCTCCATGCCGGTACCTACCAGCGGCTTGTCGGCACGCAGGGTCGGTACAGCCTGACGCTGCATGTTCGAACCCATCAACGCACGGTTGGCGTCATCGTGCTCGAGGAACGGAATCAGCGATGCAGCTACCGAGACAACCTGCTTGGGCGAAACGTCCATCAGGGTGACATCGGCTGGCGCCTTGACGGTGAATTCGTTCAAGTGACGCACAGCAACCAGTTCGTCGATCAGCTCTTGCTTGTCGTTCATTGCGGCCGAAGCCTGGGCAATGACGTGGTCCGCTTCTTCGATCGCTGAAAGGAACACGATCTCTTCGGTGACCAGACCTTCCTTGACCACACGGTACGGGCTCTCGAGGAAGCCGTACTGGTTGGTGCGGGCATAGGCCGCCAGGGAGTTGATCAGACCGATGTTCGGACCTTCAGGCGTCTCGATCGGGCACACACGGCCGTAGTGAGTCGGGTGAACGTCTCGAACTTCAAAGCCGGCGCGCTCACGCGTCAGACCGCCAGGGCCGAGTGCGGAAACACGACGCTTGTGCGTGATCTCGGACAGCGGGTTGTTCTGGTCCATGAACTGGGAAAGCTGGCTGGAACCGAAGAACTCCTTGACCGCCGCCGCAACAGGTTTGGCGTTGATCAGGTCCTGAGGCATCAGGCCTTCGCTTTCTGCCATGGACAGACGCTCTTTGACAGCGCGCTCGACACGGACCAGACCGACACGGAACTGGTTCTCGGCCATCTCGCCTACGCAACGAACGCGACGGTTACCGAGGTGGTCGATGTCATCGACGATGCCTTTGCCGTTACGGATATCAACGAGGGTCTTGAGGACCGCTACGATGTCTTCCTTGCACAGCACGCCCGAACCTTCGATTTCGGTACGACCGATACGACGGTTGAACTTCATACGACCTACAGCGGACAGGTCATAACGCTCAGGACTGAAGAACAGGTTGTTGAACAGTGTTTCAGCGGCATCCTTGGTTGGCGGCTCGCCAGGACGCATCATGCGATAGATCTCGACCAGCGCTTCCAGTTGGTTGCTGGTGGAGTCGATCTTCAGTGTGTCGGAGACGAACGGACCACAATCGATGTCGTTGGTGTACAAGGTTTCGATACGAACAACCTGAGCCTTGGCGATCTTGGCCAGGATTTCAGTGTTCAGCTCGGTGTTGCACTCGGCAATGATCTCACCGGTTGCCGGATGCACGATGACCTTGGCTGTAGTGCGACCCAGGACGTAGTCCAGAGGCACTTCCAGCTCTTTGATCCCGGCCTTTTCCAGCTGGTTGATGTGACGGGCAGTGATACGACGACCCTGCTCGACAATGACCTTGCCCTTGTCGTCCAGGATGTCCAGAACGGCAATTTCACCACGCAGGCGCTGAGGCACCAGTTCCAGGCTCAGGTTTTCACCGCGCACATGGAATACGTTGGTGGTGTAGAACGCATCGAGCACTTGCTCGGTGGTGTAACCCAGAGCGCGCAGAAGTACGGACGCAGGCAGCTTGCGACGACGGTCGATACGGACGAATACGCAGTCTTTCGGATCGAACTCGAAGTCCAGCCACGAACCGCGGTAAGGAATGATACGAGCGGAGTACAGCAGCTTACCGGAGCTGTGCGTCTTGCCACGGTCGTGGTCGAAGAATACGCCAGGCGAACGGTGAAGCTGAGACACGATAACGCGCTCGGTGCCGTTGATTACAAAGGTACCGTTCTCAGTCATCAGGGGGATTTCACCCATGTAGACTTCTTGCTCTTTGATGTCCTTGATCGCTTTGTTCGACGATTCTTTGTCGAAAATGATCAGACGGACCTTGACTCGCAGAGGTACTGCGTAAGTCACACCGCGCAGCACGCATTCCTTGACATCAAATGCCGGTTCGCCCAAGCGATAACCTACATACTCCAGCGCAGCATTGCCGGAGTAGCTGATGATCGGGAAAACGGATTTGAAGGCTGCATGCAGACCGACGTCGCGGAACTGATCTTTGGTCGCTCCCGCCTGCAGGAATTCGCGATACGAATCCAGCTGGATGGCCAAGAGATACGGCACATCCATTACGTCCGGCAACTTGCTAAAGTCCTTGCGGATACGTTTTTTCTCAGTATATGAGTAAGCCATCAGCGTTCCCCAGCTTGGTCACCTGCTTGTTTGGCTCCCTCCCGACGGAAGCAGCCAGAAAATCTTGCAAACCCCTTGGTTTGCGCCACCGCCATCGGTGGATACCGCACATTACAAACGTTGACAGCGCCAATCGTCTATAACGGAAAAAGGCCGGTGGCAAAAGCCACCAGCCATCAGCCTTTCGCTAATCGCGTGGGCTGGACACTCAAAGTCGATGCTTATTTCAGCTCGACTTTAGCGCCTGCTTCTTCCAGAGTAGCTTTGGCTTTGTCAGCTGCGTCTTTGGCAACAGCTTCCAGAACCATTGCTGGCGCGCCGTCAACGACTGCCTTGGCTTCTTTCAGGCCCAGACCGGTCAGTTCACGTACTGCCTTGATCACGTTAACTTTCTTCTCGCCAGCTTCCAGCAGCATGACGTTGAATTCAGTTTGTTCTTCAGCAACAGCGACAGCAACAGCTGGACCAGCCGAACCGGCAGCAGCGGTAACGCCGAACTTCTCTTCGAACGCCTTGATCAGCTCTACAACCTGCAGAACGGACATTTCAGCTACGGCGTTAAGGATATCGTCTTGAGAGATGGACATGACTCAATTTCCTGAATTGGGGGACGGCCTACGCGACCATCAAAATAAACAAAAATACGCGAAAAGATCTGACTCAGCCTTAGGCTGCAGCTGCTTCTTTTTGGTCGCGAACAGCCGCCAGAGTACGAGCCAACTTGCTGGTAGCGCCTTGAATCACGCTCATCAGCTGAGAAATTGCTTCGTCACGGGTCGGCAGGCTTGCCAGTACATCGATCTGATTAGCTGCGAGGAACTTGCCCTCGAACGCAGCTGCCTTGATCTCGAACTTGTCCTGACCTTTGGCGAATTCCTTGAACAGACGGGCAGCAGCGCCAGGATGTTCGTTGGAGAACGCAATCAAGGTCGGGCCAGTGAACACGTCGTTGAGGACACTGAATTCAGTGTCAGCAACAGCGCGCTTGAGCAGGGTGTTACGTACAACGCGTACGTAAACGCCAGCTTCACGGGCCTCTTTACGGAGTCCGGTCATAGCGCCGACCGTCACACCACGGGCATCAGCCACGACAGCGGACAGACCAGCTTTGGCAGCCTCGTTGACTTCAGCGACGATGGCCTTCTTGTCTTCGAGTTTAATTGCCACGGGTTTAACTCCTGCTTGTTACCGTTTCATCCGACCGGAGTCAGATGTCGTTTTGGTGTCTGATTCGGTAAGGAACCGGGAGCACCATCTGCGTAGGCTTGAGGTTTAAGACTTGCGTCGCCTACGGTCTTGGATAGCCCCCGCCAGGCAGGGACCCCAATCTTTCAAACGGCGCGGCGTAAAACCGCACCGCTTCTGTCTTACGCTTCCAACGAACCCTGGTCGATGACCAGGCCTGGGCCCATAGTGGTGCTCAGGGTGATGCGCTTGACGTAAATACCTTTCGAAGAAGCAGGCTTGATACGCTTAAGATCAGCGATCAAGGCTTCAACGTTTTCCTTCAGCTTGACGGCGTCGAAACCGACCTTGCCAACAGAAGTGTGGATGATGCCGTTTTTGTCGGTGCGATAACGAACCTGACCAGCCTTGGCGTTCTTGACGGCGTTAGCCACGTCAGGAGTAACGGTGCCGACTTTCGGGTTAGGCATCAGACCACGAGGACCGAGAACCTGACCCAGCTGACCCACAACGCGCATTGCGTCCGGGGAAGCGATAACCACGTCATAGTTCAGATCGCCCGCTTTCATTTCAGCAGCCAGATCATCCATACCAACGCGATCAGCACCGGCAGCCAGAGCAGCTTCAGCAGCAGGACCCTGAGTGAACACTGCAACGCGTACAGTTTTACCAGTGCCGTGCGGCAGTACGGTAGCGCTACGAACAACCTGGTCAGACTTACGAGGATCAACACCCAGGTTAACAGCAACGTCTACAGACTCGCTGAACTTGACGGTCGACAGCTCGGTCAGCAGGGCTGCGGCGTCTACGAAATTGTAAGACTTACCGGCTTCGATCTTGCTGGCGATTGCCTTTTGACGCTTGGTCAGCTTAGCCATTACACACCCTCCACGTTAAGGCCCATGCTACGAGCGGAACCGGCGATGGTACGCACGGCCGCTTCCATGTCAGCTGCAGTCAGATCCGCATTTTTTGCTTTAGCGATATCTTCCAGCTGAGCACGAGTCACGGTGCCAACTTTAACGGTGTTCGGGCGAGCCGAGCCGCTGGTCAAGCCTGCAGCTTTCTTCAGCAGAACCGATGCAGGAGTACTTTTTGTTTCGAAAGTGAAGCTACGGTCGCTGTATACAGTGATGATCACTGGAGTCGGCAAGCCTGGCTCAATACCCTGAGTACGGGCGTTGAACGCTTTGCAGAATTCCATGATGTTCACACCGTGCTGACCCAGAGCAGGACCAACTGGCGGGCTTGGGTTAGCCTGAGCGGCTTTCACTTGCAGCTTGATGTATGCGGTTATCTTCTTGGCCATGAGGCACTCCAATTACGGGTTCAAGCGCCAATAAAGGCTCCCCGGTTACTTACGCGTATATCCCAGTGACGAAAAAACCCCACAGCCTTGGGCTGCGGGGTATGGGATTCCAGCTCAGTTATGCCTTTTCGACCTGACTGAACTCCAGCTCTACCGGGGTAGAGCGTCCGAAAATGAGCACCGCCACTTGAATCCGGCTCTTTTCGTAGTTAACTTCTTCAACCGTGCCGTTGAAATCAGCGAACGGACCGTCGGTGACACGAACAACCTCACCCGGTTCAAACAGAGTTTTCGGCTTCGGCTTGTCGCTACCGTCAGCAACACGACGCAGAATCGCTTCTGCTTCTTTGTCAGTGATCGGAGCAGGCTTATCTGCGGTACCGCCGATGAAGCCCATGACACGCGGGGTGTCCTTGACCAAGTGCCAAGTACCCTCATTCATGTCCATCTGGACAAGCACATAACCTGGGAAGAACTTGCGTTCGCTTTTGCGCTTCTGGCCATTACGCATTTCAACCACTTCTTCAGTGGGAACCAGAATTTCGCCGAAGCCATCTTCCATGCCTGCCAGCTTCACACGCTCGATCAACGAGCGCATGACATGCTTCTCGTAACCCGAGTAAGCATGCACTACGTACCAACGCTTAGCCACGGGACACCCTTAGCCAACTATCAAGGAAACAAGCCAGCCGAGCAGGGAATCAAGCCCCCACAACAGCAACGCCATAACCAGCACAACTGCCACAACGATCAACGTGGTTTGAGTGGTTTCTTGGCGAGTAGGCCATACGACTTTACGAATCTCAGCGCGAGCTTCTTTCGCCAAAACGAAGAAGGCCTTGCCCTTACCGGTCTGCAACGCTACAAATGCAGCGGCAGCAGCAATCACAAGGAGAGCAAGAACGCGATACAGGATCGGCTCAGCAGAGTAATACTGATTACCGACAACACCCACGACAACCAAAACGACTACCAGGAGCCACTTCAGCATATCAAAGCGAGAGTCTGATGCTTCAGCCTTGGGATTCATCTACGGAGATCCTGTGAAAAGAAAGCCAGATTACATCTAGAAATCTGGCAGGTCAGGAGGGAATCGAACCCCCAACCTACGGTTTTGGAGACCGTCGCTCTGCCAATTGAGCTACTGACCTAAAAGCAAAATCAGGCCGACCATTATGCGGACCTGACGAGAGTTTTTCAACACCTTATTCAGTGAGCGCCTTACAGGCAACAAACCACGAACAAGCTTCAAGCGGATCACGCACAACGCAACCACCTAAAACAAAGGCAGATATTTTCATATCTGCCTTTAGCAATGGAGCTCTTGAGCGGATTTGAACCGCTGACCTCACCCTTACCAAGGGTGTGCTCTACCAACTGAGCTACAAGAGCAAAACACAATGCATGAGCCACAAACCTGGAGCGGGTAGCGGGAATCGAACCCGCATCATCAGCTTGGAAGGCTGAGGTTCTACCACTAAACTATACCCGCGCAATTTGCAGATCGCGCTAAATCTGGTGGAGGGGGAAGGATTCGAACCTTCGAAGTCGTAGACGTCAGATTTACAGTCTGATCCCTTTGGCCGCTCGGGAACCCCTCCTAAGCGAGGCAGCATTCTCAACTCATGCCGCCCTTCTGTCAACCTTTTTCTCAGTAAAAACCTGAGGTTACATGCGTTGACTACTACCACCTCGTTCGCGAGACTTTCACCTCGCTGCGAAGCGGGCGCCATTCTATGTAAACTACTCAGCAGTTGCAATGCCCTCGCACGACATTATTTGATTTTTTAATTGCGGGAAATCCTGGCTCAATTGATTGATCACCCCCGCCTCCACAAGACGTCGGCTTTCCGGGGCAATCCTTAACCAGTAGGCCGTCGCCCCGCTCGTTTGCAGCGACTGAAATTGAGACTGGATATCCAGACTGTTCAAGCGCTGCTCCACCAGCCGAGCATCCTCTTGCCTGGCAAAGCCACCGACATACAGACACCTCGTCTCGGCATCATGCGACATGCGCCCCGCATCCGACTCGCTAAGCAGACGAATATCCTGCTGGGATGCGCGATGCAATGACAGTGGCATGACCTCTTTGGCCCTGAGCGGAGCCTCCTGCTGATGCCAGAGGTAATAAAAGGCATTAAGCATCAACAGCAGAAGAAATAACCAACGCATAGAGACCTCAACGCAAAGGGCAAGCCAGAGCCAGACCCACGAAGACCAGATCAGGAACAATACGAGCCCCCGGCAATACATCCGCAACCAGTGCAGCATCCCCACCAGTCACAAAAATAGCAAAATCATTGCCCCAGTACCCCTGCGCTATCTCCATCTGAGTCAATGCAAAACCGCGAAGCATCAACGAGCAGCCGCGCTCTACAGCCTCAGCAGTCGCACGCCCAGGAACAAGACGGGCTAGGGCTTTCTCAGCCTCTGTGTCGTCATATCTGATACGACGGGTATGGGTACGCAACTGATTGCGCATCAAGGGCATTCCAGGACAGATGAAGCCACCAAGATGGGCGCCACCTGCGTCGACAAAGTCAGACGTCACAGCGGTTCCCAGATCAATCACCAGACACGCGCTCCTGGCGAGGTGGTAAGCACCTACAAAAGCCAGCCAGCGGTCCAGACCCAGACGCGCAAACTCGTCATAGCCATTAATCACGCCAGCAAGCTCTTGAGCAGGTTCCGCGCAGACAGGCGCAACGGAAAAGGTTTCAGCCAGCAAAGAGACAAGCCTCGCCGTTTCTTCGGCGCTACGCACACTCACCAGACGGCAGTCAGTGAATGATTTGTCAGGTAGATTGCTCAAATGCATCAGCAAGGCAGCATCGGAGTCCACAACCCCGCCGCTAATCACTGTTGCATCAACTTTCGCCGTTATCCGCCACTTGATGAAGCTGTTGCCACAGTCGAGCTCAAGAATCATCTCGCAACCTCAGGCTGAGCTCGCCACCACTAAAGCTCTTTTCTACCCCGCTCACTTCCAAACGCAACGCTCCAAGCGAATCGACCCCCAACACCACCCCTTCAACTGCCTCAGCTCCTGAAAGCAATCTGACGGTAGCTCCCTGCCACAAATGCCCGCGCTCCCACTCGTCCTGAAAAGCCACGAAGCCTTCCTTGCGATGAACTGCCAGAAGAGACTCAAGCTGACTGCTTATAAGGGCTGCAATCCGATTTCGATCAGCAAGGCTGCCAGTTTCGAGTCGAATCGACGTCCATAGCTGATCCACTTCGCTCGATGACCGCATGTTCACGTTCACCCCTATTCCGATGATCACATGACAAACATCTGCCGGATCACCAACAAGCTCAAGCAAAATACCGGCAATTTTCTGCCTCCCTACCAGCACGTCATTAGGCCATTTCAGGCCCGCTCCTTGAACCCCAATGTCACGCAGTACTTTCATCACAGCCAATCCGACCAACAGGCTGAGACCTTCCAGCTGACGCATTCCACCATCAATTCGCAGGACCAGACTGTAATAAAGGTTCTCGGCAAATGGACTTACCCACTTTCGACCACGCCTGCCCCTTCCCGAGGTTTGCTGCTCGGCCACCACCAGCAAAGGCATAGGAGCCCCTTGAGCAATCAGACGCGTGGCTTCTGCATTGGTTGAGTCGATAGTGTCGTAGGTGCGTACAGACCAACTGGCAGGGAATCCACACTGGGCTATGCCAGCGGGGCTTAAAAGCGAAATAGGCGTTGCCAGTCGATAACCCCGTCCGCGCACTTTGTGCACCTCTATGCCGAGGTCAGCTTCAAGTTGCTGAAGCTGCTTCCAGACCGCACTGCGGCTTATGCCGAGGGCACTGCCTAATACCTGTCCAGAATGAAATGCACCATCGGCAAGAAGCGTTAACAAGGTCAGCATTTGGAGTCGCCCGGCAATGAGGCACGCATAATAGCCACGCAGGAGCATGCTGCATAGAAACGAAAACGTATTTTCATGGTGGCTTTTTGTGCAGCAGACAAACAAAAACCCTCAACGCGTAAGCGATGAGGGTTTCTGGAATTTAATCTTGACGATGACCTACTCTCACATGGGGAAACCCCACACTACCATCGGCGATACATCGTTTCACTACTGAGTTC
>NZ_JALHBH010000085.1:0-52862 GCF_022836805.1 Pseudomonas sp. RGM 3321
GGGCACGCGGCCGATGCGCTCGACCCCGTGTACGCGCAGGGCCTGGAGCTGATGCTCGCCCAGCGGGGTGGTGAGTTGCAGTAAACGTCCGCTCTGGCTGAGGGCGGTACCGAATGTCAGATCCATGGTGTAACTCCTTTACTGCTTGAATCGGTTTGCGACGTATCTTCGGTTTAACCCGCTTCTACGGGAGGTTTGGCATCTTTATAGTTTTCATCGATCTTGATGCCCATTTTTTTCAGCTGCGCCTCTGTCTTTTGCCGCTCTTTCCCCATTCGGGTTAATTCGGCAGGCAGAAGTTCTCTCCAGCGTGCGTGATCTTCGGCTCTCACGAATTCAGCGTAGAACTCACTTTCTGATTTGAACGTCCATGTAAACAAGTAAGATCCACGGTTTTGCGGGTCGTCTTTGCTGTTCTCGCGCTGTACCATCAGATCAAGATACTCGTGACCGCTGTAGAACATCCACGTATTGATCATAGGCAATGAGACCCATACCTGCTTCGTAAGCTTGAGATTCGGGTCCATCCAGGGGCCTGTACCAACATTTTTACCTAGCACTTCATTTATGTTGGTAAATTTGCCGGCTTCTGTACCGGGTATTCTCGCTTCATTAGGGAAAATGTAACGCTGCCATCCCGCAGCGTTTAGATTCTGTACTTGTTGATAAAAGTACGCCATTGCGTCTTCATGTTTCGCATTGGTTGACACTCCTGCTACATACACGTCTATATCTGTAATAAGCCCCAATGGATTGGTGACGATAGTGGTTGAACTAACGTTCTCAATCGCTAATATGGTGGATGCTGAGCGTACCTTTACAGTGATCAGTTCAGAGGATTTTGACGGCACTATAAATTGGTAGAGACACATCGTATCATCGCAGTCTTTTCGCAGTTTTACAGATGTTGAAGCCAAGACAGTATCAATTGATACTCCAAGAGAGAGTTCGATCTCACGATTTTTTGTATTCATATCCGAAGCCTCACAACCGGTCAGCAGTATGAAAGCCGCTATCATATATTTAAGTAGTGCGTTCATTCCACGTCCCTATCGTCATAATTGCCTTTTCCATCTCAACATTTTTTCTTTGCATTCTCCGATGATACGTAGAGGCAATTGTTGTAATAAAGATCATTCTGTCCTCGGCGTCGTACAGCTCGCCATCGGACATGATGACATCCTGCTCCGGGTCGCCTGTATCGCATTCAACACTCAGGGACGCCAGTCGGCGCGGAACATCCCCGTACCCCTCAACCCACGTTTGCATGTACAACAGTGCCCTGAAGCTTTTATCCTCGTATATCAACGGTTGCAATATCATCAGTTGTTCATGTTTGGCAATTGCCAGGAGGGACTGAAATTTGTATTTTTCACGCAGTGTACCTGCCGGCTCCTTCTCTACAGCCGATATCAACTTGAAGCCGCTTACCAGATAATCAGTTACCTTCAGGTTGTTTATTTTGGGCAGTGCATCATCAATCCATGGCAGTTGCGCAAAGCTTTGCTTGAATCGTGGGTCATACGTACTGAAGTCCCGAGTCTTTATGCACTCATCGAACTGCTGTGGGTAATTAATATAAAACCAGTGCCAGACGAAGATGTCCTGGAATAACCAGAAGTTTCCCTTGCCCAAAAATATCTTGGTAATCTCCAAGGGCGGTACGGCGGGTGGCAAATAGCGCATCTTTGTGTTACTGGAATAATCCAATGCACACATGACCTGTTTGCTTGCAAACGCCGCTAACCCTGTCCAGTAAAACCGTCCTTTTTGTTCGGGCTGGCCGTTGTGCTCTTGCTCCAGGTAAATACGTGCGTAATTGCCTGCGATACGCGCAGCCCGCGTACTGAAGTCCTTGAGCAGTTCATACCTGGCCGGTTGCTTGTATTCGGCGCGGGTCTTCACGCACAAGCGCCTGATAGCCACTTGCTGGCCAAGTGTCCACATTTCGACACAGCCCGGATTCAGATCATTGATCGAGCAGGATTTTGGATTGAAATCAAAATTTTCCTTCATGAGTCTTTGCTCTGTCCGTCGTGTTCAAGCCCGCGGTGTTCGGCTACCTCATCGCCAGCTTGCGCAATCGTCTTGCCGGTACTCAGCAACCAGGCTTGAGTCTGAGTGGAGGCGTGTCTGTCAAATATCAGTACCGATCCCTGCCTCGCCCTGCCTGCGTGAAAAGCAAGTGCCAGCGACGTCAGCTGAGTCGCGCTCCTTCCTCGCTCGCCTGCCAGCAATGCCTGCCCAGCGACATGCTCCGATACCACCAGATTCGGCAGTTGGGTACTTGCGTAATGAGAGAGCTGCTCTAGACGTCTGTCATGAAGATGACCGTCGATGACGAGTGCCTGGATGTCGTTCGGTTGAATACCCCTCTGCTCGCAAAGGGCCTCTGCCAGCTGTTGCAGATCGACGCTGCTTTGCCTTGGCTGCGATGCACGCGGAGAGTGTTCGCGAGTCATGGCTGGATAGAGTTGCCAGGTATTTTCCTCGTCGGGGTTGGCGTGGTCTACGCGCTGCAGGTGCACGATCGAGATGCTTTCACCGACCATGGCGTCGCTGGACAGAGCGCCAGCCCGGTCTTTTGTCGCCCAGGTGTCTATGCTGACGCACAGCAGGGTAGAAGCTTCGGTATCGTTTTGAAGCGCCCAGGGCAACCATTCATCAAAGTTCAGCGAAGGGGTGTCGAAACCCTCGCCGGGCAGGTAATCAAACGGCCAGATCGGCAACGCATGGTTCTCCCATGCTGATGGGGCGATGCTCGACGGCGCAAACAGTACTACCTTCGTGTTTTCCCAATCGACGCTGGCTGCGAAATCAGCCCATTGTGCGAGCATGGCCTCAAGCAGTTGAAGCGTACGTGGCAACGTATCGATTTCCGGTTTGTGCTGGGGCAGACGAATGCGGCGCAGGTTATAACGGTGGCCCGATGGACTGACCAGCCTGGGGTCGTGTTCAAAATCGCCGTTAACGGCTCCAAGCCATGCGCCTGAAGCCGCTTGAGCAGGTTCGAGATTCGGCAGCCACAGCCAGGCGTTGTCTATTTTGACGCGTGTGAGGTCATAGTCTGCCGGCGGACGTGCCGGAGTTGCCTGACGTTGTTCCTGTTCGCGTCGCTCACCAATGACATCCCATAAAGAGCGATGACCTTGGCCGTAGGGCTTCAACATGCTGTCGTCCTTAAAATATGCCACAGTCACTGTTGGTGGCGATCAGACTGGAGCCACACGCAGTCTTGTCGCCATGGCGGGCAACCGGCCGGCCATCTACCAACGTTGACGTGTCACCTGTCGCGATTGTACAGACCCCATGCGGGCACATGACTTTATCGCCGACTCTGGCCACCAGTCGACCATTGACCAGAGTGGTCGGAGATCCTTCGACAACAACCCCGGCCTTGTCGGTCGGGTCGTTCAGCAAAATGATCGGACGCATGTTGAAACTCCTTTTGGTTGCTATCACAGCCTTTTAGTCGCGCTGTTGCAGGGTGCCCAGAACATCGCGGATTCCATCGACGACGCTACCATCCTTGATCACATCGCTCAGCCAGCTTTCCAGCGGCATATTTCCCCATTTGATTGCGCGCTCTACCAGGTAGGGCACCGGGCTGTGGGGTTCTGTCTGTTTGAAGAATTGTGCGACGCCTTGCAACAAGGCAAACGCTTCGTCACGGGTCAGTGGCACGGTGCGCATAGGGGCGTTGGCTGCAGGAATGTCGTCGCGTGCCGCTGGTCGTTCTTTGACGGGCTCATCTGCAACGTCTTCTTTTGACTGGCTTGCCGGTGTCACGAGTTCGACACCGCGCTCCTTGAGCAGTCGCTCAACAAGCTGCCGAGCGTGAGTGAGTACATCGTTGAGGGCAAGAAAACTGGGTATATCGCGTTCGAAGACGCTATCGATGGTTGATTGCAGCTGTTTGCATGCAACCAGGCATTCACTCATTTCCGCGTATTTGCGGTTCAGGTGATCTGTGTCGGTGAGTACTACCGAGCGCTGGAACAATTCAGCGTTGATCTTGCCTTCTTCGAGAGCCTGGTTCATTGCCGACGAGTTCTGTCGAGCCAGGTTTTCAACTTGTCGAGATTCATCATATTTGAACAGGCTGTAGCCCTGTCCCTGGGTAATCGGTAGCGTACGGACCACTTCGGCCAAGGTTGTATTCAACCACCCCAAGCGAGCAGAACGCTCTTCGGTGCCGTCTTCCAGAGAAGGGAACAGGGTGTCCCAGAAATCTTCCAGCATGGCTTGAGCCACTGCCAGCGCGAAACGGATACCGCGGAAATGATATTTGTGCGCCAGACCTTCACCTAGCCATGCGACCAGCATCAAGTCTTTGCTCTGTTCTGCAATCCCGGCGCTGGCCAGTTGCACAACCTGTTCCCAGTCGGCCTGTTTCAGATCGGTTTGCCAGTCGCCCTGAGTCAGATAGTCGACATCGGCGCGGCGTGCCTCCTTGATCTGATCGAACAGGCTGGAAAAACTCAGGTCTTCGCCCGCGCCACCCTGAATGGGAGTACGCAATGTGGCCAGCGAAAGGTCTTCGAGGATGTCAGACATGGACGGCTCTGCATTCAAAGGTGAAAAGAGAAGGCCACCGCGCCCTTGCAGGCGCGGGACCCTCGATTGAGCGGCCGAACAACTTCAGTCGCCCGAGGCCCTACTCAGGAGTAGACCTTGTTCAGCGAGCGGTCCCAGCCGCCTGCAACTTTACCGCCGCCTGCACCATCGGAACGCTTCTGCTGGGTGTAGGCGATCTTGATGCGGGAGAAGTTGAACTTGATCTCTTCCAATGGCAGATCGCTCTCCGCCTTGGTTTCGCCAGCCACAGGCATGTTGCCCAGGAAGGTGACAGAAGAGATGACCACTTCTTCCAGCGTGATGGTCATGTAGGTCAGCTTGTCGCCGCCGGCACGGTTGAGGTTGAGGACAACTTCCTTGATGTGCTGGCCTTTGCAGCATGACTCGAAGGCTTTGGGAGAAGCCTTGTCGACATACTTGATAACCGTGAAGTCGCTCAGGTTAACGCGCTCGGAAGAAGCGCCTCCAGACGAACTGGCAGTCGCCGAAGTCGCCTGTGTAGCGCCGTGCGTGTAGCTCAGGATTTCGATCCAGTCCTTGAACTTGTCGTCCAGACTTTCACCCGGGATGCCGTCAATTTTGAGGAATGCGTCAAATGCCATTTTTCATTTCTCCTTAAAAGGGCTTTCATTGATCCACAAGTTGGATCGCCCTGTGTTTGACCCTGCCACGTAATGGCTGGGCCGTTCTAAAGCCATGCATGCCGAAGCAGGCACACACATGGCGATCGTTTTACCTCGGGGGCGGCTCAGTTAAGCGCACGCACCTCGATTTCGACTCGTCTGTTGGGCTCGAGGCAGTGGATGAGCTCGGCGCGCGGCATCTGCATGTCGCAATGCACCAGTGGTTTATTGCTGCCTTCACCGACCGCGTCGACCAGTTCGCTCGGCAAGCCTTTACCTACCAGGTAGGTTTTGATGGTTTGCGCACGCTGTCTGGATACCTGCAGATTGCTCTGCGCATCGCCAATCTGGTCTGCGTGGCCAGTGATCACGATCTTGCCCACGTTCGGTGTGTTCAGCAGTTTCCCGGCGATGGCGCTCAACTGGCGTTGCCCGGCAAGCTCAAGGCTTTGAAAGTCCGCGCGGCCAAACGCAAATAGGGTGTCGGACTCCAGCGTGATGGTTTCGATAGCGCGCAACGACTGTGAGAGCAGGCTATTTATGTAATTGCGCGAGCTGGAGATCAAGAATGCATTGTTGAGAATGCGTGGTACGTCAAGTTCACGGATCTGATCGCTATAGAATGCTATCTGACGCCCGGCAAACTGATAGTCATCGGCCTCGCCAGCAGCTTGAGCTGACACGTTTGTATCGCGCTGAACCTGCTTGTAGATCGCCGGATACCAATAATCAGGAATGCGAGCCTTTAATACCGCAGGATCGGCTTGCTCACGTTGCGCCTTGGACAGCATCAAGTAGGTGTCCAGCGTCGTCTTGCCAAAGGTCGCAACTGACTGCGCGCGGTTATCCACAGGGAGCGCGCGCGGCTCGACGCTGTCGATTCCTGTCACGGTTGTAAGCGTCGGCGCGTTGCGCTGGTATATCTTGATACTGCTCAACAGGTACAACGAGCGGGTCAGGTTATCGGCAGTCGGTTTGAGCATTACGCTTTCAAGACGTGCGAAATAGCGCTGACGTACATAGGGCTCCACGTCATAACCCTTGTACAACCCCAGACGCATGCTCAGCGGTACGCCGCCACCGTGGTGACGAGTATAAAGATCTGCTGAAGTCTGCCGCAGTTGATCCAGAGTCTGCCATTGGGTGTATTGGCCGCTGGTGTGTTCGTCTTTTTGCTGTGCTGCGACCAGCCCGCCGGAAATTGCCTGGATGGCTGCTTTGTTATTGCTGTACGAAACGCCCCAGCCTACACAAAGCAGCAAGCCTGCCAATGCGGCTGTGCCGATCCATATACCTTTGCGCCGGGTTTCGCTGCGATTGCTGGTGTACAGCGCCACAAGATGTTGATCAGGGATAATGACCTTCTGAAAAAGGCTATTGATAAACATCGGCTGCGTCTGCCCGGTAACCGGCAGTTCGGCTGACGAGTCGGCCAGCGCAAAGCGCTCGGTGACATGCTGTGCATACAATCCCTGCGTAGCTTTATCAGCGTCGAGTGCACTGGTGAAATAGAAGCCGCGGAGCAACTCGGCACTCTGATACGGGTTCGCTCTGAGCAAGTCGGTAACGAAAGTCTCAAGCAATGGTTTGAGCGCTGTCAGTTCCAGAGGGAAGCGATACGCCGCCGGGTCCTGTCTGGTCAGCTGAATGTCCTGTTGCACCAATTGCTGATCGGCAATTTGCTGCCAATGGCCTACCAATTCGCCCATTGCCGCGGTGAAGCGCTTACCCCAATCGGACTGCCTGAAACCTTCGTGAGCAAATGTCTTGCCCATTACTTCGCCACGAGTCTGGTTATCGAGCTGGCGATAGAAGTGAGTGAAGCCTGGTATCAGGTCGCATTTGGTGAACACCAGATAGATAGGCAGGCGCAGCTCAAGCAGATCGTGCGCTTCCTGAATGCGTTCGCGCAGGCGCTTGGCAAGACGTTCGAGGCTGTCGGGCGTTGACTTCAGAACATCCTCTACACTCACTGCGACGATCAGGCCGTTCAGCGGGCGCCGTTGCCTGTGTTGTCGAAGCAGACTTAAAAACGCACGCCATTTGCCAGCCTCTTCCTGGTTATCCATATAGCGGCCGGCAGTGTCCAGTAACACTGCTTCAGAACTGAAAAACCAGTCACAGTTGCGGGTGCCGCCTAGTCCTGCGACGCGTGCGCCTTCGCGCTCCGCATAGGGAAAATTCAATCCGGACTGATACAGCATGGTGCTTTTGCCGGACGCGGGCTGGCCAATTACCAAGTACCAAGGCAACGCATAGAGTGCGTCTTTACTGGATGCTTTCTTCCCTGAATTGCCCTGCAGGCGCTCGATGCTTTGCAGCAGGCGCTCGCGTAGCAGGCTGACTTCCTCGCGATCCTGCGGGCTGGAATTCAACACGGCCTGATCGGCGTCATCACGTAGAAGCGCTTCAAGGTCGTGGCGCGGTGCGTGGCTTCGTCCCATGAAAAGGACATAACCAGCCGATAGCAACAGAAACACTCCTATCCCGGCCAGCAGGCTGTGAAGGGAGGAAAACCCCATCGCTACACCGAGCGACCACACCAGGAAGATGGCCAGGAAGAACGCAATCCCCAGAACATATGGCTGGTACTTGAGAAAGTAATATTTGAGCCTGTTCATCAATACTGTTCATCCCGAGCGTCTATAAAACGCTCAATAAAGTCGTTCAATGCAAGGTGATCGGCAGGCAACACGAGCGAGGCGGCAGACGCGGGCTCCGGTAAAGGATCCAGCAGGTTGTAGCGGTCCTCGGGTGCAGCGATACCGGTCAACATCCGATACATTTCACTGTTTCCACGCGACGGAAAGCACAGCAGCCCTGGGCGCATAAAGCTGTCTACCAGCACGCTGACATCCGGCATGCCCGTTTTGCCGCGCAGACGTGACAGCAATGTGCACCACAAGTCAGCCATCGGGCGCTTCAGGCCGCTCTCTGCTGGCAGAGGCAGGCTTATTGCGGGCGGCTCATTGTTCCTCATGGCCTTGCGCAGTTTGTAAAGGCTGGCCAGCCCCGACTGGGTACCGAACTCCGGATAGCTGTGTCGCAGTGGCCGCGACACATCACGCAGGTTAAAGTCCATAAGAAACTTGTCATGCACACGTCGATAGAGATCCAAGTCCTTGGCGGTCCACAGACGCATGGTTCTGAGTCGAGCAAAAATCTGCTCTATATCCGCCCCTTGCGCGCCCTGCATGAGAAGCGGTTTGATCTGCCCGGCGAACAATTCGCACAACGTGTGCGGATTGGTGAACGGGTCGCTGGAGTCCACCTTTATGCTTTGAAACACCATAAATGGATAACGTCTGCCGCTGGCGTCCCGCGAGCTTATGAATCCACCCAGCAGCCACTGTCCATTGCGACTGCGGTATGAGAAAAAACACACGGGCAACTCATCAAACAATTCCCGCCAATCCTCACGCGTCTGCATGCGTCCCAGACTGTTTTGTAGCCACAGATCGAACTCACATACCTCAGGCATGGCTCCGTTCAAACTGACGAAGTCGGCACTCGCGGGCACTTTGCCAAAACATCCGATCATCAGCCTGTGCCCCCTCTGTGATGGCTTGCCATAATCAGTTTTTCTGCCCAGGGTCGTTAAGCACGCTCAATGATTTGACCTGTGCCAGGTCAGTCATTTTGACGCCGCCATAGTTACGAACGACCAGGCTTACCGGCCCGGCGGCCGACTGCCAGCTGAAACGTTGCTGAACCGTGTCCAGATCGGTGACGCGAGCACTGTCGTTCATCTTCAGCAAGCCCCAACGGCCCGGGTAGTCGAAAACAGTGATGCGTTGTCCTTCCAGAGTCACTACATCCAGACGTGCCCCCGGTGCGTTGGAGGTACCCGGCCAGGAGAACCGGTTCCAACTGGTACGACCGTTTCGATAATGCTGTTCCTGCCCGTCGAGCGTGAAAATGATGTCCGTGTAACGAGCCGATGGCTCCAACATGATTTCGAAGCCATTTTCCCGATCAGACAGACTCGCGATGACCTGCCCTACCGAGCTGGCCTTGTCGATGCTGTCAATCATGCGTGTATTGACCAGAGGCGCAGCGTTACCGCCTGTACCCATGCCCAATCCTTCGCCGCCGGCGAGGTTGCCGATTTCGTTGCGTTTGAACGCGGGCAGCAAACCTGTTTCAGGATCGACGAAACGCTGCAAATCCTTGACTGATGCCTCGTTTTCACTGCCAGCCACAATGGGGTACCGGTAAGCCATGACCTGTTTCCAGGGGCGGGCGACATCCTGCGACCATGCTTTTGCGATCTGTTGGCCAGCCGGGTCGCGAAGTGTTTCCCAGGCAAACTGCAGTGGCGAGTTGAACAGGCGTTGCAAGGAGTTCGACAGGCCTCCTTCGCTGGTATCGACGCTGGTCTCGATGTAGTTGCGTACCTGTGTAACTTCGGACGGCTGTCCTTCCAGTGTTTCGCTGATCAATAGCTTGCTGTTCTTGCCGACATCCTGCGATCGCTGAATATTGGTCAAACGCACTTTGAGCTTGCGTAACGCTGCCAGATATCGATCCATCACCGTGCTGTCCGCGCCCTCTGCATTTTGCGTTGCGAACAGGCGTGCGACGGGTTCAAAGCGTTTTGCCAGACTCCCATCGTCAACACGTGGCAATGTCACTACCAGGCTTTCGGCTTGCTCGCTCTGGGTACTGAAGGTGCCTTTGATGCCGCTCCAGAACCCGTCGTCCGCTTTATTCGGAGACGCCGCAGAGTTGACTTTGGGCAAGTCCCACGACGTGTTCTGGTTCACGGCGTGCAACAGACTCTTGACGGGAGAGTTCTGCACGTCGCTAAGCACTGACAAATGCTCGGTGGCATTGGCCATGTCGGTGAAATGACGCACACCTACGCCTCTGAGCATCCTGAACCAGGCATCTGCGTAGTCGGCTTTGTAGCGAGCCATCAGCTCACGCACGAAGTTGGCTTTCTGAACCATGCCATTGCTGCCTTCGCTATCGAGTACCCAGTCACTGTCGTTGCGCAGGTTGCCTGACAGCAACTTGATCAGTTCGGGCTGCAGAAACTCTTCCCAACCTTGTCGGGTGTAAATGGCAGGTACTGCTTCCGCCGAAAATAACTGATCACGTCCGGCTGCGGGCACCATGTCCGATAGCGTAAGCGACGGGAACTGACGGCTCGACTCCAGCTGAAGGCGCAGATACTCACGATCAACCAGAGAACTGGCGATCATGAAGGAACGCAGGCTCTGCCGTGTGTCGTTGACCAGTTGCTCATTCCGTCGCAGCGCTGGCGCGGTACCTTGTTGCAGGTAGCGCACGTACATCGCGGTATTGGCTTCAATCAGTGCTGGACTGATCTCTTGGCCCTCGGCCTGCGCCGCCAGTGCCCAGGCTTGAGGAAGTTCATCAGCAACGAATTCGGCATCGCGGTGTTCATCCGGACGCGACAGAATCAAGTACAGCTTAAGTGCGCTGTAAGCCTTGATCACTGAAGACACTTGTTGCTCTGTCAGCCGGCTGAGGCTGTCTTCCGACAGTGACAACCCGGCAGTCAGTGCGGTGTCTTCGGCAAGATCCATAGTTGATTCGGACTTGGCGTTATCGCGAAGAGCATCCAGCGTTCTGCGACGCCCGGCTTCACCTGCCTCGTTGACGCCCGAGCGTAGCTGTCCGGTCAGATCTGCGCTGTTACGCGGAAGGCTGACAGTCGCTTTCAACGCGCTGATGCTCGGTGTTTTTGCCGGTTTTTTTAACGGGGACTTGGCCGAGCGACGTTTATCGGTAGGCGCCAGTGGGCTCCGATCCACCGTCTGAGCAAACTGGTTAAGCTCGCGCAGTTGCACCTGCAAGTACTTGCCGATGGGCTCCAGCGCTTGGGTACGTAGCTGCTGCAGGTACGCCTCACGCAGCGGGATCAGCAGATCGTCGCCGCTGTACAGGCCTGCGCCCAACGCGAAGGGTACGCCGTGATTGCCGTATCCTTCGAACTCGCTAAGGTAAACACGCAATGTTTCCATCGCCTGCCCCGAGCGCAGCCGATCTGACCGATCGGGTGCAGTCTCAAGCTGTGTCAGTTCGCTTGCGATGCCCGCCAGCATTTCACGGTTTTTGTTATAAGAAACCGCCTCCCACGCGATCAAGCCTATACCTGCCAAAGCCGCTATCGCGATCAATGCAGGGGTCAAGGATCGTGTGCGGCCCAGGCGTGAGTAGTAAAGGCTCAGGTTGCGATCCGGGAACACCACCTGACGAAATGTCTCAGTAATAAAGTAGCTCTTGTCGCCTATCTTTCTACGTATATCGCTGTGTATCGGATGCTCTTTGGGCTCAAGCGCGTAGTAATCTCCAAGAGCATCCTCATAGACAGGTGGCAACTGCTCATCTGTCTGCAGGGCGCTGGTGAAATAGACGCCTCGCACGATAGGAGGCGTATGCCCTTGCGATGAGCGTTCAAACTGGTCAAGAAAACCAGAGATAACGGTCGACAGTTCGGCAAAGTAATTGGGAAATTGCAGCAGCTCGGCGCTGGCGGTTTTGCCCCCGATAATCAGCTGAGTATCCACGTGGTGTCGCACGCTCTCCAGCAAATGGGCAAACTTGGTTTCCATGACGGCGCGCAGGCCTTTGGCGCGCACATCCGACAAGGCGAACGTCATGCCCAGAGGCTGCTGGCGTTGTGCAGTGTCCATACCGTCGAAGGCCTGGTTGAAGCCTGGCAGCAGATCTGTCTTGCTGAGCATCAGATAAAGCGGAGGGTTAACACCCAGGCACTCGCTGTATTCATCAATACGAGAAACCAGACGGGCAGCCAGGGCTTCGCGTTCGGCCAAGGTAGCAGAGACAATCTCTGGCAGGCTCACCACCAGAATCAACCCGTTAACGGCGGGTTTGGCGCGTTGCTTGCGCAGTAGCTTTAGGAACGAGGCGAACTCGCTGGCTGACTGGTCATCGCGCAAGTAGCGGCCCGCAGTATCAATCAAGACTGCGTCAGGACTGAAATACCAGTCGCAGTGCTGAGTCCCGCTGTCCATGCCGCTCGCCTGAGCTCCGGCAATGGTCGCTGACAGACCTGAGCGTGTCAGTAGCGAGGTCTTGCCCGATGCTGACATGCCGACGACCAGATACCATGGCAGATCAGAAAGCGCAGATGCTCCGCCGCCGCCCGCAGAGCGCGATGAGCGCAGCATCGATATAGCGTGTTTGAGGCGCTCGCGCAGTACGTGTTGGTCACGAAACTCGCCCTCGGCCCCTAACGACCGGTCTACCTCCAGTTGCACCAGGCTTTCGATGTTCTGTTCGGCGCGAATTCTGCGGTACTGACGCAGCACAATAAGCAGCAGGCAGAAGGCACTGATCAGCGCCATGGCCACGTAAATGTTTTCCCGCGTGAAATTCCAGCGCGGGAGTGCCAGCCAGCAGGCGAGCAAACCGACTGTCCACAGGAGTGCCAGTGCAAACCAGAAATTTTTCAAACAACGCAATAATGCTTTCATGTCTTCCTGACCGGATCCGTAACTGAATTAAACGCCGAACAGCTGACGGACCTGTTCGGCCAGTGCTGCCACCTCTTTGCCCAGAAGCCAGTCCAGGGTCAGGTAAACGGCACCGCATATCAGTGCGATGAGTACCAGGTAGAGCCACAAAGGGACTTCATAACGGAACATCTGAGACACTTGATCGGGCAGTGCCCAATCTGGGGAAAGCGCCTTGCGCGGGGTTCGGTAACGAGCGATGTCCTGACCCAGGGTATTGGCGATGTAACGAAGTTGATCTTTCTTCTCAAGGCTGTATTTGCCTTCAAAGCCCAGTGCCAGGCACAGGTGATAAACCTCAAGGACATCAAGGTTGCGTTTCACGTCAGTACGCAATGCTTCGAGTTTCTCGAAGAAACCCTGACCAGCCAAATGCACGCCAAAATACTGAAATTGCAGTGGATTAACTTCAATCTGATTGCGTATTTCACTCTGCCCGGCATTCAAGACGCTTTCATCCAGAAACGCACATAGCGCGTATTGCGCATCCCTGACTTGTTCGACGCTGTAGTTGGCACGACGCGCATCCCGCTCAAGCGCGGGAAAGAATTCGTCGACGCTGGCACGCAGCCTTGAGACGTCGCGCACCTTGCTTCCGCGACGAATCATCAGCGCCATGGTCATGAAGTCCTTGACCATATCCTTGAGTGTCAGTGTTTGCGCTGGGGCAGTAACGCCGCCTTGCATCACGGCATCATTCATTTGAGCACCGCCATCAGTTCAAGCTTGAGATTTTTAAATGCGCTGGGTACATAGAACGCGATGGCGTTAGCTTTCATCATGCGTTCGTAGACCCGGCCATGGGGTTCGATCGAGAAGTATTGGTTGTCCAGACGAACGGGAATGGCATTTGGGGTTCGCACACAGTGACTGAGCGCCGCCCCCGGCATTGCCGTATTAACCACTACCTCAATGTCTTCCGGCGAGCCGACCTTGAAGGCACGTGGTACCAGTTCAAGAACCTGAGCACCTGGCATGTCTGCATGAACCGCAATGTAAAAGTCAGCCTCACTCAAGCGTGGATCGTTCAGGCGGCCCACAAAATAGGACGTACGAGTCTGTTCCAGGCTGATCGGAATATATTGGTTGGGCACAACACTGTTGAGCAGTTCGCGAACCAGCCTGTCGAGCTTTATCATCGAAGTGGCGGGATCATGATGATCGTAGGCAGGGATATCATTGAGCTGTGCGCTCAGGGAAAAAGTCAGCAGACTGCCCGCCAGCTCAGCCAGAAAGCGATACAACTGCTCTGGGTGCAGCCTCGGATGCTGAAGCAGGTGAGCAAGACCTGGATACGCGCGATTGACGGTATAAAGCAGCCAGAACAGGCTGACATCGCTAGACCCGAATTCAGCGATCAGGTCAGCTCTTTCCCGGCGGCGGCCAGACAGTGTTTCGCTCTTGCTCTGCAGAAGTGCGAGCAGGCGCTGGGCAATTTTCAGCAACGTTTCATGCGACCCGATGTGCAGGGCAGGATGAATGAACTGAGTGTCCAGGCTAAATCCGTTAATGTTGTTGCGCTGAAGCAGGGTCAGCGGGCAATAGCTGTAGCCATCGAGTGAATCACCATCGATCAGCAGCACCACATTAAGTCGCAGGCTGGTAATTTCGTTTTCCAGCTCGCCTTCATTGATATCAGGCAACATATCAAATGCTTTACGGTAGCGACGTGCGCCTTTGCGCTCTTCACCTTCGTCCAGGTAATTGGCACTGTACGGTTCAGCCAATTTCAACGCCGCATACACTTTCAGCTCCGAACCGTGCTGCACATCTTTCAAATCGCGCGCAGCAGGCAGCGGGTCATGCTGCGGTGCGTCAAAGAGCGAGCCGTCCGGGAAAACCATCTGTAGCCGCTTGAGTTGCAGCACTCCGTTGACCAAGGCTTGCTCATCCACTTCCAGAAGCTGCACGCCCCAATGAAATGGTGACGAGCGCAGCGTCGCCTGAGCCAGCTGGTTCTGGTGGAACTCATCCTGATACTGGAAGTGTTGTGGCAGAAGGAACATGCCCTCTGACCACATCACACGGCTCTTTTTACTCATTTAGCACCTTCCAGAGCTGAGTCAAATGTATTGCTCAGCGACTTCTTAATAGAATTGTTGGCAGCGTCTTCGGCAGATTCGGCGGCCTTTGACTGCATGCGCTCCATAAGCCCAGGCTCCGTATGCTCTGGCTGGGCTGGCTGTAATGGCGCGATGATTTGTTCTTCGGGCATCTGCAGCACATCTTGCCCTCGCTCGGCACTGATGCGGTTCACGTCCAGAAGCACGCGGCCGCCCTCGGATGAAAACAGAATCCCGTCCTTGCGAAACGCGTCGGCATTGAATGCCATTTTCCATCGGCCGCCGCTGTCATCACGAAAGAAGGCCGCTACTGCGATGTACCGTGCTTCCTTGGCGAGTGGCCAGGTCTGGACCTGACCCATCCCGGGCAAAACCACGAGTTCGCGGGTATCGAGCACGGTGTTGCCGAGCACCTGTTCGGGGTGGTCCAGCAGCGTGTTTGAGTCCGCGCTGTTGAACTTGTCCAGTGAGGTCAACTGATAAACCCTGGTCACGACGGACAAAGGCATGCCGGAGGTATTGGGGTTCAACTGGTTGCCGCCGTCCACGGTCAGAACGATCTTTTCATCGTTGCTGAACAGCATGTCGCCTGCCCATGTGTCATCGACTCGCTTGCCTACACGGTCAGTGATGCCGCAGGCGGTCAGCCCTAGCAACATAATCAAAACACCCAAATACCTGCCCATTCTGCTGCTCCTGAAACACTTCCTATCGACGCCCGGCAATTCGGGCGACGCTGAATCTCATCCGGATTCCGGTTGTCGTCTACGCCACGGTGTACGAAAAGCCTCCGGCCTCATCAAGGCCGATGCTCATGCTATTGACGGGTTTGTCTTCTGCCATACGTGCCAACACGTGCTCTGCCAATTCAGGCATCAATGTGCCGGACAGGATGTTGTCGATGTTCCGGGCTCCGCTGTCGACTTCCGTGCAGCGTGCGGCAATCGTGGGCACCAGCTCCGGGCTGAACTCTAGAGAGGCCTGATGATTTCGTTCGAAACGCTCACGGATACGCGCTAGCTTCAGACCGACAATGCGCTCGAGCACGGCGTCCTGTACCGGGTAATACGGAACAATACTCAAGCGCCCGAGAAATGCAGGTTTGAACACGTTGTTGAGCTGGTCGCGCAGGTCTTCGACGATCTGGGCGGGGGCGGGTAGCTCGCTGACTCCGAGACACGTCTGCATGATGTGCTCGGTGCCGACATTGGACGTGAGGATAATCACCGTGTTGCGGAAGTTGATCTCGCGTCCTTCGCCGTCATCCAGTACGCCTTTGTCGAATACCTGGAAAAACAGTTCGAGCACGTCCGGATGGGCCTTTTCGACTTCATCCAGTAATACGACGCTGTAGGGTTTGCGACGCACAGCTTCAGTCAGTACGCCGCCTTCGCCGTATCCGACGTAGCCCGGCGGTGAGCCCTTGAGACTGGAGACAGTGTGGGCTTCCTGATACTCGGACATATTGATCGTGATGACATTGCGTTCACCGCCGTACAGCGTATCGGCCAATGCCAGCGCGGTTTCCGTTTTGCCAACACCGCTTGGGCCAAGCAATAGAAATACGCCGATTGGCTTATTGGGGTCTTCCATGCGCGCACGGGAAATCTTGATGCGTTTGCCTATTTCGTGCAGAGCATGGTCCTGACCAAGAACGCGTTCGGCCAGCAGTGCAGGTAAGCGCTGGACGGTATCAATCTCGTCGCGCAACATTTTGCCCAGTGGGATGCCTGTCCAGCCGGAGATCACTTCACCAATGGTGGCCCCGTCTACCAGCGCATGCACCAATGGCTGCTCACCCTGAACTTTTGCAAGCTCAGCCCGTAGGTCGGCAAGCTCGGTGCGGTGGTCCTGCCCTGTGGTCTGTTCGCTAAGTTCGTGCAACTGTTTGACCAGTTCCAATTCGCGTTGCCACTGTGTGACCAGTTCCTGTTCGCGTTTCTCGGCGTCGGTCAGTTCTGCACCGAGTTGAGCAAGTCGGCGCTGATGGTCGCTGCCTTTGATCTGTTCCTTTTCCAGCAGAGATATTTCAGTGCGCAGGTTGTCAATCATGCGCCGGGAATCTTCTAGCATGCCGGGCTGTGATGTCTGGCCTAGCGCGACACGCGCGCAGGCGGTATCCAGTACGCTGACGGCCTTGTCCGGCAATTGCCTGCCTGTGATATAGCGATTGGACAGGCGGACAGCCATGACGAGCGCTTCGTCCATGACCGCTACCCGATGGTGCTCCTGCATTTTTTCCAAGAGGCCACGCAACATGTAGATTGCCTGATCTTCTTCCGGCTCCTCTACTTTTACGACCTGAAAGCGGCGGGCGAGGGCAGCATCCTTCTCGAAGTATTTTTTGTACTCGGCCCATGTAGTGGCGGCAATAGTCCGCAGTTCGCCGCGCGCCAAGGCTGGTTTGAGGAGGTTGGCCGCATCGTTCTGTCCTGCCTGGCCACCTGAGCCAATCAGCGTATGGGCTTCATCGATAAAAAGAATGATTGGATGCACGCTGCGCTTTGTTTCTTCAATCACCGATTTGAGACGGTTCTCGAATTCGCCCTTAATCCCGGCTCCTGCCTGCAGCAGGCCCAGATCGAGTGTATGAATAGCGACATCCTTGAGTGGCGTTGGCACATCGCCCAGAGCAATACGCAATGCCAGGCCCTCAACTACTGCGGTTTTACCGACACCTGCTTCTCCCGTCAAAATCGGATTGTTCTGCCGCCGACGGGTGAGGATATCGACCATCTGGCGCACTTCGAATTCGCGTCCCAGTACCGGATCAATACGTCCTTCCCGCGCGCTGCGGGTAAGATCCACAGTATATTGATCCAGGGCAGGAGTCTTGCCGTTGCCCTTGGTTGCCGGTCGTTGAGTATCGTTTCCGGCTGGCAAAGAAGCGCTTTTCTGTGACTCGCTGCTGGCTGAAATGAAGTCCTCGAGATTGGCTTTCAAATCGTCAACATTGATCTTTTCCAGTTCAGGAGCTGACGCGGCTATGACCCGACGCAGTTCTTTATCGTCGAGCAAGGCCTGTAGCAAAAAGCCGCTTCGGATAAGGCTTTGGCCATACTCGATCGAAGCCAATACCCAAGCCCGCTCGATCAGTTGGGTTATGTGCGGGGACAGGGCGGGGGTGCGAGTATTTCCGGTCTTGAAGTCACTCATGGCACTCGCCAACTGCGACTGCAAACGCTCCATCACTACATCGTAATGACGCAAGATCGGCAGCAGGTCGTTATCGTCGCCTTCGAGAAGCTGCAGCAATACATGCTCGATATCGACTTCGTAGTGACGTTCCGCGAGGCATAGCGCAGCAGCGCTTTCGGTTGCGTTGCGGCAGGTATCATTGAGCTTGGCAAAGAGTGACTTAAGGTTCACAGGGCGACCCCATCAAAAGGAATACGGAAAACAGCGCAACGTGACGGATTTACTTTTTCGCCAGGCCGCTTCAGCCAGCCAAGCCAGCCCAGCGCTGTGTTTGTGTTGCGGCCTAGACGCGCCAGAGGGATCGCCTCGGGTTTGAGCTGCGGAGCAAGTTCAAAGTCAAGGGTGGGACCAAGGTAGAAACGCACCACATCGACCAGCTTTCTGTAGTCGTCATTACCTGGTTGAAAACGCTGATATTCAGCGAGGTCCAAGGGACCAATGTCGATACGCACGCAGGATTGATAGTCCCATACGCGATTGCCAGCCACCGCGCTTTCACCGAGCGTTGCATTGGTACGTCCCAGTTGTGAGCACTGCTCCGGTTCAAGTTTCAACCAGCGTCCGGCAAAGGGCCGCAGTGAAAAGGGGTGTCCGAAGTAGAAGCTCAACATCACTTCCAGATTGTGCGGATTACGAGGCCGCTGCGTGAACAAGCCCGAGAAGTAGGTGAATAACTCCTGTCGAACAGGTGAGCCGCCCGCGCCAAATTTTCGCTTCTGGCTTTGCTTGCCAAAACCTACCAGATTGAGCATATAGCGCTCGAAATCCGATGAACCCTTGCGCTCATGTTCGATGTGAAACTTGTATTTCTGCCATGACTGATAGAAGAGAGCGATCATGCGATGGGAAAACACATCCAGAAACGCATGGGCACCATCGTCCCTCTGCTGAATATGCCGGTTCATGAGCATTTCAGTGTAAGGACGGGGCAGTACTCCTGAGGGCCCTATCAACCCCATGAACGTTACCTGCACTTCGGTCAATGCCTGTTCAGCAGCAGTCGAATCCTCGAGGCGCTCGAATTTGAGATCGCTGACTTCGCTCACGGGAAAGTTCAGCGACAGCTGCGTACGAAAACGCAGCGGGTCCTCATGCGGGCGCGCTTCGGGATCAATACGTCCTGCTCTGCTGTAATGCAGACGCAGCAACCTGACCAGTTGGAAAAACTCAAACCGGTAAGGCTCTGCGCGTGCCTGATCGATCAGACCAGAGGTTGATCGCCCGTTCTGGGTGGCCATTGCACAATTCTCTTTTCCCGCTGGCGGGTACGAAGGGTAAGTTGGGTAAAACTGTTGACGGTGCAGTACTGTCCGAAAAAGTGATCAAGGACTTTGCCGAACAGAAATACGCCGCTGCCGATGTATTGGCTTTCGTCTAGTTCCAGGGTGATGCCTACCCCACGCACGAAGTTAGGACGGGGGTGGCCGATACGCACGACAACAGCCTCACTCTTGATCGACAGGATTCCGCTGATTTGCTTTCTAACTGCCAGTCCGCGTCGATAGTTGTAGAGGCTCAGCATTTCCTGAAGCACTTCCTTGCCCTGTGACACCAGCGACATGTGGTTCAGGGACAAGTGAGAAATCAGCCGCCAGATCAAGCCGTCGCCCAGGGGCACGCGCGCTGTCACTGTAGGTTTGCGCAATAGCCGGATACCGTCGACCACACCATCATTTTCAAATATGAAGTCGCTCTGGCTGCCTCCGTAACTGAGCAACTGCGGTAAGTCCCGGTTACTGCAAGTCAGGGATATGCTCAACGAATCACTACCTGCGTCGATCAGATCGAGTTCGCGATCCACGACTCGTATAACCATTTCTGTGCCGCCCTGCTTGCCGTGTCTGGAGGGGCGTCGCCGGCCGATCCAATAGCAGGCGTCTGGCCCCAGGTCACCTCTAGGCTCGAAAAACGGGTTGCACTCGCTGACGGTGTCAGTACCGGCTATTTTTTTGACCCGCTGTACGCGGTCGATGGAGACTACTTCTGCATGTCCCTGCAGCCTGACATCGGGGGTAACGGCGTATTCGTGCCGTGTATGAGTAAGCTTGACCGGCTCGGCCTGTTGTTTGAACAGGTTGATAATCGGGGTGCAGCCGAGTTTGAAATTATTGCGCCCCAGATTTTGTGCAAGCCGCGCAAGCCGATCGCCCATTTCGTAATGGGCAAAATAGAAGTTGATCTCGATATCTTTGAGGTCTCGATCAGCCAGGCTTCTCTTGAGCCCTCCAATATCGACGAACATGAATTTGTCCGGAAACGTAAAGTAGTCATGCAGCAGTCTGTACCCGAGGAACGAGCGTTCCGAGTAATCCACCAGACCTTCATCGCGCTCAAAACCAACCGCTTTCAACGCACCCTGTGGCAGACCGATTTCCCGACGTTTTCCCTGCTCTGTAAAACTTACAGTGGCCTTGGCCAAATTGTTGAATAGCAGCTCGTACAATTGCAGCATCAGCGTGCTTTCGCCGTCGAGGAAAAAGCGCAGGGTCTCAATGTCCAGTTGGCCGAAGTGGAGATGGGTGGTGGCGGTCAGGCCAATTTTCAGGCAGGCCACCAGATCCGCACTGTGCCCATTGAAAGCAGAGCGCTCCAGTTCGACAAACGATGCATCGCGCACTGCGATAGGCCACAAGTCGACGGGGTAGCAGGTTCTGAACTTGCAAGCCACGCCCTCTACGGTCTTGGAACTGATTTCCGTATGCCGCTCGATGGTGTAGCAGGCAGTCAGCGTCGAGGTTGTCCCGCTACTGAATTCCGCGATGGATAATGCGGGCGTCGGACGTAGGTAGTGTGGGTAAAGTACTTCAAGAAAGGCTTCGACAATTTCGGGAAACTCGTCATCAAGCTTCTTGTGTATGCGAGCCGCCAGAAATGAGAAGCCCTCAATCAAGCGCTCGGCGTGGGGATCCTCGCAGTTGTCACCTTCGATGAGTAACCGTGACGCAATTTTCGGGTACTCACGCGCAAACTCCTGCCCAAGAAAGCGCAGGTGCGAGAGCTCCTTTTCGTAATAAGGCAGCAGATCGTCGAGAATCAATTGAGGTTCTGCACTTTGTATTCCTGGGTATTGACTTGCAACACCGCATCGAAGGAAACCTGACGTGTTGCATCCTGAAGATGCAGAACTGCGTCAACCCGAAAAGTCAGCATGCGGTGACCAATCTGCTGATTAAGCAGTTGCACTTTTACAGCGCGAAAACGTGGGTCACCGACTGTGATAGCCCGCTCCAGTTGAGCCTGTATAAGGCGTCGGTCTTCAGGGTTGAGCACGCCTTTGCTGGTAAAGTCGGGCATGCCATATTCGAGAATCGTTCCCGCCAACTCCGGATAGTCATCGAGTCTCGATGCAACGAGGCACTGACGTGTATTAACCAGTGTCTCGAGGTCTCTGATCAGGCTGGCCTTGTATTCGCTTAACGAGCAAAGGCGTTTGGAAACCGCCTCGCTCGCTTGATGAGGAGCATCATCAAGCAGGCGATCAAGTAGCGTAGGTACTAATTGAGGAGAACGACTCATTCAACTATGCCTCCCTGGCTGATGAAGTAGGTCAGCTGCGCGTCGACTGAGGCAGCTCTGCCACGAGGCGTAGGGATGCTGTCAGTTCATCCAGCTGATAGTGCGGGCGCAGGAAAGCAACCGCTTTATAAGCGCCTGGTTTACCTGGCACTTCAACAACCTCTACGCTTGCCTCACGAAGGGGAAACTTGGCTTTCGCTTCCTGGCTCGCGGTGTCATCAAGCAGGACGTAGTCGGACAGCCATTCGTTGAGGAACGACTCGACATCCTTGCGCGATGCAAAACTGCCGATCTTGTCGCGCATGATCGCTTTCATGTAGTGAGCGATACGCGAGGTCGCGAAGATGTATTGCAGTTGCGCCGACAGACGCGCGTTGGCGTTGGCAATGTCGGTGTTGTACTGCTTCTGCTTCTGGGTCGACTGAGTGCCGAAGAATGCGGCGTAGTCGGTGCCTTTGCAGTGCACCAGCGGAATGAACCCCAGGTCCGACAGCTCTTTTTCGCGACGGTCGGTGATGGCAATTTCAGTCGGGCATTTCAGCGCGATTTCGCCGTCATCGGTCTTGAAGGTGTGCGTCGGCAAGCCTTCGACCAGACCACCGCCTTCCACACCACGGATCGCCACGCACCAGCCGTAACGCGAGAACGCATCGGTCACGCGGGTGCCCAGCGCGTAGGCAGCGTTCATCCACAGGTATTTGTTGTGGTCACGGCCATCGACGCTTTCGACGAAGTTGAATTCTTCGACAGGCGTGGTATCCGGGCCATACGGCAGACGACCCAGCACGTGCGGCAGAGTCAGGCCGACGTAGCGGGAGTCTTCAGAGGCGCGGAACGACTTCCACTTGGCGTATTCGACGGTGTCGAAGATCTTCGCCAGGTCGCGAGGGCCGGCCATGTCGGTGAACGAGTCCCAGCCGAACAGCTCAGCCGATGCAGCCGAAATGAACGGCGCGTGGGCGGCGGCTGCCACGTGGGAGATCTCTTCCAACAGGTATATGTCTTCCGGGCTGCGGTTGAACTCGTAGTCACCCAGCAGCATGCCGAACGGCGCGCCACCGAAGGTGCCGTACTCTTCTTCGTAGATCTTCTTGAACAGTGCGCTCTGGTCGAATTCGGACGACGCCTTGAGGTCACGCACGAGGTCTTTTTTCGACGCGTTGAGCAGGTGAATCTTCAGCGTGGTGCTGGTCTCGGTCTGGTCAACCTGATATTTCAGGCCGCGCCAGGACGCTTCCAGTTGCTGGAACTCACGGGCGTGCATGATTTCGTTCATTTGCTCGGAGAGCATCGAATCGATCTCGGCGATGCGCGCGTCGAGCACGGCAATCAGGTCCTTGCTCGGCGTCATCTCGCCTTCAAGTACCTGGGCCACCAGTTCGCCGATCAGATCGCGGGTACGGGTGCGCTCGGTTTCGGAGCGTGCAACGCGGCTTTCGGAAATGATGCTGTCGAGCAAGGAAGATTGCGGGGCGAAGTTTTCAACTTCAACCAGAGCGCTGTCCTGCTGAGTCACGGGTTGCTTATCGGTCATCGTCAGGCTCCTTCTTACTCTTTGCTGTCGGTGGCGGGAACGGCGGCTTCACGGCCGAATTCCTTGCCCAGGGTTTTCAGCTTTTCAGTGTTCTGCAACACGTCCATCAGCAGTTCTTCAAGCTTGTCGTTGCCACCCATCTTGTTACGCAGGTCAGCCAGCTTGTTGCGCACTTCCAGCAGCTTGCGCAGCGGTTCGACCTGACGCACGACGTTCTGCGGCTCGAAGTCTTCCAGCGCATTGAAGTTCAGCTCGACACCGAGTTGGGTGCCGTCTTTTGCCAGGGTGTTGTCGACGCGATACGCCAGACGCGGCTTGATGCCTTTCAGGACGCCGTTGAAATTGTCGCGGTCGATGAAGATGAACTTGCGATCCTTGAGCTTGGGCAGCGGCTCCAGCGGGTTGCCGGAGAAATCGCCCATAACGCCCACAACGAATGGCAGCTCTTTCTTTTCCTGAGCATCGCCAATCTCCACGTCGTAAGTGATGTGGACCCGAGGCGCGCGAACGCGGTCAAGTTTGTGCTGGGTACTTTCCTTCTTCGCCATCGTCATCTCCTGTGCGAGCAACTCGCTGCAAGTCGTTTGCGTACCGGGCCTGTGGCGGGCCGGGCGCGATTAGAGTCCTTCAATCGTCAGCAGCAGACGCTGACGGATTTCATCGTTCATTTCCAGAATGTTTTCGTGTCCGACCAATTCTTCGAAGCTGGTATTGCCAGCAATCTGCGTGCTGTTGCGAATGACCGATTCATCCGGCAGCTCTGAGCGCACCGGCGAACTGATCACGCAGAACGGCAGGTCGCCGAAGTCTTTCAATCGCTCGAAACTGACCGGGAAGCGCAGCCCTTCGAATAGGCGGCTCATTCCCGGCGACTTGCTCAGGCAGTAGAACAGCACCAGATAATGCACTACATAGCGGTACAGCTCGGCGCTGCTGCGATTGGGGTCTTTGATGACCTTGCGAAACTGCGCCAGATCGAACGAGTTGAAGCCCACCACCCAACGCACCGGACTGGTGATGCGAATGGTCTGCCCGCTTTGTGACAACACCATGTCGTATTCGAGCGGGAACAGCTCGGGTGTCGTGCTGATCAGGTTCAGGGGCACTTCCAGTTCATTGACCAGCTTGAACGGCTCTGCCGAAGCAATGCGGTCATAGAGCTCCTTGAGCTCCTTGAAATGGTGCTGAGTCTCGCGGCCGCTGCTGCGCTGCGCGCCCTGCAGGTATTCACCGAAGAATGTCTGCGGGCGTATCAGCAACGCGAGGGTCGACAGGTAGTCGGACGCCTGCACCTTGAGCGCGTCGGAAATAGCGCGCGTCTGCTTGCGCAGCTTGATCAATGCTTCTATATCGAACGTCTGAGTCATCGGTACATCGTCCTTGAACCCTTCACGACCGTTTCCCGGATCAGACCGGGGACGGGGAAAAGTTGCGAATTTCTCGACTGCACACCTGCTCATGAAGTGGTTTTGCCATGTGTGTCACTGCGAGACACACCGCCACAATGAGGGAGGAGTTCGTGCTGGCATATAGATGTCGTCTAGCCAGTAGTGTGGTCTATGGCACTATTTTTAGTAGGAAAGTTCCTACAGACGGTGGATATTTTCTCGGTTTCGTTACAGTAAGCAATGATGCCCATGAGCCATCATTGTATTGAATTACAACATTAATATATCTGTAAGCGTTGATTTCAAAGGGCTTTAGGGAGAATTTGGATCCGATCAAAGGGGTAAATTAAGCTTAGAAAGATGAACTTATTTGCGGGTTTCCCGAGCTCTGAAGAGGGTAAATGCACGGACTCGCCTTATAGGCGGTTTTTTTCTCGATGGGGAATGATGGCACTGCTAGCTCTCAGGCGGACGAATCCAGGTGGGCCGACGCAGGTCAGGCAGGCAGCTTTGTTACATCATTTTGCAAATCAGGGTATAACGCCGCCAGTCCCCTGACGCTTTTAACCAGACACGGCAGGGCGCATGCACGCAGATGCCAGAGGCGTTTTACCTGACGGACCTTTGTGCGCGCTAAGGACAGCCAGCGGCGACGCACCTCTATGAGCCTTGCCTCATGAAAATCTACAAGCTCATTGCTGTACTCATCCTTCTGCCTCTGGGCCTGAACCTCATCGGTATCTGGCAGTTGCAGCGCAGTGTCGAAAACACTGAGCGCCTGACCGAGATCCAGGCCGATCTTGCGCACGCCCGTCCCTATTTCGAAAGGCTCGCCAGGTCGCCCGACGCCCTCACGCGAACGATGGATATGGACGGAGAAAACATCACCCTCAAGGAGGCTCTGTTCCGTCTCCATGAGGCAGAACAGGGCCTCGACTTCGTAGTGGTGCTGGGTAATGTGACCACTTGGCTGGCCCGCGCCGTCATCGCGCTGTGCCTGCTGGCGGCTCTGGTCGGTGGCATCGGGCTGGCAGGGCTCAACTGGGCCGGCGCGCGCGCACGTCAATCCCGCGAGCGATTGCTGCACACCTTCAGCAGGGTCAGTCGAATACTGCCCTTCGTTCTGGTGGGGCACATCGTCGCCATGGGCGCGGCGGTGTCTGCAATCCTCTGTTTCGAAGCGCTGGGCCTGTGGCATGTGGGGCGCATGTCCGCAGGCGAACTCAAGTTGATCATCGTCGTGCTGATGCTGGTCGCTGCGTGCCTGTATTCGATCTGGCGGATGGGTAGGCAGCTGGGCGTCATGCTGCACATGTTCCAGCCCACCGCGGTGCAGGTTCTGGGGCAGCAGGTCACGCCTGAAGAAGCACCGGTGCTCTGGGCCTATGTTCACGATCTGGCCGAACGGCTCGGCGCGTTGTCACCTGATCACATCGTGCTGGGCATGACCGGAGGCTTCTACGTCACCTCGAGCGACGTTTCCCTTCTGCCGTCCGACGCTGTGCTAAAGGGGCGAACTCTGCATGTGCCGATCCTGTACCTCGGGCTGATCGATGCCGCAGAAACCAGTACGGTGATTGGTCACGAGCTGTCGCATTTTGCCGGTGAAGACACCGAGTACAGCCTGCGCTTTCTGCCGATTTATGATGGCATCGGCCGCAGCCTTGGAGTGATCGCTGAAAACATGATGTTCAGCGGGTGGCTGCAGCGCACCCTTCTGCGTCCGGCGTTCATGCTGGGCGTGTATTTCATGGAAAGCTTCGATCACGCGGTCAACCACTGGAGCCGCGTGCGCGAGCTGGCCGCCGATGCAGCGGGGGCAAGTCTGGCGGGCAACGCGTCGGCTGCCTCGGCACTGGTGCGCATCTCGGCTATTGATCCGCTTTTGCAGGAGCGGATCTACACGCACATCACGCGGGCCACTAACCCACGGCGCGGAGAAATGTTCACCAAGGATTTGCCGAACAGCGTGCTGCACGAGCTGGCCAACAAGACATTCACCCTGCCTGACGAAGAAATGGCCGTCCAGCTGCCGCATCCCTCGGATACGCATCCTTCAAACGGCGAACGTATCGCCGCACTGCAGGTTGCTGCCGATGAGGCGATCCGCAGCGGCACCCGGCCGGTAGTGGCGGTCCAGGCCCGCGCCGCGATGGACCATTACTTCATCAATCCCCAGGCACTGCGCACTCGTCTTACCAAGGACTTCATCGAGCATCATGTGGCAAATGATGTTGAGGTGGTCACCGAGCTGCGTGCCTGCGCGCGCACGGTAAGCGGTGATGTTGTTCTGCATGAAGGCGCTCGCCTGCGGGGGCTGTTGCTAACACTATTCCTCGCCCCTCTGCTGGGGCTGGGTATTTATCTGATAGCCGAAGCGCTGTCATTTCCCCAGGGGCTGACCGAAAAGCGCAACTCTATGCTGATAGCGGGCGGCATCTTGACGGCGTTCATGCTGATGCTGCTGCCATTTGCGCTGCGCATGTGTCTGCGTGCCGACAAGACCGCTCTGCTGCTCACGCCCGAGCACTTTGTCTTCGCCAACCTGAAGTCCCCCGTCCCGATCCAGCACATCGCTGATTTTGAGCTGAATGTCGCCTACGGCACGTTTCTGACCCTGCATTTGCAAGACGATGCGCCCTTACCCGAGCGAGTCTCACGTTCGTTCTCTGCACCGAACGCAAAAGTGTTCAGGAAAAAACGCCGGGTACTCCTGGCGCTGGCGAGGTTCAGCCGGGACGGCAAAAAGCTCAAGCCAGACGAGCTTGGTCAGTTGATTTCGGACTACGTCAACGCGGGTACTGCGCGACACTTGCTGCAGCAGCGCTTCGAGCAGGGCAAGCGCTAAGCAGTCGACCATGAGCGGGAAAACATAAGGGCGCGGGGCTTTTCTGCAGGCAACAAAAAACCCGCCGAAGCGGGTTTTTCCAAGACCACCCCGACTTCCTGTCGGACGCCTCCCAGGCGATGGTCGATCATCCTTGATCCTGGTGAACTCCCTGTTCACCACTTGATGGATCCAATCTTATGCGCCGCGTGCAGGTTCGGAAATAGCCAAGTTCCCCCGCCGCGTGTAAGCCTTTCGCTATACCTCACGTGTTAATGCTCGAACAGCGAGGTGAGGGGCAGGGATTCTGGCGTCAGGAAAGATTTTGCATCTGCAGGTTTGCCGACAGCAAAAATCGCAGGCAATAAAAAACCCGCCGAAGCGGGTTTGTACCAAGACCATTCCAACTCCCTGTCGGCTGCCTTCCCGGCGATGGTCGATCGTCCCTGATCCTGGCGAACTCCTTGTTCGCCAGTTGTTGGATCCAATATTACGGCGCTGACAGCAGGTGAAAAATAGCCAACCTTCCCTATTGCGTGTAAGCCTTTGGCTATACATGTGTAAGGTTCTGTATGTGGATGGCCGTGAACGCACGCATCAAAAAAACGGTTTTAGCGGCGAAACTGTTGGTCCAGGGGGGGGCAATGTGTTGCTAAGGCGAGAAAGTCGCCGCTGCCTCACAATAACGCTGCTCGGCATTTTTACTGTCCTCGTCGCGATTTCGGGCAGCACGTTTGGTCCACTCCCGACATTCCTCCTTGAAGTTGACCTGCGCAGCCTTGCGACACTCGCGTCGTTCGAATGAGCGAACGGCGAAGTTTTCGCAGACGCTGTCGCCGTCGATGCTGTTGCCGTAAACCCGCCACTGCGCCCGATAGCGGTTTCTGCCGTCCCATTCACGGATGGAGGCCGTCGCAACGCTGTAGGGCCGGGCTGAGCGAGAGGGGTTGTGTGCAGCGTTGGCCTTGAAGTCGGCCATGTAGTCTGCGGACACCATGCCTTTCGCCGGTTCTGCCTGAGCGGGACGAGGGACCTGGCCAAAGCGACAGTTCAACACGCTCTCATCAATGACATTGCCGCTTTTCATGCAGTTATCCAGCGGCTGCACGGCGGTGGGCTGCTCCCTGGTTGCGGCGACAGGTAAAAGGTCTGGTGCCTTGGTCGACGGCGCCGGCGCGGGGTTTGCCACCGTTGTCGGTTGGCTGTCGATCATGGTGATCTCTGGTTCAGGTGCAGGTCGCTCGACAGGTGGTGCCAGTGCCACCTTTGGGCTTCGTGCATGAGACACAACCAACCCGGCCAGGCAACCCGCAACGATAAGGCCTGCCAGCCATAGCCAGTAGGGCCGCGACTTGCCCGGTCGAGCGCTGAGTTTGCGGCTTGGATGCGCACCCAGAACGACATCGACCTGGCCCGGCACAAGGCGCTGAATGCGGATGATCCCGTCGTCTTCGGGTTCTTGTGTGGAATCCATTCCTGCTCCAGATCCAGCGGTATCAGGGTGAGCGCCGCGCCCGCTGACGCAGCAGGCATGAAATTTCAACGTTATCGGCCACGCGCCGTGTTTCTGTAACGCTTTGGTGGTGTATGCATTTGGCCTGTCGCGCTAAGGTTGGGACCGTTTTGTTTGACTGATGGAAGAACCGCGAATGCACCAGCGTCTTGAGCAGGTTTTTGGTTACACGCAGTTCCGGCCAGGCCAGGAGGCAGCGATCAGTGCCGTGCTGGCTGGGCGCTCGGCTGCGGCGATTTTCCCGACGGGCTCAGGCAAGTCGCTATGTTACCAATTGCCTGCGTTACTGCTGCCCAATCTAACGCTGGTGGTCTCGCCGTTGCTGGCGCTGATCCAGGATCAGCTTGCCTTTTTGCACCGCCACGGCATTGCGGCGGCAAGCATTGATTCGGCGCAAAGCCGCGATGATGTCGCCGACGTCATGGCACGCGCACGTTCCGGAGAGCTGAAGATCCTGATGATCTCCGTCGAGCGCCTCAAGAACGAGCGTTTCCGCACCTTCATCGCCCAGGTGCCGATTTCCTTGCTGGTGGTCGACGAGGCGCACTGTATTTCGGAGTGGGGGCATAACTTTCGGCCTGATTATCTGAAGCTGCCGGACTACCAGCGCGAATTCAATATCCCTCAGGCACTGCTGCTGACGGCGACCGCGACACCGCAGGTCATTACCGACATGCAGGACAAATTCGCCATTGCCCCGGAGGATGTCATCACCACCGGCTTCTATCGCGCCAACCTGCACCTGTGGGTCAAGCCGGTCAGCGGGCGTGACAAAAGGCGGCTGCTGGTCGAGTGGCTCAATGAGCGGCGCGGGCAACCGACAATCGTTTACGTGACGCTGCAAAAGACCGCTGAATACGTCGCCGCGCACCTTGAACAGAATGGTCTGCCCACCAGTGCTTACCATGCCGGGCTGCCTAATGATCAGCGCGAGTCGATTCAGAAGCGTTTCATGGGCGGCAGCCTGAACTGCATCGTGGCGACCATTGCGTTCGGAATGGGTATCGACAAAAGCGACATCCGTAATGTGGTGCATTTCGACCTGCCCAAATCCATCGAGAACTACAGCCAGGAAATCGGCCGGGCAGGGCGCGATGGTGGCGCCTCGGATTGTCTGGTGCTGGCCAACCGCGACAGCCTCAATGTGCTGGAAAACTTTGTGTATGGCGACACGCCGGAGCGCGAAGGTATCGCCCGTGTACTGGCGGATCTGCTCGATGCACGCCATGACGGGCAGTGGGAGTTTCTGCTCGGGCCGCTGGCCGATCTCAGCAATATCCGTCAGCTACCGTTGAAGACCCTGCTGGTGCAGCTGGAACTGCGCGCAATCATCGCACCGCGTTACGCTTACTTCGCTGAATACCGCTTCAAGTTTCTGCTTCAGCCGCACGATCTGATGGCGCGTTTCGAGGGTGAGCGGCGCGAATTCGTTCAGGCGTTGATCGATACGTCCAGCCGGGCGCGGACCTGGGCCACGGTCAACTTCGACGCGATGTACCAGCAATACGGTGCCGAGCGTGGCCGGGTGGTCAAGGCGCTGGATTATTTTCAGGAAAAGGGCTGGATCGAGCTCGAAAGCAAACAGATGACCGATGTCTACAGCGTGTTGCGTAGCGACTTTGACCCGCAGGCTCTGAGCGTCGAACTGCATGATTATTTCGCCCACCACGAGGCCACTGAAGTTGCGCGCATTCATGCAATGCTTGAGGTGTTCTCCAGTGATCAGTGCTTGACTCATCGATTGGCGTGCTACTTCGGTGATCACAATGCGCCCGAGCAATGCGGCCATTGCTCGGTCTGCCACGGTCAGATCGCTCATCTTCCAGAGCCTCCCGCGTTGGAGCCTCTGGAGAACCGGGATTTTCAGCAGGTGTGCGGTGATTTTATCCACAAGCACCAGGGCTACACCGGCCAGCCACCCAGCGCCGAATGCCTGACGCGCTTTCTGTGCGGCATCAGCGTGCCTTTGTTCACCAAACTCAAGGCTCGCGCCACCGGCGGTTTTGCCTTGCTGGAGGATTATCCGTATGCGCAGGTGAGGGCGTGGGTGCAGGCGATGCTCTAAAACAAAACCGGCCGCTCAAGAGCGGCCGGTTTTGATTCATCAGTAAATCAGTAAATAGCGGCTGTATCAGTCACGATGACGACGATGGCCGTGGTGCTTCGGGCGACGGTCATGATCGCGATAGTAGCGGCGATCATCACGGCCACCGCGATAACGACGATCATCGCTGCGGCTTTCGTTGCCCATGTAGTTGCCAAGTGCGGCACCACCGCCGCCGCCCACCGCCGAGCCGATCAGGCTGCCAGTGCTGCCGCCAACGCTGCGGCCTACAACGTTACCGCCTGCTGCGCCCAGACCGCCGCCAATGGCTGCTTCTGTACGGTTGCGACGGTCTGCACCGACCGCACCGCCGGCTGCGCCACCCAGGCCAGCGCCAATCGCTGAACCGGTGCTGCCGCCGAGCTGTTGACCGACGACCGAGCCTAGTACCCCACCCAATGCTCCGCCTGCGCCTGATTCGAGGTTGCCTGCAGAGGCTGCACCGCTGATCAAGGCAAGAGACAACAACAGTATCGAGGAATACTTCATGTATGGAATCTCATAGGGATGACGGCGCGATCTTGGTGTCAAGTGAAGAATGTAGCAATGCAATTCCGACGAGTAACACGATTGCCACACAAACTGCTAAGTTATTGTTTTGGTTAAGGAACTTAAGTCGGAAAAGAGAGTCTGAAGTTACTTGTGAAAGGCCCGTTTCCAGCGAAACGGGCCTTTTTTGTGGGCGTCTTTTAAGGACGTCAGATGATGCGGGCGGACTCTGCCGATCGCTCAAGACGGATGGCCACGAACTTCGACGTCGGCGTGCTGCTGCCGTCGCCGACGCTTTCCAGCGGCACCAGCGGGTTCACCTCTGGATAGTAGGCCGCAGCCTGACCGGCCGGAATGTCGAACGCCAGCAAGGTGAACCCTTTTACGCGGCGCTCGCGGTTGTCGCTCCAGATTGAGATTACGTCAGCTTTCTGACCCGGCTGAAAGCCCAGGCGAATGATGTCGGCTTCGTTGGCGAACAGCACATCACGCTGGCCTTTGACGCCGCGATAACGGTCGTCCAGGCCATAGATAGTGGTGTTGTACTGATCGTGCGAGCGCATCGATTGCATGATCAGATCCGGAATCTGCCCGGTCGAGCTGATGTCTTCATGGATCAGGCTCAGCGGCAGTGCGTTGGATTTGAAGTTGGCGCGCGTCGAGGCGGTGTTCCAGCGGCGGGCACCGGCGGCGTTGCCCAGATAGAAACCACCGGGGTGTTTAACGCGCTCGTTGAAGTCCTTGAAACCGGGGATGGTGTCGGCGATCAGGTCGCGAATGCGGTCGTAGTCTTCGACTAGCCACAACCAGTCCACAGGCGCCTTGCCCAGCGTTGCGTTGGCGATACCGGCAATGATTGCTGGTTCGGAACGCATTTGCTTCGAGGAAGGCTGCAACTGGCCGTTGGACGCGTGCACCATGCTGAACGAATCCTCCACGGTCACCGCTTGTGGGCCGTTGGCCTGGATATCGATGTCGGTACGGCCAAAGCACGGCAAAATCAACGCGTCCTTGCCGTGGAACAGGTGGCTGCGGTTCAGTTTGGTGCTGATCTGTACCGTCAAGTCGCAGTTGCTGAGGGCTTCTGCAGTGCGATGGCTGTCCGGCGTCGCCTGAGCGAAGTTGCCGCCCAGCGCGATGAACACCTTGGCGCGCCCTTCGGCCATGGCGTGAATGGCTTCGACCACGTTGTGGCCATTGTCGCGTGGCACTTTGAACTGGAAGCGTTTTTCCAGTGCATCGAGCAGGAACACCGGCGGACGCTCATTGATGCCCATGGTGCGGTCGCCCTGCACGTTACTGTGACCGCGCACCGGGCACAGGCCCGCGCCCGGGCGGCCAATGTTGCCGCGCAGCAGCATCAGGTTGGCGATTTCTTGAATGGTCGCGACCGAATGGCGATGCTGGGTGATGCCCATGGCCCAGCACATGATGACGTTCTTGCCCTTGGCGTACATGCGTGCCGACTGTTCGATGTCAGTCAACGGCAGGCCGGATTGCTCGACAATCTCGTCCCAGGACGTGTCATCGATGGCGGCCAGGTATTCAAGCACGCCTTCGGTGTGTTCGTTGAGGAACGCGTGATCAAAAACCGACGGCTCATTCGCCAGTTGTGCATCACGCTCCCATTGCAGCAGGAACTTGGCCATGCCGCGCAACAGCGCCATGTCGCCGCCCAGCGCAGGACGGAAATAGGCTGTGTTGGTCGGGCGGTCACCGTTGGTGAGCATTTCGACCGGGTGCTGGGGGTGCTGGAAACGTTCCAGACCGCGCTCTTTCAACGGGTTGACGCAAACTACCTGAGCGCCGCGCTGTACCGCTTCACGGAGGGGTTCCAGCATGCGCGGGTGGTTGGTGCCGGGGTTCTGACCGAGGACGAAGATGGCGTCGGCGTGTTCGAAATCCTCGAACGTCACGGTGCCCTTGCCCACGCCGACGCTTTGCGACAGCGCTACACCACTGGCTTCGTGGCACATGTTCGAACAGTCCGGGAAGTTGTTGGTGCCATAGGCGCGCACGAACAACTGATACAGGTACGCCGCTTCGTTGCTGGCGCGGCCGGAGGTATAGAACTCGGCCATGTTCGGGCTGGGCAGATTGTTCAGGTGCTTGGCGATCAGCGCGAACGCGTTGTCCCAACTGATCGGCTTGTAACGGTCGGTTTCTGCATCGTAGGCCAGAGGCTCGGTCAGGCGGCCCTGATACTCAAGCCAGTAGTCGCTCTGCTCCAGCAATGCACTGACGCTGTAGCGGGCGAAGAAGGCCGGGTCGACACGGCGTTTGGTGGCTTCCCAGTTAACCGCCTTGGCGCCGTTCTCGCAGAACTTGACCATGCCGCTTTCCGGCGAATCGCCCCACGCGCAGCCAGGGCAGTCGAAGCCGCCGTTCTGGTTGGTCTTGAGCATCATGCGCAGGTTTTTCAGCGCGTTGTCACTGCCCAGCCAGGCCTGTGTCACGCTGATCAGTGCGCCCCAGCCGCCTGCCGCACCTTTGTATGGCTTGTAGCGGGGGGTAGGTGTCTTGTCGGCTTGATGATGAGTGCTCACGCTTGAATCTCCATCGCAGGGCTATAGACCCGCGGCGCACTGTGCTGCGGCAGGTGAATTAAATTGAGGTTGTGACGGCGGGCCCATTGCAGGGCCAGGCCGGTGGGCGAAGACAGGCTGACCAGGGTCTGGATGCCTGCGCGCAAAACTTTCTGAATCAGTTCCAGACTGCAGCGGCTGGTCACGATGGCGACGCCACCGGTCATGCTGATGTCCTGGCGGATCAGCGCGCCGATCAGCTTGTCCAGCGCGTTGTGGCGGCCGATGTCTTCGCGGCCCAGCAACAACTTGCCGTTGCCGTCCATGAACACCGCGGCATGCACTGCGCCACAATGGCGGCCAAGCGGCTGGAACTCACCGATGCGTTGGCGCAGGCCTTCCAGCCACTCAATCGGCGGCAAGGGTGCGCCGGGCAACACGTTCAGCGCGGGCAGTGCCTGCTCGACCGCTTCAACGCCACACAGCCCGCAACCGCTGGTGCCGGCCAGTTGCCGACGCTGTTGCTTGAGTTCCCAGAAGGCACGGCTGGCGATTTCGACTTCGGCCTGCATCGCCGAGCCGCAACCGCTGAGCTTGAAGTCGTAGATTTCATCGCGCGAAGCAATGATGCCGCTGCCCAGGCTGAAGCCGACGATAAAGTCTTCCAGGTCGGTCGGGCTGACCAGCATGACCGCCTGGCTGATGCCGTTATAGGCAATGGCCAGCGCTACTTCTTCAGCCAGCGCATTGCGCGCAGAGTCATGCCCCTCAAGGTTCGAGTAGCTGTAAAACTGACTTGCTTCGGGGACCGGCGCAGGAGAGGGCGCCGAGCTGACCTTGCGCGTGACGTGCATGGGCTGAAATACCGGCAGATTGACATCTATAAGATTAGGCGTCTTCCCGGGTATCGTCTAATCGCTAATGCTGATGTGCCGATAGATGACGTCGATCAGCACGTCAGCGAGGGATTTCCGCAACCAGCGCAAAGCAGGCCTCAGCCAGCGCCGAGCGTGGCGCGCTGCGGCGCATGATCAGCCCCAGCCGGGCCAGCGTACGGGCGTCGGCGATCGGGTGCAGTCTCAAATGTTCGGTGAGCGTTTCCAGACCGCCATCCAGTGGCATGATCGCGCAGCAAAAACCGCCATGTACGGCCTGCAGCAACTGATGAACGGCATCGGTCTGGATCAGCGGATTGGGCTGAAGGCCACGGCTATGGAAGTTGTGATCGATCGATTGGCGAAAATGCATGCCGCTGGTCAGAGTGCCCAGCGGCAATTCGACCAGATCGGCCCAGCTCAACGGCTCGTCACCAAAGGTAAAGTGCCGACGGTCATACAGCAGCCCCATGCGCGTGTCGTCCAGGGTCAGCGAGTCGAAGCGTTCAGTGTCCAGCCGTTCCAGGTACGAAACGCCCAGATCGATACGATTGCTCGCCAGTTGTTCCAGCACCTGCTCGGAACTCAGTGACGACAGCTCGAAGCGCAGATTGGGGTGCATCTGGTGCAGCCGGTGCAGTAATGGCAGCGGATCGAAGCTCGACAGCGGCACTACACCCAAGCGCAGTGTGCCGACCAGATGCCCCCGGCAGGCAGCCGCTTCAGCCTGCAGGCCGTCGTAGGCCGCCAGTACCGTGCGTGCCCAGGCCAACACGCGTTCGCCTGGCGCAGTAAAGCCTTCAAAACGCTGGCCCCGATTGACCAGAGGCAAACCGAGCTCTTCTTCCAGATTGCGCAGGCGCATCGACAAGGTGGGCTGGGTGATATTGCAACGCGCAGCCGCATGGCCGAAGTGCCTCGTTTCATCCAGGGCAATCAGAAACTTAAGTTGCTTGATGTCCATATTCACTCCGCTGGGCCGTCCAGGCAGCCGATTCTACGCGTTCAGGCTGACGGATGGAGCACGCCCTCGATCAGCACCCGATAATCGTCCACCGCCGCGAACTCTTCGGTGTCTTTCGGGCCTTTCTGGCTGTTTGGCTGGCTGACGGCCAGCAAATGCGCTACACCAAAGTGGCGGGCGCTGCGCAGGATCGGCAAGGTATCATCGATAAACAGGCTGCGTGCCGGGTCAAACGCGGTATCGGCCTTCAAGGCGTCCCAGAAATGCTGGCTCTCTTTGGGGAAGCCATAATCGTGAGAGCTGATCAGGCGCTCGAAATAAGGTGCCAGCTCGATTCGCTCCATCTTCAGCGACAACGAATCGCGGTGCGCGTTGGTGATCATGATCACCCGTTTGCCCGCTTGCTTGATGGCGGCGAGAAAGGTCTCGGCGTCCGGGCGCAGTGCAATCATGTGCGCAATTTCGCGTTTCAGGTCGCGAACCGACAGTTTAAGCTCGCCGCTCCAGAAATCCAGGCAGTACCAATTGAGCGTGCCCGCGTTGTTTTCGAACAGCGGTTTCAACTCCAGCCAGGCCATGGCGAAGCTGATGCCGTGTAGCTCGGCATACCGCTGCGGCAGATGTTGCATCCAGAAGTGTTCGTCGTAATGCAGGTCGAGCAACGTGCCGTCCATATCCAGCAGGACGGTATCGATTTCGCTCCAGGGCATGGAAAGCATTCAGGCCTCGTCAGGGGTTGAGAGCGGGTAAGCATATCCGACACAGACATCGGGAAAAGCTCGGTATAGTACCTCGTTCATGTAAAGGAGCCTGTCATGCGTCAGAAACCTACCGTACTTGCCCGTGCAATTGTCGCCAGTAGTCGTCTGTTCCGCGTTGAAGAGCTGCAACTGCGCTTTGCCAATGGCGTCGAGCGGACCTACGAGCGTCTGGCCAGCCGGGGGACGGGGCCCGGCGCGGTGATGATCGTGGCCATGCTCGATGCCGACCACGCGGTGTTGATCGAAGAATATTGCGGTGGTACCGATGCCTACGAGCTGTCCCTGCCCAAGGGGCTGATCGAGCCCGGCGAAGACGTGCTGGCGGCCGCCAACCGCGAACTCAAGGAAGAAGCCGGTTTCGGTGCCCGGCAACTGGAATTGTTGACTGAGCTTTCGCTGTCCCCCGGTTACATGAGCCAGAAAATTCAGGTGGTCCTCGCCACTGACCTTTATGAAGAGCGGCTGGAAGGCGACGAGCCCGAGCCGATCCGGGTCGACCGGATCAACCTGCGCGAGCTGTCGAGTCTTGCGCAGAATGCCCAGTTCAGCGAAGGCAGGGCGCTTGCGGCGCTGTACCTGACCCGTGACCTGCTAACCCAGCGGGGATTGTTCCTGCCATGACCGAATCGTTGCAAAACCTGCCACATCCGCTGCTCGCCCCGGTGATTGAACTGGTCCGCCAGGCGGGCGAGGTGATCCTGCCGTTCTGGCGAGCCAATGTTACCGTCACCACCAAGACCGACGACTCGCCAGTGACCGCCGCCGACCTGGCAGCCCATCAGGTTTTGGTCGAGGGTTTGCAAGCGCTTGATCCAAGCATTCATGTGCTCTCTGAAGAAGACGCCGACATCCCGTTCAGCGAGCGGGCGATATGGGAGCGCTGGTGGCTGGTCGATCCGCTGGATGGCACCAAGGAGTTCATCTCCGGCAGTGGAGAGTTCACCGTCAACGTCGCGCTGATTGAACACGGCCGTGTGGTGTTCGGTGTGGTATCGATGCCCACCAACAACCGTTGTTACTTCGGCGGTGCAGGGCTGGGTGCCTGGCGCAGCGATGACGTCGACCACATCCAGCCGATTGCCGTACGCACTCAGCCGGGCGAAGGGCAGACCTTTACCGTAGTCGCCAGCCGCCGCCATTCCAGCCCGGAGCAGGAGCACTTGCTGGCTGGCCTGTCGAACGGGCTTGGGCATTTGCAACTGACCAATATCGGCAGTTCATTGAAATTCTGCCTGCTGGCCGAAGGCGCTGCCGATTGCTACCCACGACTGGCCCCGACTTCGCAGTGGGACACCGCTGCGGCGCAAGGCGTGCTTGAAGGCGCTGGCGGCGAAGTGCTGCAACTGGACGGCAAACCGTTCAGCTACCCGGCACGCGAATCGCTGCTCAACCCGTTCTTCCTGGCTTTGCCTGCCAACGCCGAATGGCGCGACAAACTGCTGGTGCTGGCGCAGTCCTGAGGCCGGGCCTCAAGGCCTCTGCACTGCGGGCGTAGGAGCGAACCGGGCGACGCTTCGCTTGCTCGCGAAAGGGCCGGTGCATCCACAGCAAATCCAGTGCTTGACACGACGCCTTCGCGAACAAGTTCGCTCCTACAAAAGCGCTGAGACAGTTTCACCAGTGCAAAAGCGCACGGCGTGTTCTTCGCTTGATACAGGTATGCAGGGTCAGGCGCGTTCTTGTGGGAGCGAGCTTGTTCGCGAAGGCTATGGTTCAGGCGATGAGTTTTTGCGGATTGCACTGGCCTCTTCGCGAGCAAGCGAAGCGTCGTCCGGCTCGCTCGCACAGATCTGCGTCCAGTGCATCCACTGCGCGCAGCCTCACCGGTGCAATACAAACTGCCCGACGAACTTCACGGCCTGTTCTTCGCTGTCCTGCGCGGTAATGCAGGTGTGCAGGGTCAGGCGGGCGCGGCCTCGGCGTTGGTAGGTGGTGATGAACTTGTCCCATAGCGCCAGCTCTGGCGGATCACAGCGGGCGATGGCGTCGGTGCGTACCGGCAGTGGATAACTGATCTGCCCGTCCTGAATCACAATATGCCCATCGCTGATCCCGGCCTCGCGTAGCCGCAGGTGCAGCCAGCCCCAGCCCGCCAGCACTGCGCCGCAATACAGGCTGCCGCCGAACAGCGTGTTCTTGTGATTGACGTTGGGTGCCAGTGGCAGGTGCAGGCGCAGAGTCTGGTTGTACCAGTCAATCACTCGCATGCCCATTTCGCGGGTCAGCGGAATGTCGTGGTGCAGCACCTGTTCCAGCTCGCGGGCTGCGTCATGCTCAGGATCAATCGTTGTCATCGGAAGCTCCGCTGCTGTCGCCAAACGTCAGGCCGTGTTTACGCAGTTTGTCGTGCAGGGTTTTGCGCGGCACACCCAGCGCTTCCGCCAGGCTGCGAACCGAACTGTGCGGCCGAGCCAGCTCGGCGGCGATCAAGGCCCTTTCGAAGCTTTCCACCTGATCACTCAAGCCGCCGCCCGGCGGTGGTGCCTGCTCTGCATCACCGCCTTCCAGCTCCAGCTCAAGACCCAGCGCAAAGCGTTCGGCAGCGTTTTGCAGCTCCCGGACGTTGCCCGGCCAGTTATGCCGCAACAACAGCGCCCGCTGGCCGGGCTTGAGCTCGTGCTTGGGAATGCCGTGGCGCATGCTCGCAGCATCAGCGTAATGTTCGAATAGCATCAGCGCGTCTTCGCCACGTTCGCGCAATGGCGGGATACGCAGCGAGGCCACGTTCAGCCGGTAATACAAGTCCGCCCGGAAGCGGCCCTGATCAGCTGCCTGCCGCAGGTCCTCCTTGGTCGCCGCAATGATGCGGATGTCCAGCGGGATCTGCTGATTGCTGCCCATTCGCTCGACCACGCGCTCCTGCAACAGGCGCAGCAGTTTGACCTGCACGTCCAGGCTCATGCTTTCGATTTCATCGAGGAACAGCGTACCGCCGTTGGCAAACTCAAACTTGCCGATACGCCGCTTCTGCGCGCCGGTAAAGGCCCCGGGCTCGTGACCGAACAGCTCGCTTTCCACCACCGATTCAGCCAGCGCCCCGGCGTTGATCGCCACGAACGGGCCGCTGCGGCGGTTGGACAGGTCGTGCAGCGCACGGGCGACCACTTCTTTGCCTGCGCCGGTTTCGCCGAGGATCAGCACGTCGGCTCGCGTCCCGGCCAGTGCGCCGATCTGTTCGCGCAGACGCAGAATCGGCGGCGATTGCCCGATCAGGCGTGTGCTCAATTGTTGGCGATCACTCAGGGCCAGGCGCAGGCTGCGGTTATCCAGCACCAGACGGCGCAGCGCCAGGGCACGGCGCACGCTGTCGAGCATGGCGTCGCTGGCGAAGGGCTTTTCCAGAAAGTCGTAGGCTCCGGCGCGCATGGCTTTCACCGCCAACGGTACATCGCCATGCCCGGTGATCAGCAGCACTGGCAGGTCGGGGTCCAGCGCGTGAAGCTGGTCGAGCAGTTCCAGGCCATCCATGCCCTGCATGCGAATATCGCTGACCACCACGCCCGGCCAGTCGCGGCCAATGCGTTCGGCCAGCCCGGTTGCCTCGGGCAGCGACAGAACGTTCAGTCCAGCCAGGTCCAGCGTCTGGCGAAGCGCCTGACGCAGGTGCGAGTCGTCGTCGATCAGCACTACCTGAATCTGGCTGTCGATGGCTGTGTCCGAACTCATGCGGAAAGGTCCTCTGGCGGTTGAAGATTGGCCCCTGAAGCACCGGCACGCAGGCGCAGGGTAAGCACAGCGCCGCCGCTCGGATGGTTGGCGAACAGCAATTCGCCGCCCAGCGCGCGCATCAGCGTATCGCAGATCGCCAGACCCAGGCCAAGACCCTGGGTGCGGGTCTTGGTCGTGAAGAAGGGCTCGCGGGCCCGTGCCAGTGCTTCCTGAGAAAACCCGGGGCCGTTGTCACGAATGTACAGATTGACGCCCTCGGCAGTTTGCTCGGCACTTATCCACAGCCTGCGCGGCGGGCCTTTTTCGGTGAGGGCGTCCAGCGCGTTGGCGATCAGATTGCCCAGCACCTGGCGCAGACGGGTTTCACCGGCCTGTACCCACAGCGTTGCGTCCGGCAGGTCTCGGATCAGTTCGACTTCCATGGCGCGCCGCCGCTTGGCCAGCAACGCCAGCGCATCGTCCAGCGCCGGTTGCAGCGCCACGCTTTCAGGGGCGTGCCGGTCACGGCGGGCGAAGGCGCGCAAGTGAGCGATGATCGAGGCCATGCGGCCGGTCAGCTCGCTGATCAGCTTGAGGTTGCCACGCGCGTCTTCGGTGCGCTGATGATCAAGCAGCACTTCGGCGTTTTCGGCGTAACTGCGGATGGCGGCCAAGGGCTGATTCAATTCGTGGCTGATGCTCGCCGACATGGTGCCCAGCGCGGTCAGCTTGCTGGTCTGCACCAGTTCGTCCTGAGCCTGCACCAGTTCCTGCTGCGCCTGTTCGCGCTCCAGCACTTCCTGGCGCAGACGACTGTTGAGCCCTTCCAGATCACTGGTGCGTTCTATAACGCGCATTTCCAGCTCGCGACGTGCCTTGGCCTCAAAGGCGATGCGGTCCAGATAATGGCGGCGACGCTGCATCATCAGACCCAGCAGCAACATCAGCACCAGAAGTGCCGCGCCGCCAATCGCCACCACTGTGCGTACCTGGCGGTCGACAAGGGCGCGAGGCGCGAGAATGTTGACGTTCCAGCCGGTTTCTTCGATGGCCTGGGTCTGGGTCAGCCAGGCATGTTCATCAATCCTCAGGGGCCGTGGATCGCGGGTCGGGTAGGACTGAATCGCGACGATGGCCTTTTTCTCGTCATCGGTCAGGTCGCGGGTCGCTCGAAAGCGCCACTCAGGGTTGGAGGTCAGAATGACCACGCCGTTCTGATCGGTCAGCAGCAGTTGCTCGGGCGTCTTGCCCCACAGGGTTTCGGTGTGGTCCAGGTCGACCTTGATCACCAGCACGCCGATCACCCGATCACCATCGCGCACCGGGCCTGCGAAGAAGTAACCACGCTTGGCCGACGTGGTGCCAAGGCCGAAGAAGCGCCCGGTTCTGCCCGCCAGAGCATCGATGAAATAGGGCCTGAAGGAAAAGTTTCGGCCGATGAAACTGTCCTTCTGTTCCGAGTTCGAGGCGGCCAGGGTCAAGCCGTTGGCGTCCATCAGGTACATGACGTCGGCACCGGTCTGGCGCGTTATCTCGCTGAGCAGACGATTGGCGTTTTTCAGCGTGGTGACATCGCTCGGTGCGGCCAGTGCGCCGCGCAAGGCGGGCAGGTCGCCGAGAATCTGCGGCAGAGTTTCGTAACGGTGCAGAGTGCCGAGCAGGTTGGCGACGTACAGGTCCAGGGTCTGGCGGTTCTGGTTGGCCAGCACGTTGCGGTAATAACGTTCGGCCAGATGCTCCAGCGGCCACAGCAGCGGCGCCAGGCACAGTGCCAGAAGGGCAAGGCTGCGCCAGCGAGGGCGGGGCGGCAGAGCAGCAGAAGTCATGGTCATGGATTGGCCGGCGCCGAAGGGTTGGCGATGCCTGCCGACGACAAGGCCGGTACAGGCAACAGAAACACCCGGTCGATCCTGACGTGGGCATCAGGCGCGTATTATGCCCGCCGCCGACTCGTCAGGCACCCGGACATTGCGCCGGGTTGCCTGTGGTCATGTGTTCAGGGAAACAGATCGGCTTCTTTCAGGCGTTTGCCTTGCTGGTCCTTGGCCGACAGATTGGGCTGGCCGCCGAACTGCCAGTCGATGGCCAGGTCCGGGTCGTTCCAGGCGATGCAACGCTCGGCCGACGGCGTGTAGTAGTCGGTGGTCTTGTAGAGAAACTCGGCATGCTCGCTGAGTACTACGAAGCCATGCGCAAAACCTTCCGGCACCCACAGCTGCCGGGCGTTTTCAGCGGACAGCTCGACGCCGACCCACTGACCGAAGTTCGGCGAACTGCGGCGAATGTCCACGGCCACATCCAGCACCTTGCCGACCGTGACGCGGACCAGTTTGCCCTGGGCATTTTCGATCTGATAGTGCAGCCCGCGCAGGACGCCTTGCTGTGAACGCGAGTGGTTGTCCTGTACGAACTCACGGGTCAGGCCAGTAGCAGCCTGAAAAGCCTTGGCGTTGAAGCTTTCATAGAAGAAGCCTCGTTCATCACCGAATACCTTGGGTTCCAGAATCAGGACTTCCGGCAATTTTGTCGCGACTACGTTCACGTGGCTTCCCCTGCAATCTTAATAAATGGTGTTAGCTCGACAGTCTGCACTCACGCGTGCCTGCCGAAAAGTAGGGCTATCAGGCGATCAGGTCCTTTGGGTCGGTAAAACCCAGTCTTTCGCCCTGATAACTGCCGTCCTGAACCCTGCGGCACCAGTCCAGGTTGTCCAGATACCACTGCACCGTCTTGCGCAGCCCGGACTCAAAGGTTTCTTCGGGCGTCCAGCCCAGGTCGTTGTCGATTTTGCCGGCATCGATGGCGTAACGCTGATCGTGGCCCGGACGGTCGACCACGTAGGTGATCAGGTCGCTGTACTGTGCGACGCCTGCCGGGTGCTGCGGGGCGAGCTCATCAAGCAGCGCGCAGATACCGCGCACAACGTCGATGTTTTTCTGCTCGTTGTGGCCACCGATGTTGTAGGTCTCGCCAACCTCACCTTCGGTCACCACCTTGAGCAGGGCCCGCGCGTGATCCTCGACGTACAGCCAGTCGCGCACCTGCAGGCCATTGCCATATACCGGCAGCGGCTTGCCCGCCAGGGCGTTGAGAATCACCAGCGGAATGAGCTTTTCCGGGAAGTGGAACGGCCCATAGTTGTTGGAGCAGTTGGTCACCACCACCGGCAGGCCATAGGTGCGGTGCCAGGCACGCACCAGGTGGTCGGACGCCGCCTTGCTCGCCGAGTAGGGTGAGCTGGGCGCATACGGCGTGGTTTCGGTGAACAGATCATCGACACCGTGCAGGTCGCCATACACCTCATCAGTGGAAATGTGGTGAAAGCGGAACGCCTGGCGCTGCGTTTCCGGCAGTTTCAGCCACCAGGCACGCGTGGCCTCCAGCAGGCTGTACGTGCCGACAATGTTGGTCTGGATGAACTCGGCCGGACCATCGATGGAGCGGTCGACGTGGGATTCAGCCGCCAGGTGCATGATCGCCTGCGGCGCAAAGCGCTCGAGCACCGCGCTGACGCGGGCCTGATCGCAGATATCCGCCTGCACGAACTCATAGCGCGTGTCGGTCGCAATCGACTGCAGCGATTCAAGGTTGCCCGCGTAGGTCAGTTTGTCGAAGTTCAGCACTTCGTGTTCGGTGTTGTTTATCAGGTGGCGGATCAGTGCAGAACCAATGAAACCTGCGCCCCCGGTAACGAGTATTCGCATTAACTGACCTTCTTGTGTGTTTTGAAGTGATAGCAGCATAGCGCTTGAGCGCATATGGCGGGATAAGGCCATTAAACCCGAGCAGGAGGTTGAATAAAACACTGGCGGGTTTCCGACACTGAAGTGCTCGTGCTGATGGGGGGTGCAGAGCAATCCCCCGGTAATGCCCTTATAGTTGCGCCACTGCCCATGACGCCTTGCTCGATGAGCCGGGCCTTCCAACAAGAACGAGGTTCTCCATGCCGCTTGCCACGCTCATCCGCCGGTCCAGTCTGCCTTGCCCCGAGGTGAGCGTGGATCAGGCGCTGCAATTGCTCGCGCAGCATTACGGCTTGAGCGGCATGCTGAAAGCGCTGGGCAGCCAACAGGATCGCAACTTTCTGCTTGAAACCGACACGCGGCGTTATGTGCTGAAAATCTGCCACGGGGCCTATTCGACCACTGAACTGAACGCCCAGCACGCGGCGCTGCAACACCTGAGCAGCCACAGCGCCGTTGGCGTGCCCGGCGTGGTTGGCGCCAATGACGGCGAGCAATTGTTATCCATCAGGATCGACGGGCAGGCGCTTCACGTGCGCTTGCTTGAATTCATTGATGGGCAGTCATTGGGGCACGCCGGGCATCTGGGCCATGAGGTGGTGGTCGGGTTGGGCGAGCTATGTGCCCGTGTAGACATGGCACTGGCGGGTTTCGAGCATCCCGGCCTGGAACGCATTCTGCAATGGGACCCGCGCCACGCTCATGCGCTGATCAAGCACCTGCTGCCGGTGATCAAGGACGCCGACGCTCGCGCCTGTGTCATCGAGGCCGGTGAACAGGCTCATCGTCGTTTGTTGCCATTGATAGCAGCGCTGCCGATACAGGCGGTGCATCTGGACATCACCGAGCACAACGTGGTCTGGCTGCGTGATGCACAGCGCCAATGGCAATTGCAGGGGTTGATCGACTTCGGCGATCTGGTCAGCAGCTGGCGAGTGGCCGACCTGTCGGTCACCTGCGCGGCGCTGCTGCACCATGCCGACGGCGACCCGCTGTACATCCTGCCGGCCATTCGTGCCTACCACGCTCTCAATCCGCTGAAGACTGAAGAATTGCAGGCGCTCTGGCCGCTGATCGTCGCTCGATCCTCGGTGCTGGTGCTCAGCAGCGAACAGCAGGCCAGCATCGAGCCGGACAACGCGTACATCCAGGCCAACCTTGCCGGGGAATGGAGCATCTTCGACGTCGCCACTTCGGTGCCGATGGCGCTGATGGAAGCGGCGATTCTGCAGGCCGTGGGTGTGGAATTTCCGTCTGCCGGTCAGCCCGCTTACCAGCCTATGCTGCCCGCTCTAAATGGACTCAAGCCGACAGTGGTGGATCTGGGCGTGCTCAGTGAGCACTTTGTAGCAGGCAACTGGGAGCAAAGTGGCATTGATGAATACCTGCTCTCCCAGGCTGCGGGTGACGATGGTCTGGCGGCCAGCCGCTTTGGGGAATACCGGTTGTCGCGCACCTTGCCTGACAGCGCGAAGGAGCCCGAAACCTTCGCCCTGCACGTTGAATTGCATGTGCCCGCCGAAACAGCGCTGCATGCACCGTTCAACGGCACTCTGCGTCTGACCGCAGATGCTGCATTGCTGCTGGTCGGGGAAGGCATAAGTTTGAAGCTGTGGGGCGTGCTGCCCGATGCTTCACTGGCTGATCAAGTCTCAGCAGGCACGTCGATCGGGCAGGGCGGTGGTTCGCTGTTGTTGCAACTGTGCACCATGGCAGACCTCAGCCCGCCGCTGTTCACCACACCTGCCTGGGCGGCAGCCTGGCGCACAGTGTGCCCGTCGCCATCGGCTTTGCTCGGTTTTGATTGTGACGCACCAGCGCTCGCAGACGCCGCGCAATTGCTGGCGCGGCGTGATGCCAGCTTCGCCCGCTCGCAAAAACACTACTATCAGGCTCCGCCGCAGATCGAGCGTGGCTGGCGCAATCACCTGATCGACATGCAGGGCCGTTCCTATCTGGACATGCTCAATAACGTCGCGGTCCTCGGCCACGGCCACCCGCGCATGGCCCATGAGGCGGCTCGTCAGTGGTCGCTGCTCAACACCAACTCGCGCTTTCACTACGCGGCAATTACTGAGTTCTCCGAGCGTTTGCTCAAGCTGGCACCCGAGGGCATGGACCGCGTGTTTCTGGTCAACAGTGGCACTGAGGCCAACGACCTGGCAATCAGGCTGGCCTGGGCCTACAGCGGCGGACGCGACATGCTGAGTGTGCTGGAGGCGTATCACGGCTGGTCGGTGGCGACCGACGCCATTTCCACTTCGATTGCCGACAACCCGCAGGCGCTCAGCACCCGCCCGGACTGGGTGCATCCGGTCACCGCGCCCAACACCTATCGCGGGCCGTTCAGGGGCGCGGACAGTGCGCCTGAGTACGTGCGCAGTGTCGATCAGGCCCTTGCCACGCTGGCTGAGCAGCAACGGCAGGTGGCGGGCTTCATCTGCGAGCCGGTGTATGGCAATGCGGGCGGGATTTGCTTGCCTGCCGGCTATCTGCAACAGGTGTATCAGAAGATTCGCGCTGCGGGTGGTGTATGCATTGCCGATGAGGTGCAGGTGGGTTACGGCCGTCTGGGGCATTACTTCTGGAGCTTCGAAGAGCAGGGCGTGGTGCCGGACATCATCAGCATGGCCAAGGGTATGGGCAACGGCCATCCGTTGGGCGCGGTCATCACCCGTCGTGAGATCGCCGAGGCGCTGGAAGCCGAGGGCTATTTCTTTTCCTCATCCGGTGGCAGCCCGGTCAGTTGCCGTATCGGCATGGCGGTGCTGGACGTCATGGAGGAAGAAAAGCTCTGGGACAACGCCCGGCTCGTGGGCGATCACTTCAAGGCGCGCCTGCTGGCACTGGCCGATAAACATCCGCTGGTAGGCGCGGTACATGGCATGGGGTTTTATCTGGGCATGGAGCTGGTCCGCGACCGTCAGACCCTCGAGCCCGCCACAGAAGAAACCGCGCAGCTTTGCGAACGCCTGCGTGAACTGGGCATCTTCATGCAGCCGACCGGTGACCATTTGAACATCCTCAAAATCAAACCCCCGATGTGCACGACCCGGCAAAGCGTGGATTTTTTCGTCGATAACGTATCGAAGGTGCTGCGCGAACTGGAATAGAGGACGCAGAGCGTTCAGAACGGCATACCCACGCGGAGCATGGGTACGATAGGTGGTGCCTGACGGGGCACTACCGCCATACCCGGATCTGTTTTTGATTCTGGCCGAAGGCCGTAGGAACGAACTTGTTCGCGAAGGGCCGTCGCGTCACACCCAGCTCGTAGGAATGAGCGCGGTCATGAGTCTTAAGCGGATTAATATCGGTAAAATCTACAAATGAATTCATGGTAAGCAAATAATAAGCTTTTAACACCGATTTATATCCGCTATAAAGATGTTCATAATCGTCATCGCCTGTCTGTTATGGTGTTAAGTCCTTTGTACCCGCCCCTGGAGATATTTTCATGAGCCGTATCGTTTCTGTCGCTGCTACCCAGATGGCCTGTTCCTGGGATCTGGAAGCCAACATCGAGACCGCTGAAAAGCTGGTGCGTGAAGCTGCCGCCAAGGGTGCACAGATCATCCTGATTCAGGAACTGTTTGAAACCCCGTACTTCTGCCAGAAGCCGAACCCGGACTATCTACAATTGGCGACTACTATCGAATCCAACGTCGCAATCAAGCATTTCCAGAAACTCGCCAAAGAGCTGCAAGTTGTTCTGCCGATCAGCTTCTTCGAGCTGGCCGGGCGTGCACGTTTCAACACCATCGCGATCATCGATGCAGACGGTACTAACCTGGGCATCTACCGCAAGAGCCACATCCCGGACGGCCCCGGCTACCACGAAAAGTACTACTTCAACCCGGGCGACACCGGCTTCAAGGTCTGGCAGACCCGCTACGCGAAAATCGGCGTCGGTATCTGCTGGGACCAGTGGTTCCCGGAGTGCGCACGCAGCATGGCGTTGCAGGGCGCAGAAATTCTGTTCTACCCGACCGCCATCGGCAGCGAGCCGCATGACAAGACCATCAGCTCGCGCGACCATTGGCAGCGCGTGCAGCAAGGTCACGCCGGCGCGAACCTGATGCCGCTGATCGCCAGCAACCGCATCGGTAACGAAGAGCAGGATGGCTACGACATCACCTTCTATGGCTCGTCGTTCATCGCCAACCAGTTCGGTGAAAAAGTCGCCGAGCTCAACGAAACCGAAGAAGGCGTGCTGGTCCACAGCTTTGACCTCGACGAGCTGGAGCATATTCGCAGCGCGTGGGGCACGTTCCGTGATCGCCGCCCGAACCTGTACGGCGCGGTGAAGACCCTCGACGGTTCGCTGGAGTCCTGATCGTCATGACCACGCTCAATAGCACGCCACGCGCCGACGGTTTCCACATGCCTGCCGAATGGGCACCGCAAACCCAGGTCTGGATGGTCTGGCCCGAGCGCCCGGACAACTGGCGCCTGGGCGGCAAGCCCGCCCAGGCCGCCCACGTTGCCATCGCCAAGGCCATCGCCCGCTTTGAGCCGGTTACCGTGGGAGTGTCTGCTGCGCAGTACGACAACGCTCGCGCACGGTTGGACATGCCGAACATCCGGGTCGTGGAAATGAGCAGCAACGACGCCTGGGTGCGTGACAGCGGCCCGACGTTCGTCATCAACGAGCGTGGCGAAGTACGCGGTGTTAACTGGGAATTCAATGCCTGGGGTGGCTTCGACGGCGGGTTGTATGCGCCGTGGAATCTGGACTCTCAGCTGGGCAGCAAGGTACTGGAAATCGAGCGCTGCCCGCGTTACGTCACCGAAGGCTTCGTGCTGGAAGGCGGCTCGATTCACGTCGACGGCGAAGGCACGCTGATTACCACCGAAGAGTGCCTGCTCAATCGCAACCGCAACCCGCACCTGACCCGAGAACAGATCGAAGCAATCCTCGGTGATTATCTGGCTGTGGATAAAGTCGTCTGGCTGCCGGATGGTCTGTTCAACGACGAAACCGACGGGCATGTGGATAATTTCTGCTGCTACATCCGTCCGGGTGAGGTGTTACTGGCTTGGACCGATGATCCCGAAGACCCCAACTATTCACGTTGCCATGCGGCGCTGGGTATTCTGGAAAACACACTGGATGCAAAGGGGCGCGCGTTTATCGTTCATAAAATGCCGATTCCTGGCCCATTGTTCGCCACAGAAGAAGAATGTGCAGGCGTCGATCAGGTGCACGGCAGCCAGGAACGCAACCCTTCGGTGCGTTTGGCCGGGTCCTATGTGAACTTCCTTATTGTCAATGGCGGCATCATTGCGCCGAGCTTCGACGATCCGCTGGACGAAAAGGCCCGCGAGATCCTGCAAACGCTGTTTCCAGAGCACGAAGTGGTGATGGCACCTGGCCGCGAATTACTGCTGGGTGGCGGCAATATCCACTGTCTGACGCAGCAGCAACCGGCGCCTCACAACGCCTAGTTAGAAATAACTAGTAACATCCGATAGGGGCAACTGGTCCCGTTCTTGCTGTACCAAGCCCATCACCCGATGGGCTTTTTGTTTTTACCTGTCGAGTAACATCCTGTAACAGATGCGCAGGGCGCTAGCCCTGAAGCAGGTTGGTAAACCTTCGTCTTCTTAGCTTGACTGTCATATGGCGTGAGTAGATTTAGCCCCTCATGAAATCAAGAGGTTTTCGTTATGAACGCAGGTATGAACCAGCAGCGTGCTCGTGGTTTTTCTGCTTCTCTCAGTAACGAGGCCCGCCAGTTAGTGGCGGATTGGTTAAGGATGACCAGGCCCGTGAAATCCAGACCGGATGTTCGCGCAATGTTGTTACAGCGTTACCCGGCGGGTTTGCTCAACGATGCCGAGCTCGAAGCGTTGCTCCGCGTGTTGACCGAGCGTGTTGATTGCTCCGACAACCTTGGCTGAGCCGCTCTAGGCCGGCCATCTGCGTGTTTGACACCCCCATGCGTCGGGAATAGGATTCGCGTCCCACCGCCTGCGGCCCAACCCTTTACGTCGTGCATCGGCAGTCCACTGCGATGAATTCGCGGCCCCCTCTATACTGCTTGTTCAGAGGCTGGAGGCCCCGATAGCCATTGGCTGTCGCTGCAGCGCGTGTCAATTCGCAGAAAAGGAAGACAAGATGCTTAACAAACGTATGGGCATGTTCGCTTTGGGCATCATCAGCGCCAGTCAGGCCATGGCCGAAGGACAGGCAGACTCAAAGGGTCTCGTCGAAGACAGCAGGCTGATCGTCAACCTGCGTAACGCCTACATCAATCGCGACTACAAAAACGACCGTGAAGACAAGTCCGAATGGGGCCAGGCTTTCATGGGCAACTTCGCGTCCGGTTTCACTCAGGGCACTGTGGGCGTCGGCGTTGATGCCTTTGTCCTGTACGGCATCCGTCTGGATGGCGGCAAGGGTCGCAGCGGCAATGGCGGCATCGACTTCTTCAAGCAGGGTGACAGCGGCGCTGCTGCCGATGACCTGTCCCGTGCAGGCGCGGCGGTAAAGGCCCGTATCTCCAATACCGTCATCAAGTACGGCGACCAGATGCCTCAGTTGCCGGTGCTCAGTTACGACAATTCCCGTCTGCTGCCGGAAAGCTACACCGGCACCATGATCACCTCCAAAGAGATCGACGGGCTTGAAGTGGTTGCCGGACGTTTCACCCAGGAGGCGCGTAAAAGTGCTGAGGGTCGCGACAGCGGTGATCTGAAAAGCATCAACGTCTACGGTGCCAGCTACAAGTTCACCGATGCATTCAGTGCCGCTTTCTACGCCTCCGACAACGAAGACGTGTTCAAGAAGCAGTACGTCAACCTGAACTACGTCTTTGCCCTGCCGCAAGATCAGTCGCTGACCTTCGACTTCAACGGCTACAAGACCAAGCTGGACAAGGACTTCACCACCAGCGATGCGCGTGACAACAAAATCTGGAGCCTGGCCGCGACCTGGGCTGTGGGCATCCACTCCTTCACCCTGGCACACCAGCGCAGCACCGGCGACATGGGCTACGCCTACGGCGGCTATCGCAACGATGGCGGCTTTGGTGATGGCGGCAACACCATCTACCTCGCCAACTCCTACTGGTCCGACTTCAACGGCAAGGACGAGCGCTCGTGGCAGGCGGCCTACGGCGTTGACCTGTCCGGTCTGGTCCTGCCCGGTCTGAGCTACAAAGCGGCTTATGTACGCGGCGACAACATTGACGACGGCACGCCTGGAAGCGGCGATGGCACCGAACGCGAGATCTTCAGCCAACTGACCTACGTGGTTCAGAGCGGCCCGGCCAAGGACCTCTCGATCCGCCTGCGCAACTCGTTCCTGCGCGTCTCGGATGATGCGTTGGCGTACAACAGCGAAGGCAACGAGACACGCATCTTCGTTGACTACCCGATCAACGTTTTCTGATCCGGGGGCGGCGGCCTGACAAAGACCGTCGCCTGAATCCTGATCGTGCCCATGCTCCAGCGCTCATCGCTATACAAGTCTGCTTTTGATTCTGGCCGGAGGCCGTGGGAGCGAACTTGTTCGCGAAGAGGGCTGGATAATCGCCGAAAATGCATGACTGAAACACCGTTCGTGCTCCAGCGTGGGCATACCTTCCCTGACGCTCTCCGTCACATCTACCCATCCCAAGTCTGTCAGTCACGTCAAAGAACATGACAGGGCCGCACCTGACTCAGTCCGCAATCAACTGAACAAACACTGCGAACCCGCCGAAGAATACCCAGAAAAAGCTGAACAGCCAAGGACTGCGCTTGGAGAACAGCAAGGACTTTTTCGGCCCGGTTTCGCTGGATTCCCAATCGCTGAACAACGGTGAGTCGTCATAGGTCAGCCCGATGACCGGCTCGCTGAGCAGCAGTTGCGCCTGTTTGTGGTGCCAGTGCTGGATGATGTCGCACGCCGCCCGAATACCCGGCCAGGCGAACAGCGTACTAAGCAGCCCCAGCAAGGCCAGCATCGGCGGCACTACCAGCGTAAACATCGCGCCCCAGGCCGTATTCATGTTGGCCATCGAAGACGCGTAGGCGATCACCAGGAATGACTGCGCCGACAAATAGGCGTTGGTGCGGTTGGAGAGGTTGGTGGTTTCGTAATGAATTTCGCGTCGATAAAAATCCAGCCGTTCCTTGGGCGAGCCAAACAATTTGACTTGCTGCTCATCCACCACACTTTGGGGTGTCTGATCCGTAATGATTCTGGGCACTGGGGTTTCCGATGTATAAAAGATGCTGGATAGACCCTCGCCTGCAGCCAGCAGTTCGACTTAAATCCCCGGCATACGGGACCGTTCATCCAGTGAGCATCGTTCGATGAATAGGGACATCGTCATGACCATCACCCCCACGCTGCACACCGAGCGTCTGCTGCTGACGCCACTGCAGCTCGAGGATGCGCCTGCGGTTCAGCAACGCTTTCCGCTATGGGACATCGTGCGCTACCTGAACAACCGCGTCCCCTGGCCTTATCCACAGGACGGTGCGCTGCGCTACATTCAGGACGTCGCACTGCCCGCCATAGCAAACGGCACCGAGTGGCACTGGATGATCCGCCTGCAGACCGCGCCCCGCGACATCATCGGCAGCATCACCCTGATGACCCATCCCGGCAACAACCGCGGCTTCTGGCTGCACCCGGACTGGCAAGGCCACGGCTACATGAAAGAGGCCTGCCGCGTGATCAATCGACAGTGGTTCGACGTGATGGGCATGCCCCTGATGCAAGTGCCCAAAGCCGCCCCCAATGAAGCTTCGCGGCGCATCTCGATCAGCGAAGGCATGCGCAAAGTGAGCACGCAGGAGGGGGAGTTTGTTGGTGGACGGTTTGAGGTGGAAATTTGGGAGATGACGTGGGAGGAGTGGTTGGCGCGAGCGCTGCAAGCAGGCACTTTGTAGTGGTCAACTTTTTCCGGACACCTCAATCGGTGATCGTCAGGCCGCTTGCCGCTCATACTGATTGGGCGGCACGTAGCCCAGTGTCGAGTGCAATCGCCCCTCGTTATAGAACCGCACGA